>DAIOGM010000014.1:33109-36807 GCA_036745215.1 Gemmataceae bacterium
GCCTACGCGGCGCTCGGCGCCGAAGATCGCGTTTCGGTCGATCGCTTCGACGGCGGGCACGCGTGGAACGGCAAAGCGGCGACGACGTTGCTGAAGAATGTACTGGCCCCATGACGCGGCGCAAGTTACTTCCCGGCTTCCTTTTGACCCTTCAGTTGCCATTCCGTGCCGGTGAACGCCGCGCTCAACAGTTGTTCGCGGCATTCCTGGGCGCGCACTTCGTCGTTCAAGTTCTGAAAGGTCTTCCATAGGTAATAAAGCGCCTTGGCGTGCTGGTTCTTGTCCTGGTTGAAGATGGTGTCCACGAAGAGAAACTCCCAGCGCGCCTCGTTGAATCGGTTCGCGTTATAGAGGCATTCGCCGAGCGTATTGTGAGCGAGGGCCTTGATGTCCTTGTCGGTGTTCTCCTTGACCACTTGTTGCAAGAGCTTCATCGCCTCGTCGGGCTTTTGCAAGGCGACCAGCACCTCGGCCTTGGTCATCTTGACGCGCGAGGCGAATTTCGGATTTCCCGCGGCCTTCACTTCGAGCGCGGCGAGTTTTTTTTGCGCCTGCGCCATGTCTTTAGAGCGGACGGCGACTTGCACGATCATGATCTCGGCGCTCGTGCGAACTTCCGCGGGCAGCGATTCCATGTCGGCCATGTCCTGGAACGTCGCGGCCGCGGCCTTGAAATCGTTGGCGTCCATTTGAACTTGCGCGATCAGCGGCATCACATGATTGATCTGCCAGCTATTAGGAAAATCGGTCCGGAAGCGTTGTAGTTCAAGGACGGCGTTCGCGGTGGAAGCCTTGCTGTCTTGCGCTTGTTTCAAGGTCAAGAGGGCGATGCGGTAGCGAATGTTGCGCATCGCGTTCGGGTGCGCCTTCATCTGCTTGAGCGTTTCGTTGTATTTCGAAATCGCGGTCGTCCACGCAGCCTTTCGCTTCGCCGGGTCTGCGGACTCGCCATCCTTTTCCGCGTCCTTGGCCAGTTTGTAGGCGCCGCCAGCCAGGACCAAGGCAATGGGCGAAAGGTCGTCGTAATGGATATCGAGAACATCGGCCGCCGCGAATTTCTCGGCCGTTTTCTTGACCGTCAGCGTCACCGTCGTCGCGTCCTCGCCCTTGACGTCGCCCTTGACGCCTTTCTCCCGGCCCTTGACGAATACCGTGTCGGCGCGCGCGGTCAGGCTGAAGGCGACGACGCCAATGAACAGGGACAAAACCAAACGGTGCTGCATTTTCGCGGTCCTCTTTATTTCACCATGTTCGCGCGCAAATCAGTCCATGTACAGGGATGCGGCACGTTAAGTACCGGCGATCCGACGGGTTCGGAGAACTTCATTCCTGGGTTTTGTAAGAACGCTGTCTTTTGCCGAGCCGCTTTTTGCTTATCGTACTCTTTCTTGAGATTCTCGTATTTCTTTTCCTTGAACACCTTTTCGAAGAGCGGCCCAGCGATTTGCCAACCTTCGGGAGTCTTGGCAAATTCAAGATTGATGATCAACTTTCCCGCCGCCTCGACGAGCGCCTTCGGATTCTTCAACGTCTTGTCGTTCTCGGCTGTCAGATAAAGCGTGCGAACATAGCTGACGTAACTGGGGAAGAAGATCTTCTGGACCTCCGGTTTCGCCAGGTTGGGCCCGCTAATGGATTTGTTGCCAAGGAAATCCTTCCACAACAAGTATGACTCCCGATAGCGCTCCTGATCCTCGAAGATGCCGTTGCGCTCCATCATCGCGTGAAGTTGATAGCGAGCGTGCTTGTTGTCGATCATCGCCTTGGCGGCGGCCTCGGCAGTTTTCAGTGAATCCTTGTCCTTCGCGGCACGCAAGGCGCGAATGTACTCGATCTGGACGCCCCAGTAGCGATTGATCGCTTCCTCCGCTTTCTGCATTTCCTCGAGTTGTTTCTCGTTTTCCTTGCCGGTTTTCTTGGTCGGCTCTTTGTCGAAGCCGGGCGGCGGTTTGATCTTGCCGAACTCGGCCGCGGCCTTGGCGGGGAAATCGAGGCTCGAATACGCGTGCGCCAGAGTGATCGTCGCGTTGATGTCGCCTCCCTTGGCATCGTTGTCCTTAGCGATGACATCAAGAAAACCCATGTACGAATCGCGCGTCTTGGCAAGCGTCGGGTCCTTCTCGGCGGTCATGGTTTTGATCTGACTGGAAATATCATTCAACAGCACGCCGACGACGTTGCCCGACTTTTCACCCTTGACGCCGGTCAGGCGGTTGAGAACTTCGAGAATTTCCTTGCCCTGGTCGATGTTGCCTTTTTGCACATTGGCGCGAAGCGCGAGGCTCAAGATGTCGGCCGTCACGCGGTAATCCTTCATCGCAATCTCGCCCTTGCCCTTGCCGCCCTTCTTGATGACGTCGTCCACGACGTTTTTGGTCGCCGCCAGGACCTGATCGAAACGATTGCCGAGCGTGATGTCGCGAAACTTCGATTCGGCGATGCCCAGGTCGGCATATTTGAGCATGATTTGCATGGTAAAATCGATCTGCTCGCGATTGTCCGGCGAGATGATTTTGCCGGGCAAGGAGCCGATTTGCGTTTGCAAACTGCGTACGAACTTCGCCATCTCGTTCAGTTTCTTGTTCGCCTCGAGCGGCTTGTTCGCATTGATGTCGTCGAACGCTTCCGCGTACATGAACTTCGACTGCTCCAGCTTGGCGAAGTAGTACATGGTGATGATCGACGCCGAATCGTCCTTGATGTTGTACATCGGCATGCGATTGATGGCGGACTTGGCGGCGTCTAGGTAAAACTTCTTGTCCTTGGGATCTTCCGCCTTTTCGCGTGCGGCCTGGGCGATGAAGACGAGCTGGCCCTGCGTGTAGATGTAGTCGATGAAATCGGGCTTCAGGGCGTTCAAATGAACGATCGCTTTTTTCGGATCGTCGTCGCGCTTCGCCGCCATGGCCAGATGATAATGCGCAAGGGAGGTCACCGAATCACCGCTCCAGGTTTTCTGCGCTTCGGGGGACAGAACGAAGTTCGCCAAATCAGTCAAGCGCTGGCGAATGCTGGTGTCGTCGGGATTGCGCGCTTCCAGCGCGGAGTACGTTTGAATCGCCGTTGACGCACCTTCCGGCGAACGACGCGTGGTGCGGCTGCGGCCCAGCGCCTCGCCGACGATGGCGGCCCGATACGGATCGCCGTACGCCAAATATGCGCCGCACAGGTAATAGCGGGCGTCGTCCACTTTCTGAATCGGCGTCTTTGTGTCGGCCATCGCCAGCGCCTTGTTGAGCGCGGTGATAACTTCTTTCAGGTGCATCTTGCGTTCCGCTTCGATCTTGGTTTGCTCCGCGCCGCTTGCCGATTCCATTTTTACCGACAGGCCGATCACCGTACGGCGTTCGATCATCGCTTTCATGACGAAATCGTCGAAATCTTTGAGTTCCGACTTGGACTCGGCGACGGTCTTGAAGCGAATTTGCATGTTGAGCTGACGGGCGCGTTCGGCCAGTTCGCCGTCGTATTCGCTAAGCTTCTTGAAATGTTCGCTGGCGCTGGCAAAGGACGATTTGATCAGCTTCGCTTCCTTTTCCGCGAACGCCTCACTCATGTAGGCATGGCCCAGTTCATAGCGGACGCCCTGGCCTTCATACGCCTTGTGAAAGTTCGGATACGCCTTGAGCCAGGCTTCGCCTTCCTTCTGGACGGCCCGGAGCCGTTCAATCGGCGACATCTTTACTTTCGGGTTCGCG
>DAIOGM010000015.1:0-4151 GCA_036745215.1 Gemmataceae bacterium
ACATTTTCAGCCGCTGGCCGGCCCTCAGGCATTGCTCGGCATCCTGGGCACGATGCGCGTCCTTGAAAAACCGGTCGAAGTGACTTTTTCACTGCCCGAAAAACTCATGGCTCTGCGCGACCGCCAGACTCGACGTTATCGTCTCGACGACCTCCGGCCGGCGACGCCCGCCATGCATCGGCTCGTCGAACAGGCTCGGCTGGCGGCGCAATCGCGCTTGCCGGTGACGCTCGTGGGCGAGGCGGGGGCCGGCAAGCAGTGGCTCGCCCGCGCCATCCATGCGGCGAGCGGACAGCGCCATCAATACTTCGCTGGCCTCGATGCCGAACGCGTGCCGGCCGCATTGCTAGGCGAAATCATCTATGGAGCGCGCAGCCGAGGCATCGGGCTTGGCACGATCTACGTGCGCGAGCCGGCCGCCTTGCCGCGTGAATGGCAGTCGCGCTTGCTGGAAAGCGTGACCATGCGTGAGGATCCCGATTTCCCGCGGCTCATCGTCGGTCAGCGCAACGACCCGCGCGTCGAGATCCAAGCGGGCCGATTGCTCGACGAATTTCACTGTGCGGTCAGCCCCATCACGATCGTCGTGCCGCCGCTGCGAGAGCGCCTCGACGCGTTGCCGCAATTCATCGAGTTATTCTTGCTGCGAGCGCGCGACATGGAATCGCACGCCGTTCAAGGCGTCGGCGCCGAGGCGTTGAAGATCCTTGCTGCGCACGACTGGCCGGAGAACCTGCGCGAGTTGCAACAAGTCATCCGCGATGCGTGCCGCCGCGCTAAAAGTGAACGGATCGAGCTGGGCGACTTGCCGTTCTCCGTCAAGCATGGCCCATTGCCGCCCGAACGACGGTTGCCGCTCGACACGCTCCTGGAGCAGGTCGAACGCCGCTTGATGGTACTGGCGCTCAAGCTGGCGCAAAACAATCAAACGCGCGCTGCCGAGCTGCTCGAAATCTGGCGGCCGCGTTTGATGCGGCGCATGGAGAAATTTGGCATCAAGGCATAGTGGTGAGTGGTGAGTGGTGAGTGGTGAGGGGTGAGTGGTGAGTGGTGAGTGGTGAGTGGTGAGTGGTGAGTGGTGAGTGATTAGATGCAACAAGCTCAAATCGTCACCTATGGCATCGATGGCGTTCTCGCGGAGAGGCTGCGCGAGTTCACGCAGGCGCGGCGCATTTGGCTTCGCGAGACCAGTCAACATGCTGCTTGTCGAAATCTGGTTAACACGACCGCGCCGCCGATCGTCATCATCGTTCTTGGCGCTGACCTGGAGCGCGAGTTGACGCTGATTGAGCGCGTCCACGAGAGCGTGCCGGAGACCGCGATCATCGCAATCGTGGAAACCGACAATCCAACGCTCGCCGGGCTGGCGTGGGACCTCGGCGCCGCGTTCGTCCTGGCGCCGCCGATGCCGATTGAACGCATCATCGAGTTGATCGAGCGCATCCTCGACGAGGCTGCGTCATGAGCAAAGCGAAGATTCGCGTCGTCGAGCCGATGTGGCGTTCGGTCGAATTGCCGGTCGTCGATGCGACGCTATGCACCGGTTGTGGCTGGTGCCCCGACGTGTGCCCGACGGAATGCCTCGCAATGGGCCAGCATCTGCCGTGGTTGCCGCGGCCGCTTGATTGCGTCAGTTGCAGCTTGTGCGTGTTGATTTGCCCGGCGAACGCGTTGCGCATGTCCGAGCCTGTAGAGCAAACTTCTTAATAGTCACGTCTAGAAAGCCCGTGGAACACCATTCCAATGGTGTAAGTTCCCGGGGCGCTTACACGATTGGAATCGTATTCCACGGCCTTAAATCGGCTCCGATTGGCGTCGAAACTGGAAGTACGAGTCAATCGAAAAAATCGCGAGCGCCACCCACACCAGCCCGTAGTTGAGCCAACCGCCCATCACCTTCTCCTGGAACAACCAAAGCGCAATCAGAAATTGCAAGCTCGGCGAGATGTACTGCATGAAGCCGAGCATCGCGAACGGCAGCCGCCGCGCCGCCTGGCCGAAGCACAACAGCGGCACCGCCGTCACGACGCCGCTCACCGCGAGCTTGATGAGCGTCAACGCGTCCTCCGTCTCGCCGCGCTCCCAATAGCTCCAGAGGAGATACGCCAGCGCGACCGGCGTCAGCACCAGTGTTTCGATCGTCACGCCGATCAGGCCGTCCACGGGCACTTTTTTTCGGATCATCGCATAGATGCTGAATGACAACGCGATCGCAAACGCTTGCGCCGGAAATACGCCGGCCGCCCATGTCAATGAAATCACGCTCACCGCCGCCACCAGAATCGCGGCTTGCTGAAATGGCCGCAGTCGCTCGTGAAAGACAATCAGCCCCAGGAACACGCTCAGGAGCGGCAGGATGAAATAGCCGAGGCTCGCTTGCACGATCTCGCCGATCGCGACGCAAAACACGTACATCAACCAGTTGTACGCGACCAGCACCGCCGAGACGCAGAGCGGCACGAACAGCTTTGGATCGCGAAAAACGCGCAGCGTCTCGTGCCCGCGGCGCAGAAGCAGGATCAAGATGCCAAGAAAAACCGCCGACCAGACGATGCGATGCGCGACGAAATCGCCCGCCACGAACGGCCCGAGCCAGAGAAAATAAAACGGCACGAGCCCCCACCACACGTATGCAACCAGGCCGTACAAAAAACCTTCACGCGTGGACGAGGTCACGCCGCGGCTCCGCTCGAGTTCGCAATGGAAAAGGTCTGGTATAGCCGAGACATTCGCGCGCGGCGATGCTATCAATGAAAGGAACGAATTTCATCCATTGAGGCGCCAACGACATGACGATCCAGGAATCGATGCAAGAGCGAAAAAACCTCCTTCGAACCGAAGCACATTCCAAGCGAAATGCCCAGGAAAACAAAGATGAGCTGAGCGTCGAAATCTGCGCCACGTTCGGCGCCTTGCCTGCGTACGAGCGGGCCGGGACCGTGATGTATTACATCGACGTGCGCAGCGAAGTCCGCACGCGCCACGCATTGCCGGCCGCGCTGGCTTCGGGCAAGAAAATCGTCGTGCCATGGTGCAATGAAAAGGGTGAATTGGAGCTGTTTCATCTTGAGAACATGGACGAGCTTGGCGTCGGGATGTACAAGATTCTCGAACCCAGGGCGGAGCTGCGTTCGTTGTCCACGAAACAGGTCGGCGCGACGGACCTCGATCTGATCATGGTCCCCGGCGTCGCCTTCGATCGCCGCGGCGCCCGCATGGGTCACGGCAAGGGCTATTACGATAAGCTGCTGCAACACGCCCGGCTCGACGCGCCGCTTGTCGCGCTGGCATTCGAGTGTCAACTGTTTGCGGAGATCCCGACGGCGGAGCATGATATTTTCATGGACATGATCATCACGGAGCGGGCGACGTACGCGGGCGAGGGTCGCTCCGCCAGCGCGGCGTGAGGGGCAACCATGCCGATTTCCATAGTTTGCACCGGCTGCGACAAAAAGCTGAAGGTCCCCGACGCGGCCGCGGGCAAGAAGATTCGCTGTCCCGTCTGCAAAACCGTCCTTGAAGTTCCCCCGCCGGAAGAGGAACTCGAAAAGCCCGACGAAGATTTGGTGGAGCCAGATGAAGAGGTCGAGGAGACCGGCGTCTCGGAAAAACCCACGTCGAGCCGCCGCAAGAAACCTCACCGCGACGTTGATGACGACGAAGGCTATGGCCTGGATGATCGCGAGGAAGACGACGAGCCGGTGCGGAGGAAAAAGAAAAAGAAGAAACGCCGCTTCGACGAGGACAACCTCTACGGCGACATGCGCGGCCGGCGCCGCAAGATGCCGCATCGAGGCGTCATGGTGTTGGTGCTCGGCATCGTTTCGATTTTTTGCGCTTGTTTGTGCGTGTGTTTGGGGATCGGGGTAGCTAGCCTTACGATCAACATTGCCAATAGTGACGTCCCGCAAATCGAGAACGGCTCCATGGACGACAGTGGCAGCGCCATGTACACGGCCGGCCAGATCTGCGCTTACGTGGCCATTGTCCTTTCCTTGATCGTTTTCGTTGCCGGTATTGCACTCAATATAATCGGAGACAAGTTTTGACCGCGGTTAATCGCGCCGAGATCGAAGACACCTATGCCGAGGCGTTTCGCAGCATCTACGCGGAAGTGCTGATCACGGCGCGCGACCGCGTTTGGCTCGATC
>DAIOGM010000015.1:4161-34775 GCA_036745215.1 Gemmataceae bacterium
GCTGCCAATGTGAAAAACCGGGCTATTAAAATGCTGTTTAAATCCTATGCCCAGAAACGGGCAGAATTCAAAGAAGAGATCTTCCTTGAAATGCAAATTCGGGGCGCCATCGACAGGCCGTCCAGCAGCATTCTCTGCGACTGCGAGGCCGGGCTCGATCGATATGTTGCGCCCGACGCGACGCCGGATCGACGACCCGGTGCGATCGTGCAGTTTCACATGCCGCGATTCCACAAGGACCGCGACAAACGCCTCGAACGCGCCTTGCTCGTGCGCTTGAGCCAAAACGTGCTGACTTGCCCGACGACGGCGTGTTTCAACTTGCTTGATGAACCCACCTACTTCAAGCTCGGCCGCAAGATCGCGTTCTTCGGCGATGGCCATCAGTTTCGCGATGTGCGCTTCGGCCGCAAGGTCTGGGTGATTCCGATATTGTCAGGCGAATTTGTGCTCGATCGCCGCTTCGGTTTTCGCGATGGCTTGATGGGCGGCAATCTCTGGTTCATGGGTGCGACCGCCGACGCAGCGCTCGAAGCCGCGGAAAAGGGGACGCGGGCGGTGCGCGACGTGGCGGGCGTGATCATGCCGTTTCCGGGCGGGATCGCGGCGAGCGGTTCCAAAGTCGGCAGCCGTTACAAGTTCACGGTAGCCAGCACGTTTGAAGCGTTTTGCCCGACGTTGCGAGAAAAGCTAGGCGACCAATCGAAATTGCCGGCGGGCGTCGCGTCGGTGCAGGAGATCATCATCAATGGCTGGGATTTGGCGACGATCACACAGGCGACACAGTCAGCGATCGCCGCGAGCGTCGAGACGCCGGGATTGGTGAAGATATCGGCGGGGAATTATGGCGGTCGACTCGGGAAGAATTTCGTCTATCTGATTCCCAAGTAAATCGCCGCTTGCGGCTTTGCGTTCGCGCGGCGCGACTTGAGCGCGAAGCCGCAAGCGGCGTATCGATTAGACGCAACCACAGCAAATCGGGTTGCCGTTGATCATCATGCAGCAGCAGCAACCGCCCTTGAGCATGGTTGCCATGCAGTCGCAGCACGCTTGCAGCATGTCGCCGCACATCTTGTCGCCCGACGTGCACGTCATGCAAATTCCGTCCTTCGTCATCTCACATTTGCACATGCCCATCGTCAGATTGCACGTGCACACCGCCATGCCGTTCATCATCATGCAGCAACTGACCATGCCGCCGGCCATCATGGTGCAGAGGTTTTGCATCATGGTGCACGCGGCCTTGTCGTCGCAGGTGCAAGTGATTTTCATGCCGCCGGTGCACTTCTCCATCTTCATGGTGCAGCGGGGAATCATGAGCCATTGCGACCCGCTCGGCATGCTCATCGGGGCCGTCATGCCGCCGGCGCTCATGGAGGGCATGGCCATCCCTGTACGTTCCATCATCATGCTGGACATTACTCGACTCCTTTTGATTGTGAATCCATTTCGAACCCAGCCGGCCCTATGATAGTAAATTCCCCCTATCTTTTGCAAGCGTCAAATTGGGAAAAATCAACAATTGTGAAAAACCGCCTTTGCGGAACTTGATCGCGCCAGGATCCCGCACTTTGACGGATATGGTCTCGTTTGTTTGAGTTACGTGGGTAATTTGTGCGAAATAATCAAGAAGCGGATTGCCAGAACCCAGCAAAAAACCGGGCGTTTTCGATACTATACTATGTTTATAGGTATAGAATACATTGCACCAGCTGAATGCGAGGCCTTCGATGATGCACTCTCGATTTACCGATACGATGGTTGAATCCGCGGACGCGCTTGTGCCGCAGCCGGCGTCGGCGTTCATGCTCCTGTCGGCCGCACCGGCGGAGACGGGGCAGGCGACGTCGATGCAATGGCTCTATCAACGCCTGTACGAAGAAGCGACGAAGGCGAGCAAACCGGCGCCGACGCGCGATTTGTTTTCGGTCATGAACTGAGTGTCACTTGTCCCGCCGAGCTTGAGAACGCGAAACCCCTTCCAGGGCCTGGAAGGGGTTTTGTTTTTAAGTGAACCACGGGGGGCACGGGGAGATTCCGATTGGTGAGTTGAGCCGTAGATTGTCCAAGCACAATTAGGGTGAGCCGTTCCATTCTCTCTCTTGTCTTCTGTATTTCCCCCGTGCTCCCCGTGCCCCCCGTGGTTCAATCTTATGATCACCAATGTCCGCGCCTGTCAGCCGCCGTGCGATTCGCCGCCGGATTGGCGCACCTCGCTTGGCCAGATCCTCATCGCGATCGACACGGATGCGGGCGTCACCGGTTACGGCGTCGGCGGCGGCGGGTTGGCGGGCGTTCATATCGTGCGGACGGTTCTGCGTGATTGCCTGCTAGGTAAAGATACCGAGCCAATCGAAACGCACTGGCAATCGATGTACGACGCGACGCTCGCGTTCGGCCGCAAGGGCGTCGCCATCATGGCGCTGAGCGGCGTCGATCTCGCCCTGTGGGACCTGCGCGGCAAGTCGGCCAATCAATCGATCGCGCAACTGCTCGGCGGCCCCATTCACGCACGCATGCCGACATACTCGACCGTCTGGGACGCGATTCCCGACGGGCCGCTCGGCAAGCAAAAAGCGTTCAAGATTCATCTCGGCAAAAGTCCGGATCGCTCGGTCAAGCCATTGATCGACCTCATCGCTCGCGCTCGTGAGCGCGTGGGGCCGAACGTCGCGTTGATGGTGGACGCGTGGATGCAATGGGACGTGCCGTTCACGCTTGCGTTCGCCCAGGCCGCCGCGCCGCTTCGCCTCGACTGGATCGAGGAGCCGCTCTCGCCCGACGATTGGCCCGGCTACGCGGAGCTCGCTCAAAGCTGTCCGATCCCGATTGCCGGCGGCGAGCACGAATTCACCGCGGCCGCGTTCGCCGAGCTGATTGAGCGTCGTTTGCACGCGATCGTGCAGCCCGACGTGTGCTGGTGCGGCGGCATGACGGAACTGGTCAAGATTTACCGCATCGCGAAGCAGCACGGCGTGCGCGTCTGTCCGCATCGCGGCGCGGAGCTATGGTCGCTGCCCGCGCTCGCCGCCCTCGACCCGCAGCCGCTCGCCGAATCCGGCCGGCCGTGGATGACGTGGGTCGGCGGGCAGCCAGCGATTGTGGATGGGATGATTGAGGTGCCGAAGGGAGCGGGGTTTGGCGTGAGGATTGAAGAGGCGGCGATGCCCAACGGAGCCTAACATGTCTGACGAAAAATGGGCCAGCAATACGCTCCAAAAATGGAAGCCGGTGATCGATTCATTCGATATCGATTTCGAAGAACAGGAAAAACTAGCCGCATTGGCGAAACGGGACAAACGCGTCATGAGGCTCGTACTCAAGGAGTTGGAATATACCGACGCTGAGAACCGGGAACATTATGCTGGCTCAATCGCGTGTATGCTGGGAAGAGCCGCGGCACAAGAAGCGATACCATCGCTGCGCAAGATTCTGATGAACAAACGCGAGTCGGAGCCGATGCGATTTTCCGCTGCGCGTGCAATCGGGCTAATTGGCATGCCAGGTCTTCCCGATCTGGCTGATGTGATCATCAAGTTTCGAGATGTATTGGCACGCAGTCTCGCCGTGGATGCGATCAGCGCCATCGTTGACCCCAACAGAAATCCGAGGCCGCCTCGCAAGGGCGAGATGGACCCGTACGACCTTCTCGTCACCGCCATGCAGGACGACGCGGCGCCGGTTCGCGAGAATGCACTCGGCGTCTTTGAATCGGTCATTCCGCCGGCGGTGGGTGAGCCGTACCTGATCAAAGCTCTGCAAAATCCGAATCCCTTCGTTCGCGCCTGCGTCGCGGATGCGCTGATCAAATACAAGCTCCATCACATCGAGGCGCAAAGGACACTCGGTGAACTTCTGGAACATGCGAAGCCAAAAGTTCGACTTCAAGCATTACGTGGTCTTCGGCACGAGGGACGACCCTACACCGACGCACTCGTACCTCCTTTGCATGCCTTGCTCCGCGACAAGGACGGGCTAATTCGAGCGGGCGCCGCACGCGCGCTTGCAAATCTCGGAACGGCGGCGTCCCCTGCCATGGAAGATTTGCTGAAGATTCTAAAATGCAAATTCGAATCCGAAGCCGAATTCATCGCATGCGGCGAGGCCGCGACCGCGCTCGGACGCATTGGCCACGCAGCAAAAGTCGCCGTCCCAACGTTGATTGTTCTGATCAAAATGAACGATTACGAAATTAGACTCAGAGCGGTTAACGCACTTGGCCAAATTGGACCAGGAGCGGGAGCCGCCATTCCGGCCCTTGAGGAAATGTTGCCGGGGTTGGACTATCGAGAGCTTCGAGAAGCGGTGCGGAAGGCGCTGGGAAAAATCCGAAGTAAGAAAAAGCGAAGTAACGTGAGCGATCAATAAACCGCCAGTATAGCCTTGAAGCTTGCCTCACAAACCGGCTAAAATGCCAAGGACATCAGTTTGTTGAAAAGGATCCATCATGTCACTAACCGGCCACGTTCAAAATGGAGTCGTAGTGTTCGACACGCCAAATGACTTGCCCGAAGGCACCGCGGTGAAGGTCGAGGCGATCGAAGCGCCGCCGGATATGGCGAAACGGAGTTTGCTCGATCGGCTTGGCGATGTCGTCGGCAAGGTGGACGGGCTACCGGCGGACGCGGCGCAGAACGTCGATCATTATCTGTATGGACATCCCAAGAAATGAATGTCCTCTTCGCCGATACTTCCTTTTACGTTGCCATTTTCAGCCCGCAGGACGCGCTGCACATTCGGGCCAAAGCGGTCGCATCGACGCTTCAGGGCAGCGTTGTGACGACCGAATTCGTTCTTGTCGAAGTGGGCAATTTCTTCTGCCGCGGTGAGGGGCGCATCGTCTTTCAAAGAATGATCGAAAACCTGCGGTCGGCCAACGATATCGAGATCGTTCCTGCGACCGCTGAGTTGTTTGAACAGGGATTTAGCCTTTTCAAATCGCGACCGGACAAGGAATGGTCGCTCACCGACTGCATCTCATTTGTCGTGATGCAAAAACGAGCCATCACAGACGCATTGACCGCGGACCGTCATTTCGAGCAAGCGGGTTTTGTGACGCTGCTCAAATGAACTATCAACGCTACACAAGGTATCACGATTTGTGATACCAAAACATTGGCGGCGACTTCAAAGCCACGCTCGTCGTCATTGCCATTTTTGGCAGCCACCCCACTGTTCCGCGCGGAACGTACCCAAATTAACATTTGCAGGCCACGACCACGTTCGGTGGATTTGACGCTGTGTGCGCACCAAACTGACCGAAGGGGGGGTAGCCGTATCGTAACTTGTTTAACAGCAATTGGTTGAGTAGCGAAGGCTTCCGCCATTCCGTTAAATGGCAGAAGCCCATTGGTGATTGGCGTCAGCTGACCGCGAGTCGCAACATGCCGAGTTGCTGCATGTTGATCTTCTTCGTCTCGGATTGCATCTCTTGGACGATGCGTTGCTGGATCGACAGGAACGCGTCCGCGATTTCGGGGTCGAATTGCTTGCCACGCATGCGTTCCACTTCCGCGAATGCGACCTCGGCGGTCATGCCTTTGCGGTAGGGGCGGTCCGACGTCATTGCGTCGAAGGCGTCGGCGACGGCGACGATGCGCGCTAAACGGTCCGTCTTGTCTTCTGCGGTGCCGTCGGGGTAGCCGTGGCCGTCCCAGCGTTCGTGGTGCGAGCGGACGATCGGGATCACTTCCGCCAGATCGGGCACCGTCTCCAGGATCTTCGCTCCCTTGACGGCGTGCGTCTTCATGATCTCGAATTCGCCGGGCGTGAGCTTGCCGGGCTTGCGCAGGATGGCGTCGTCGATGCCGATCTTGCCGATGTCGTGCAGAGGAGTGCCGGTGCGGATCAGGTGCAGGTCGCGGGCGGAGACTTGCAGATGTTGCGCGAGCAGCGTCGCGTATTCGGTGACGCGGCGCGTGTGGCCGCCGGTGTACGGGTCGCGCATTTCGACCAGGTCGGCGAGCACCATGATCGTGGCGTAGAACAGCTCGCGCTGTTTGCGCAGGAGCGAGGCGCTTTCGATGCCGGCGGAGACGTGCGCGGCGAGGGCGTCGGCCAGGTGCATGTCGTCCATCGAGAACGGCTCTTCAATCGGGCCGCGATCGAGGTGCAGCACGCCCAGCTTCTTGCGCGGCGTACGCAAAAGCACGCACAGAACGGACGCCATGGTTCCTTCCGCGATACTCTTGGCGCCGAGTAGTTCGGGGTCCTCATCGACGCTGGTGCAGAGAATCGATTGACCTTGAGAGAAGCAACGTTGGGCGAGGCTCGCGCTGTACGCGGTGCGCGTGGCGATCTGATTGTGGCCGGTGTCGAGAGCGCGGAGGCGGAGCGGTCCCTCGCTGCCGTCGGCGAGCACGATGGCGCCGCGCTGCGCTTTAAGTGTGGCGACGGCGTCGCGCAGGATCGTGTGCAGGAGTTCTTCTTCGCTTTCCAGGTGAACCAGGTGATGGCCGGCGCGCAAAAGTGCTTGCAGCTGCTCGCCGGGCCGCGGGCCTTTTTGGCCTTCGAACGCGAAGCTGAACGCTTCTTCCCAGCTTCGGCTGCCGACGGCGGCGACTTGCATATTTTCGATTGGGCAGCTCGTGTCGTCGTCGTCAACCTCGGCCGTCTCTTTCAGGCTGTCGATGACGATGGTGACGTTGCCGAAGCGAACGATGTCGTGCGGGCGGATGGCCCATTCGCCTGGTCCCAGGCGGGTGCCGTTGAGAAAGGTGCCGTTGGTGCTGCCGAGATCGCGTACGCGCCAGCCCTTGTCGGTCGCGCGAATTTCGGCATGGCGGCGACTGACCGAAGAATCATCCAGGACGATTTCGAGCGTGGCCAGGCGGCCAGCTCGCAAAATGCTGTCCGATTCCCAGGCCTTGCCTTCAACGTCACCATTGATTCCACGTAAACGGATGCGACGTTTCACGGGGAACTACTCCTCGGGATGCTCAATTCTCCGCATCCTTGCGGGTGTTCCGTATGGATCCTTTTGCTTGTGCTAAATATAGCTCGAAAAAAGCGCGTATGCACAATGCATAAAAAGAAAAATTGTCGCAAATAAAGAACACGCAACAAGCGCGGTATTTTCCTGTTCTCTTTCTTATCCTCTTCTTAAGATGATAAATGCCTCCAAAAAGTTTCACAATCCTGCCTGGTAATCCTTTCATTTTCCTCAGCTTTGAGGTCGGCCATGAAATCTAAGCGTATTGTCGTTCTCGGTTGGCTCGCGGGCGTTGCGATTGCAGTGACCGTGTTAAGCCCCGCGCCGACGTGGGGACAAAAGGCGCCGCCGCCGATTCATCCGCAGGCGCCGACGATCAATCCGCTCATGCCGGCCGGGATTCAGCGCGGCAAGGCGATGGACATCACCATCACGGGCACATTGCTTGCCAATCCGACGGGCGTGACGGTCGGCGTGCCGGGCAAGTTGACGATTCCGAAGGAAGACAAGAACGGCCAGGACGCGGGCAAGTTCAAGGTGCGCATCGAAGTTCCCGCGGATACGCCGATCGGCTGGTATCCGTTCCGCATCGCGACGCAAAAGGGCGTGTCGAACCTGCGCGTCATTTGCATTGATGAGGTGCCGCAGCTTGTGAGCGACGGCAACAATCGCAGCAAGGCGAGTGCGCAAGCGGTTGCCGTTCCGGGGGCAGTCAGCGGCGCGACTGCGCAAGATCTGTCCGATTATTACAAGATCACGGTCAAGGCGGGACAGCGCTTGAGCTTCGATTGCCAGGCGCGGCGCATCGGCAGCGCCATCGACGCACAGATGTCGATCTACGACAGTAAAAGCATGCGCGAGATCGCGTTCGATAACGATTCGCCGGGCTGCCAGACCGATCCCCGTATCAGCTACACGTTCAAGGAGGGCGGCGAATATTTCGTCGTCGTGAAGGACGTGCTCAACCGCGGCGGAGCGGAGTTTTTCTATCGCATTCGCATCGGCGACTTTCCAATGGCGACCACCGCGGTGCCGATGGGCGGCAAGCGCAACACGACGGCACAGGTCAGTTTCGCGGGCCCGGCGATTGACCCCGCATTCAAGATGGACGTGAAGTTCCCGAACGAGCCATCGGCCCGCGTCATGTGGATCGCGCCAATGAGCACGCCCGGCGGCCTGTCGGGTTGGCCGGTGCCGATCGCGTTGAGTGATTTCGGCGACGATGTCGAAAAGGAGCCGAACAATAGCATCAAGGAAGCGAACCGCATCGCGATACCCGGCGCCGTGTCGGGGCGCATTCAGAAGAGCGATGATGTCGATTTCTTCCTGTTCTCCGCAAAGAAGGGGCAGAAGCTCAACATTGAAGCGCAGGCTCTCGACTTCTATTCGCCGACGCTCGTGTACCTGATTGTGCGCAACGCCAAGACCGGCGCCGAGGTCGCGAAGAGCAATCCGCAGACGCCGGTGCCGAACGATCAGAAGATTGACTTCACGGCGGCCGACGACGGCGACTATGTGCTCGAAGTGCAGCACTTGCACTTCGCCGGCGGGCCGAGCGAATCGTATCGCATCTCGTTGCTGCCGCCTTCGACGGGATTCGACGTGAACCTCGTCAGCGAGCGCTTCGAATTCGCGCCCGGCGGCGCGGCGGCGATCCCCGTGCAAGTCGCGCGACGCGGCTACACGGGGCCGATCGACGTTTCGGTGCAAGGGCATCTTGCCCTGAAGGGCAGCGTGTCGCTCAAGGCCGGACAGAACGCGGGCTTGTTGCTCGTCTCGGCGACCGCGGATTTGCCGATGGACGTGTATCAATTCCAGGTCGTCGGCAAGGCAACCGTGGACGGCAAGCCCGTGGTGCAAACCGCCAACGCGAAGGCGATGATCGTGCAGTCGATGAACGGCTTGCCGTATCCGCCGATGCATCTGGCGTCGTTCGTGTCGCTGGCGATCAAGGAGAAGTCGCCGTTCAGCCTCGCAATCAAGATGGACCCGCCCGAAGGCGTGCCCGGCGGCAAGGCAACGGTGACGATCACCGCGACGCGTGAAGCCGGCTTTGACGACGAGATTACCTTCAACGCGCCGACCGGCTTGCCGCCGACCATCCCCGCGCCGAAGACCGTCGCGGCCATTGCGAAGGGCAAGACCGAGACGTCGTTCCCGCTCGACTTGAACGCCAAGACGCCGCTGGGAGAATACTTTGTTCTGGTGAGCGCGAAGTCGAAAACGAAGGCTGGAGAGGTTTCGAGCGCCGCGCCGCCGTTGATGCTGGTGCTGGGCCTGCCGTTCGATCTCGCGGTCGAGCCCGCGAACGTCTCGCTCAAGCCGGGCGAAAAGGCGAAGGTCAAGGTGACTGCGTTTCGCAAGGGCGGCTACAAGGGCCCGATTGCGCTCGACGTCAAGAATCTCCCCGCCAATGTGACGGCGTCGAAAGCGGCGATCGCGGCGGATAAGAATGACGCCGAGGTGGAACTGATCGCCGACGCCAAGGCCGCCCCCGCGACCGTGGCGAACGCGAGCGTTGGCGGCACCGCGTCGGCGCTGAATAACTTGCAAAACGCGTCGCCGGCGTTTACGATAAATGTGCAGAAGAAGTGATCGTGCGAGGGGGGAAGGCGAACCATATCCCTGTTCGACGTTCGACCTGCGCCGCCTGAACGTTGAACGATAACGAGAAACGAGCCAATCCCATGAGCAGTGAATCCTTCAATATCGAACGGCATGGCGAGATCGCCGTCGTCACGCCCTCCGCGAAAGTCGAGGAGATGCACGAGACCATGATCGAGCAGGCGGCGCGCATGGTCATCCAGTCCTTGAAAGCCGACCCGCCGGCCGGCATCGTCGTCGATCTCAGCAAAGTCACCTATTTCGGCTCCGTGTTCGTGTCGTTCCTGTTGCGTTGCCATTCGCAGGCCCGCAAGCACGGCAGCGAAATCGTGCTCGCCGGCGCCAGCGAACCCGCGCGGGAGTTACTTAAGTTGCTCGACCTCGAAACGCTATGGGCGATTTACGATACGCGTCAGGATGCGATCGACGCGCTCGGCAGTTCGGATTGATCTGGTAGTTTCCAAATCGCAACGTATTTGTAGCCGCATTCGCCAGAATGCGGGTTTCGTCCTGGCGCAGCCCGCATTCTGGCGAATGCGGCTACAAATCTTTCGGCAATGAACTCTACGACTCTCGCGGTCCTGATCTCCGGCGGGCTCGACAGCGCCATCCTCCTGGGCGACGCGTTGCGCCGCGGCGAAATCGTGACGCCCATCTACGTGCGCTGCGGACTGCGCTGGGAAACCATCGAAAAATCCAGCCTCGACCGCTTCCTTGACGCATTGCGTTCGCCCAACCTTCATCCGCTTGTTGAGATGGACGAGCCAATCGCCGACGTCTACGGCTCCCATTGGAGCATCACCGGCGACCACGTGCCGGACGCGAAATCGGCGGACGATGCGGTCTTCTTGCCGGGCCGCAACGTGCTCCTGTTGGCCAAGTCGCTGTTATGGTGCCACCTTCACAAGGTCCCCGCGGTGGCGCTCGGCTCCTTGCAAACGAATCCGTTCCCCGATGCGACGCCGGAGTTCTTCCGCGGCTTTCAAGACGTGGTCAATCGCGCCATGAGCGGCAACGTCGAGGTGCGGCTTCCCTTCGGCGGCATGAAAAAAGTCGCGGTGATGCAGCTTGGCCAAGGACTGCCGCTCGAACATACGTTCTCGTGCATCGGGCCGATCGACGGCGTTCATTGCGGCCATTGCAACAAATGCGCGGAGCGTAAGCTTGCGTTCGCGGACGCATCGATGAGCGATCCGACGCGGTATGCGAAATGAACGAACAAGTGCTTTCCACAAAAACGGATGAAGCCCCGGGGTGAGGTAATCCGAACCCCGGGGTTCGGATTACCTCACCCCGGGGCTTCATCCGTTTTTGTGCAAGGCTCCGAATCGTCGAATTTCCTGATTGACGTACCCCCGCCCTGGACGATATAAACGTAGGTACACAAACGAATTCCCCCCGATTTTCCTTCCCTTGCCCGCCTTTGTCCGGTAAGCTCTCTACAACGGTTCGGTTTCCAAAAACGGAGGACGTGCGATGCTGGTTATCCCCGGCTCTCAAGACAAAGCGACCTGTGACGGCATGACGCGACGCGAACTCTTGCGCATCGGCGGCTCGGCCATGCTCGGCCTGTCGCTCGCGGATATCCTGTCGCTGCAGGCGCAGGCCGATCCGCCCACCGGTGGCAGCGGCCCCGGCTGGAACCGCGCTCGCAGCGTCATCATGATCTATCTGCAAGGCGGACCGAGTCATCTCGATCTCTGGGACCCGAAGCCCGATGCGCCGGAGCGCGTCCGCAGCATCTTCACGCCGATCAACACGCGCATCCCCGGCACGCGCGTCACCGAGCTTTTGCCGCAAATCGCTGCGATCAACGATAAAACCACGATGATCCGCACGATGAGCTACACGCCGATCGGCCTCTTCAATCACACGGCGGCGATCTATCAGATGATGACCGGCTATCAAGCCGACGCTGTCAGCCCGTCCGGCCAGCTCGAACCGCCGACGCCGCGCGACTATCCGCACTACGGCTGCCAGATCGTGCGTCTGAAACCGCCGACGCAGCCCACCCTGCCCTTCGTCATGATGCCTCGGCCATTGCAAGAGAGCAACGTCGTCAACAAGGGCGGCACCGCGGGATTTTTGGGCCGTGCGTACGATCCGTATTACCTGTTCCCGCCCGGCGACGACATGGACATGACCAAGATGGATCGCATCTCGGCCGAAGATTTGCAGCTGCGAGCCGAGGTTCCGGCGTCGCGTCTGGAACGTCGCGGACGTTTGCGCGACCAGATTTCCGCGGGCATGCCGGAGCTGGAAGAAGCGGTCGCACGTTACGACTTGCCGCAATATTACAGCCAGGCGCTCAACCTCGTGTTGTCTGGGCGGGCTCGCAATGCGTTTGAGCTGACGCAGGAACCGAACAGCGTGCGCGACCGTTATGGCCGCAACACGTTCGGCCAATGCTGTCTGCTCGCTCGCCGCTTGATCGAATCGGGCACGCGCATCGTGCAGATCAACTGGCCGAAGGTCGCGAACTCCGACAATCATTCGTGGGACGTTCACGTCGGCCTGCCCGAACGCATGCGTCGCCAGAGCGCTCCGATGCTTGATTCCGGCCTGTCCGCGCTCATCAACGACATGGACGAGCGCGGCTTGCTCGCGGAAACGCTGGTCATCGCGGTCGGCGAGTTCGGCCGCAGCCCGCTTCGCGGCGTCAGCACCTCCGGCAACTCCAATAGCGCCGATGGCCGCGACCACTGGCCATACTGCTACACCGGCATCGCCGCCGGCGCCGGCGTCCGCCGCGGCCACGTGCACGGCCGCAGCGACGCGACCGCATCGGCACCGCTGGAAGGCGCCGTCCATCCGCGCGAGCTGCTTGCGACGATCTATCACTCGATGGGCATCAACCCGCACACGATCGCGTACAACCATCTCAATCAGCCGCGCGAGCTGGTGCAGGGCGAGGTGGTGAGCGGGATATTGCAATAAGCCGTATATGGCAAGAACAAGTGGAGCGCGAAGCGCAGTGTTGTTCGGCATTTCCCGAACACTTTGTGGTTCGCGCGTTTTGCTTTCATCCTTACCTGAATCGCCAATCCGATGAGGCCGCGAAAGAAACTATTGTTGGTCGGCCAACCAATTTCTTGCCCTGAGTGCGGCCAAGAAGTTGAGGCAGCGGTTACGCAATGCCCTCATTGTTCGAGCGAACTGGGCGCAAGCCGGCACAATTATCTTTCAGATGAAGAGTTGGCTGACAAAGCCGTGGGTTTGTCGGCAACTTCTTCCTTGCTTTTGGTGCTTGGTGTACTTGCCTTGTTGGTGCCGCTTGTGGGACTGTTTTTGGGCATTTGGGTGTTCAAAACCGCTCGCGAAAACCTGGCGATGATTCCTCCGCGGGCATTTCATGCGTTTGTCATGACCAGAACGAGGTTACAAGCTGCGGTCGTTTGCGCGTGCTTGGGCATGGTGATTTCGCCTTTAGGTTTTTTTGTATTGATCTTCCAAAATGGGTGTGAAAGTGCCGCCCCACACGTGATAGACGAGCCGAGAGTTCTTCCTCCGGGCTGGGGTCAGTAGCGCGGCGACCTGCGTCGTTTTCATTGGCCAGGATTCTTCGTGGTACAATTGAGCCAGGAGAATGTCATGGCCAATTCAATCGTCGTTCGCGGAACATTGCTGCCCGACGGCATGTTGCAGTTGGATCAAACGCTTCCGTTGCCTCCTGGTCCAGTCGTCGTTACCGTTTCACCAAGTGCGAGCACTTCCAACAACCAGACCAAAGAGAGATTCGAAAAACTAGCAACGAGTTGGAAAGCGAACACGAAATTCATCTCCAACGTGACAGCCAAGACGTTGAATCCGGACTATCAAAAAATAATCGGCATGGGCAAAGACGCGATTCCCTTCATCTTGGATGATCTCGAAGCCAACGGTCCCAATGATTGGTATTGGGCGTTGACGGCAATCACCGATACGAATCCGATTACTCCTGAAATCGCCGGCAACATGGTTGCCATGACGGAGGCCTGGCTGCAATGGGGACGCCAAGCGGGTTACCTGAAAAACTCTCAAACGACGACGCACAAATCTTCCCAAACTTGACCGATTACGAAATCGTGAGCCCTAGGGATGCGAAATACAATTGCATCGCTTTCGCGGCAGGCGACGACTCCCGAAAGTGGGATCCCAATGCGCTGCTCAAGCCCGGTTATTACTGGCCGCCTGAGGCGCTCCGCGACCAAGACAACGACGACATCGCCGCTCTAAAACGGGCTTTCGAAGCCATCGGCTATTCAGAATGCGACAACGGAAAATTGGAAGCCGGCTTTCAAAAGATTGCTCCGTATGCGGTCAACGAAGAAAGTTGGCAGCATGCCGAATTTCAAGATGTCAACGGCGAATGGATGAGCAAACTGGGCGATGAGTATGACATTCGCCACAAATCGCCGCATTGTTTTGAAGGTTCGATTTATGGCAAAGTCATGTGCTTTATGAAAAGAAAAATCGACGGCGAGTCTCGTCAGGTGTGAGTCACGTCAAATTCGTATGATCCATCGAATCCGCAATAATCGTATCCAGCGTTTCCGGCTCGATCGGATTGAGAAACTCGCAGCCCAGCAGCCAGGATTTGGATTCGGCCGCCTTGAGCCAGCGGACCTGAGCCATCTGGGTCAAGGTTTGATTTTCATGCGGCACGGAGAAGGTGATCTCCAGGCCGCTGCCGATCTCGAAGCGGCGCGGCATGCGCAAGCACACGCCGTTGACGGAGAGATCGATGATCCAGGCCGGCCAGCGCTGGCCGCCGGGGTTGGCGACGGCCCGGCAACGCGCTTCCAGTTCGCAGGCATGGCGGATGCCGCGGCGCCGTTCCGGGCCAAGATGTTCGTCCACGTTTGGCAGCGCCGCACTGATGGTCGCGGGCCGCAGCGTCGGGCCCAAGTCGCTGAGGTCCGGCTTGCCCTTTTTCGTCACATTCAAGAGCGTAATGAAGTCGTTGACCGTCGCGGGCCGGCGTTCGCGGTCCGCTTGCATCGCCCGGCGGATCGCTTCATCGACGCACGGAGTCAACGTCGGCACTTTGACCATCGGAGCGTCAAATTGGCTCTGCAACTTGCGATTGAGAATGCTCAGCATGGCGCCTTTGCCGAAGGGCGGCTCGCCCGTCAGCATCACGTAAAGCGTCGTGGCGAGTGAATAGACATCACTGCGCGCATCGGCATCGCGGGCATCGTCAAATTGCTCCGGCGACGCGAATTGAATCGTGCCCAGGCCGATGTTCGAGCGCGTCAATCGGCTGAGCGATTCGAGATTCTTGATCAGACCAAGATCGGCCAGCTTCGCCTCGCCGGTCGAGGTTAACAGGATATTGGCTGGTTTGATGTCGCGGTGGATGATCTGCTTCTGGTGCAAGTAGGTGACCGCATCCGCGACGGAAGAAATGAGCGCCAGGGCGTCCTTCTCGCTCAGCTGGGCATGAATCTTCAATAGTTGCGACAAACTGGGGCCGTCCACGTATTCCATCACCAGGTACGGCACATCTTCGTGCTTGCCGCTGCCCAGCACCTTGACCAGATTCGGATGGCTGAGCGGCAGCGCGAGGTTGTATTCGAGTTCAAAGCGTCGGCTGAGGTGCGGGTCGATGACGACGGCGCGCGTGGCAATCTTTACGGCGACGATATTTTGCGTGTCGAGGTCGCGTGCTTTGTAGACACTGCTCATCCCGCCGCGGCCGATTTTTTCCAGCAGTTCAAAACCACCGAAACGGCGATTGCTCCGGCGGGGCGATGGATTCGACATTCCAGTCTCCAGATGGAGGCTCATTCCCGCAACAAAACGAAAAGTTAACAAATAATAACACGAAAAACGTTCAAATGCCAATTGGAACACGATTCAAACGTCCGATTTGTTCACTTAGTACACGTCCCCGCAAATAGGGGAACAAGTTGCGGGAGGGCGAGGCTCCTGCCGAGCCTGAAGCGCCAAGTAACTGCGTGTGCACGGCTCGGCAGGAGCCTCGCCCTCCCGCCAGGTGCTGTTCCCCTATTTGTGGGGCGGTGTGCCGTCGCCGTCAAGATATTGAGTCCATCCCCGCGAGCCGGCTCGTGATGCAGTTGAAGAGCAACCGCCGAATGCGGTCGAGATTGCGGAAGAGCGTGCGTCGGCTCGTGCCGGCGAGTGTGACCATTTCTTCGATCGGCACCTTTAGCTGATAACGCTGGCGAATCAGTTCCTGATCGGTGTCGGAGAGCTTGTCCAGGCAATGGCTCAACGCCTGCAAGCGCGATTCCAGGACCGGCGCCTCTTCGGCGCGCTCGTGCATGAGTCGTTCGACCAATTCCCATTTCAAAAGGCGGGCGTTGCGTTGATTGCGTTCGCGCAACTTCATGACTTCCAGATACGCGAAGCCGAGCGCCCACGGCAAGAACGGCTGTTCGAAATCGTAACTCTCGATCTTGCGGCACAGCGCGACGCTGGTCTCTTGCAAGACGTCCAGCGCGTCGTCCTCATGCGGGTGCATTGCGAGAATGAAACGAAATATCTCCGCTTGATGGCGCGTCAACAGGCGGACCAGAAGTTCCATTCGCTTCTCGTCCACGGCTATCCTCAGCGTTAAGAAGGTTTAATATCAGGTCATTTGCTGATATCATTGGCATGCACTTCGTGCATTTCAACCGTTTTCTGGCATTTTGTTCGTTCTATCAGGGACATTTTCAGGCCCATCGGATGCCACGATTCGACTTCATAACAGTACTGGCGAGTGCAGTCGTCTGCAAGGTTTTTCGTGCAATGTTAAGCAGGAAACGGAAGAGGTGTTGAATGACCGCTGAAACGCAGTTGGAATTTGAACGCCTGCTTTCCGCGTTATGCGATGGCGAGATGACCGATGCGGAACATGCTCGCCTGGAAGAGCTGTTGAACTCCGATCGCGAATGCCGGCGTTGCTACTTGCAGTTCATGGATTTGCACGGCGAGTTGCTCAACGGCATGCGAACACGCTCCTTGCCCGATACGGAAAGCGCGATGACCTGCAGCGCCGCCATGGCGACGACGCCCGCGGGCAACGCGATCACGCCTGGCGATTTGTCGGCGGCACCTGATGCGCGGACCGGCCTGGCGGGACGCCTTTATCGGTATTTCCTCGTCGTTGCGGGGACGGTGGCGTTAACCGCAGTGGTACAGGTTTACTGGCACAAGTTTACGGAACGCACGGCGCGGCCCGATCCACTCGTTTTGAATATCGCGCCGGCGCCGTTCAAGAACGTGCCGCCGGATCATGTCGCCACATTGCGCGAGACCGTCGATTGGGATGGCAACCATCCCCTTCAATCCGGTGCAAGGTTGAGCGCCGGCGAGTTTCGCGTGCGCAAGGGCATCGCCTACGTTCAGTTCGACAGCGGGCCGGAACTCGTCGTCGAGGGCCCGGCCGTGCTGCGGCTCGAATCAAGTACGCAGGTGACCGTCCTCTCCGGCAAGGTCGTGCTGCGCGCCGACGAAACCGCGGCGCCCTTTGACTTGCATACGCCGAACTCGGTCTTCGCGGAGAACGGCACCGAGTTTGCCGTTTCCATCAGCGACGAATCGGAAGAAATCCACGTGTTCGAAGGGGAAGTGCAACGCCAGCCGAAGTTTCCCGCCAAGGGCGCGGCGCCGCAGCAACTCAAGGCCGGCGAGGCGCGGTTTTACGATCCGAAAGCGAATTTCTTCGGCAAGCCGACGCCGTGCGATCCGAAGCGATTTGTCCGACACGTCGCCAATCCGGCGCGGGGGCCGAACGAGGGCGGCGCCGGCATGTTCGCCTACGAAGGTTTCGATTACAAAAATGCCGGCATGTTGACGCAAGGCAAGGCGAACGGCGGCACGGGTTGGATCGGACCATGGAAGACCGGCTTCATGACGCCGGCCTACCCCGGCGAGCCGATGCGCTACCCGCTCAACCTGCACGACGGCTTGACTCGGCCCGGCGCCGCCAAACCTGCGATCGGCGGCAGCTTCGATTACGCGGGCTTCGCCACCTGCTGGCGCCGCCTCGCCAAGCCGGTGCGCCTCGACGTGGACGCCGTCTATTACGTCAGCTTCCTTGTCCAACGCCACGGCTCGCCCAGCGATCCGTTCAATACCATCGGCGTCATGTTCTGGACTCATGACGACATCATGCAACCCAAGTTTGAAAACTCCCGGCAACGTCTGTTTGTGGGCGTCAAGAAAATGAATCACCTCTCCGCGCGCTTGTTGCGCATGGATTCGCAAACCCCGGTCTCATTGAACAATGGCAGCGCCCATCTTGTGGTCGCCAAGCTCACGTCAACGCGTCAGGGGCCGAATCGGCTTTATTCCCGCATTTACGGTCCCGATGACGCCGTCGGCAGCGTCGAGCCGACGACGTGGTCGCTCAACACCGGCCCGTTTCAAGGCGATCTCGTTTTTGATTGGCTGCAATTGCACATCAACAGCAAGACGCGGCACTCCATTGATGAGGTTCGCGTCGGCGCCAACTGGACCGCCGTGACCGCGGCTCATCAATCCAAGCGATAATGTCGCGATTTTTCTGGCCGAGCATGTCCTATTACCAAAGTAGTCATCACGCTCCGCGTGATGATGTTCGGCCAAGCGCACAAACGGATTTGGTCGTCTGTGGATTTTGCTCAACAACATCACGCGGAGCGTGATGACTACATTGCCAAAGTAGACCTCTCGCTCCGCGAGAGGGAAGTCGGCTTTCCAAACGCCGTGCCGATTTCTATAATAATTCCCCACGCCAAGAGGCGTTCATCGGATGGCCGGGAGATTGCCAAAATGCTGGAATTCTGGAGCTTTACCGCGAGCTTGTTGAATTGGATCTTGTTCCCCTTGAGCGGGTTCCTCATCTTGTTGATCCTCATTCAGCGCGGCAAAGGCGGCGGCCTGATCGGCGCCCTCGGCGGCGCCGGCGGTTCGAGCCCCTTCGGCTCGCGCGCCGGCGATCAGTTCACCCGCTGGACCATCTACCTCGCCATCGCCTGGTTGTTCTTGACGATGATTCAAGTCAAGTCCATCCAGAACTACGCCATCGAGGTGCGCAAACAAGGCGCCCAAAGCACGTTCACCGGCAGTCGCGGCGAATAGTTTTTCAGAGCCTGAAGCGTCAGCGAAGTCTTTCGGGGGATCACGCGTGCTTTTGAGCATGACCGGCTACGGGGAAGCACGCAGCCAAAGCGATGCGCTATCCCTCGCGATCGAAGTGCGGGCCCTCAACAACCGCTATCTGAAGGTCTCGCTTCGCGCTCCCGATCCCTATCACCTTCTCGAAGCCGAATTCGAAAAAGTCATCCGCAAAACCATCAAGCGCGGCACCATTCAAGTACACCTGCGCTGCGAAGCCAAGGCCGCCCCTGACGATTTCCGCATCAACCCCGTCGCCCTGGCCAGCTACGTGCAGCAGGTGCGCGACGCCGCCAAGACGCTCGGCCTCGCCGATCACGGGCAGTGCCTCCTATCGCAAGTGCTCATGTTGCCCGGCGTCGTCCCCGAATCGACGAGTCGCGCCCATCAATTGCATGACGATTGGCCGAACATCGAAAAGGTCCTCCAGCAAGCGCTCGACCATTTGCAGACGATGCGCAAGGACGAAGGCAACGCGATGGCCCAGGAACTGCTGAGTTATCGCAACAACATCAGCAAGCACCTGGTTCTCATTCGGCAAATGATTCCGCAGGTGGTCACCACGTTCCGCGATCGACTGCACGAACGCGTCAAGGCGCTCCTGAGCGAACTCGATGTGCAAATCGACCGTAATGACGTTATTCGCGAGGTGTCGATTTTCGCCGAACGCAGCGACATCGCCGAGGAAGTCGTTCGCCTGGCGACGCACCTGGACCACTTTCAGGAAATCATGAAGGAGGACGAAAGCCCCGGCCGCAAGCTGGATTTCTTGACGCAGGAAATGTTCCGCGAAACCAACACGATCGGCTCCAAGGCGAGCGATGTCGAGATTTCCAAGCAGGTCGTCGAGATCAAGGGAACGTTGGAGAAGATTCGCGAGCTGATCCAGAACGTTGAATGAGATTGCATATTGTAAATTGCGATTTGCAAACTGAAAGAATCCGAGTCGAATTACTATGCAATTTTCAATTTCAGTCGATGCATTGGGCGTGAAAAAGCTGGGGCCATTACCCCGAAGGGGTTGCATCCCAAAGCCCAGGGTCGCGCAGCGCACTCTGGGTGACTGAGCAAACCGCGCGGGCCTACCCCGAAGGGGTTGCATCATGCCCGGCAGATTCCCTTGATGCAACCCCTTCGGGGTAGGCTTTCTTCGGACCATAGTTTCCCAGGGTGCGCTGCGCGACCCTGGGCTTTGGGATGCAACCCCTTCGGGGTAAAAACTTTGTCAATGCGCTATTGAATCCGGAACTACTGAAGTTGCAAAATGTTCATAGCGCCTCTGATTATTGTGTCGGGCCCCAGCGGCTGCGGGAAATCGACGCTCATCCGCCGGCTTTTGGCTGAAAAGACGTGGCCGATACGGCTGTCGGTGTCGGTGACGACGCGGCTGCCGAGACCGGACGAAAAAGACGGCGTGGACTATCACTTTTGGAAGGCGGCGGATTTCGTAAACGCGAAGGATGCGGATCGTTTTCTTGAGTGGGCCGCCGTCCATGGCAACTACTACGGCACGCTGGCCGATGAAGTGGGGCCGTTTCGTGAAAAAGGCGTCGGCGTCCTGCTCGATATTGACGTGCAAGGCTGGCAGCAAGTAAAAAAACGATGTCCCGACGCGACGTCGATCTTCATTCGCACGGCACGATTCGAGACGCTGGAAGAGCGTTTGCGAAAGCGCCACACCGAAACGGAAGAAGCGATTCAGAAGCGTCTCGCCAACGCCCGTGCCGAATCGGCGCACGCGGATGCGTATGATTATCAGGTGATCAACGACGACCTGGACACGGCGCTGGCGTCGATGCGGAAAATATTTGAGAAGCTGTTTCGAGCGAACTAGAAAAAGGAGCAGGCATGCTGGATGAATTGAAAGAAGAAGGCATCGTCAACAAGGTGGGCGGGCGCTTCAAGCTCTCCACCCTCATTCAAAAGCGCATGGTGGCGCTCAATACGGGCGCCAGACCGCTGGTCGATTTGAAAACCACCGACAAAATGGCCGTCGTGATTCAGGAAATCTTGCAAGACAAGATCTACCTGGATCAGTCCGGCAACCTTGTGATGCGCGGCGCCAGCGCCGGCGACGCCGTCCGCCGCGCGATGCTGACCGACATTTCCGATGTCGGCGGCGCGGACGATTAGACAATCTCTCGGCGAGCCGAGCCCCGTAAGGGGCCGGTTGAGGATGTCGATTTACTCAACCGGCGGCCAGAACTCTGACTTTTTCACCATGAGCGACCCGCTGCCAACCCCTGAACCGCCCCCCGCGGAAACCGCCATCCGGCCGGGCTTCCCGACGCAACCCGTTCCGCCCGTCACGGAAACGCTGGCGTATCAGCCGATCTCCGGCTACGCCATCGCGGGCATCGGCGTGGCCGGGTTGCTCTTCCTCCTGGTCGTGATCCTGACCATCGTCGCGCTGACGCAAAGCGCGCCGCTGTTCGTCCCGGCGTGGATGCTGGCGCTGATGGCCGTCGCCGGCGTCGTCCTCTGTCTGCTGGCGCAAAACCACATCCAAAACTCCGAAGGCACGCGCGCCGGCGCCAAACTTGCGCGCATCGGCCTTTGGCTCAGCATCATCAGCGGCCTGAGCTATTTCTCGTATTACTTCGTCACGGGTTTCGCGCTCGAAAGCCAGGCCAACGCTTTTCTCATGGAGAAATCGGACAACGATTCCGGCTTCTTCCCGCGCCTGCGCGACGGCGCCACCGATCCGCTTCAGCTCAACACCGCCTTCCTTTTGACGCAGCCGGCCAACCGTCGCAGCGTCGCCGCCGATAACGAGAACGAGCTGATGGCCGTTTATGACAAGGCCAACATGCAGGACGGCGCTCCCGGCGCCCTTTCTCAGTTCAAGTACGGCTATTCGCCGATGCTCAACGGCGCGCTGCCGCGCATCTTCTTCGGCAAGGCCGCCAAGGAAGCGGAAATCACTCCGCTGAGCGTGCAGGATTGGAAGTACGAGATGAAGAGCTACAAGGTGCGGCGCAACTATCTCATCAAGACGCCGGAGCTGGAATGGGAAGTCACTTTAGCGGTCGCCAGCACCGAAGGCGAAGGAGGCCAGGGCCGCAAGTGGTTCGTCAATCTTGGCGAATCGTCCCCCGTCAACAAACGGCTCACGAAATTCGGCGAAGGCATCTACATCTTGCGCGTGAAGGCGAAGGAGACGCTCGAGCAGCAGATCGCCAAGCTCAACTCGGGGCAACAGTTCGCTCGCATCGCCGATCTCGACAAAACCGAATGGGACAAGAAGGGCGTCAGTGAGTCTCAAAAAGAGGCCGCCATGGACACGCGCGCGGCCATTCACAAAATGTTCACCTCTGCGGAACCCCGGCGCATCGAAGGGTTCATGATATTCCACCGCCCCGAAGACGTCGGCCGCTGGGAGGAAACCGGCGGCAAATATCGCTTCTATCACGGCTTCCGCTTCGTGCTGCCCAAGGATCTATTGTCCAAGCAACCCGCGGTGACGGACCAGCAAGTGGACGGCTACGCCGTGCTCGAAACCGTCGAGGCCGTCACGATCGAAGACGGCCGGCCGGCGCGGATGCCCAATTGGGAACTAATCAAGATCGTTTTCACCAGCGTCGGCCCCGTCGCCAAGGGCGGGCCCGGGGGCATGGGTCAGGGCTAATCTCCTTGCCGGATTCTCGGCGCAGTTCAAAACCAATCCAACAACGACTTGCGATTCTGTTCTCGGCGTTCTCTGCGCCTCTGCGTTTCTAAATTGGATGTCTTTCGCTGACGGTGCGGAAACCCATCTTAGAAACGCAGAGGCGCAGAGAACGCGGAGAGTTTCTGATTGCGAACCAAGCCCGCTGCTTCGGGGCATGGACCGCGCAGTCCGCCGTATAGTGGGTTCGTATCCAACTTACCACTACCAATCCTCAATGCGTCCCCTCTTGTCCTGTCGCTTACAATGCTCACGGCAGTGCATGAAAGGCACGTGAAGTTTCGCAAAAACACTTCACGTTGACTCACCGCGCAATTGCGTCCCGTCGGCATTTTGCGAATGCCACGCAAACCTGTCAGGTTGACCCCGACCCGCCTTGCCATCCGCATCTCGGCAAGCCAGTGGGGTGGCGCGGAAAAGTCGATGTGTAGAGGTTTCTTAGATTGTGGGCTTTTTCTCATCTCGGCCGCGCTTCGTGCCGATATTACAGGCAACCGTGGCATATGGAGATACGTCGGCCCGGAAATCAAGGACTTTCGCCGCCGACGCGGAGCGTTTGTCCCAGGTGAGTCCCTCCTGAAACCATTGCATAGGCACTGTCCCCCGGCAGGATGCCCCAAGCGAACCTCCCGATTCGTTTGGCCGAGTGTTTCTCAGGATGGGCGTGGTTCCCCCCGTTGTCCCTTCCCCCTAGCAGGGGACGACGCACAAAACAATTTACGGAGTGCCTGCCATGAAAAAAGTTTTTACCACCGGACAGGTCGCGAAGATCTGTAAAGTCGCGCCGCGAACGGTGAGTAAATGGTTCGACTCAGGACGGCTGCGCGGCTACCGTATCCCCGGCAGCCAGGACCGCCGCATCCCCAGAGAGCACCTCATCAAATTCCTCAAAGAGCACGGGATGCCGTTGGGCGAGCTGGAAGAAGAAGGCTTGCACAAGATCCTCGTCATCGGCGCCGACAAGCTGTTCGTCGATCGCATCCGGGAAATCCTGCCCGAAAGTGACGATTTCAAATACGAACTCGCCAACAGCGGCTTCGAGGCCGGCATCCAGGCGGAGAGCTTCCATCCCGATACCATCATCATCGATATGGCGATGGGACGCTCCGACGCCTTGCAGATTGCCTCGAACCTCCGCAAGAAGCCCGATTACGAACAAACCCTCATCGTCGCCCTGGCCAGCGAAGATGAAGCGGCCCCCGAATCGCTGTCGAACTTCGGCTTCAACGAAGCGTTCAAGAAGCCGTTCGACGTCGCCCTTTTAGGTGAACGAATTCAGACGCTCGTCGAAGAGAAGCGGGCGAACATGTAGCCGGTGATGGTTGACCTAACAAGCCCGCGGCGCAAACAAGGCTAATCGCCTCGCTTGCGCTGCGGGCTTATGTTTTTTTGTGCCGAGCACCGAAGGTGCGCCAATGTTAAAGCCCAGGGCAACGCCCTGGGTGTCGCCTCCCAACCGTGCGAAGCCCCAACGGGCAACGCCGTGAAGGATTTTCCAGTGGCGTTTCCAGAGTTGCACGTCGCCACAACATGAATCGTCAGGCCATCAAATACGCCAACGGCGTTGAATCCCGAAGCCCAGGGTCGCGAGCGCAGCGAGCGCACCCTGGGAAACCACCGCGTGAATCGGTTACGCCGAAGGCGTTACATCAATCGGCCGGCAACTAGTTGATCCGACCCCTTCAGGGTCGTTTGTCGTGCATGGCGTAACCCAGCGTGCGCTCGCTGCGCTCGCGACGCTGGGCTTTGGGATGCAACGCCGTTGGCGTTGTTTCGAACTCATCTATCTTCCCCAAAACACGAAATTCACGCCAAAAAATCCTTCACGGCGTTGCCCAACGGGGCGCAATTACCTTGCGCCCCGTCGGGGCTATTTGATGGATCGCGCTTGATCCCAGGGCGTTGCCCTGGGCTTTAACATTGCGCACCTTTGGTGCTAATGATAGCATTCTCCAAAACGCCTTGCTTGCGCGACGAACTTGCGATACGGTGTCTGCATCCATTTGCCCACCTTACCGCGAGTCATCACCATGCTTTGCCGCCAAAGTGTCCTCCTTGCCGTCGTCAGCATTTTCTTCACTCAACAATTGCAAGCGCACGACCTCTGGCTCATCCCGCCCGCCAAGGCGACGCCGAACCAATCGGCAGTCATCGATGCGAGCGTCGGCATGGACTTTCCCATCAGCGTCTTCGCGCCCGACACGGATCGCTATCCGCGCAAGTTTGTACTCGCTCCCGATGACAAGACACTGCCGCTCAAATCCGCGGGCAAAAAGGACCTCGTTTCGTTTCTCGATTTCGTGCCGACACAGCCCGGCATTCATGTAATTGCCGTCGAAACGACGCCGAAGGTGCTCGAACTCGATGCCGATCGCTTCAACGAATACCTGGTCAGCGACGGATTGCCGCACATCTTCCGATTGCGTGCAAAAGAGAAATCGCTCAATCAATCGGCCAAGGAACGCTATCAAAAGTCGCCGAAAGCGCTGGTGTCGGTCGGCGATGATTTCAAGGGCCCATGGGACAAGGCGCTCGGCTTGCCGCTGGAGATTGTGCCGCTGCAGAACCCGTTCGAGCGCAAAGTCGGCGACACGTTGCGCGTCAAGGTGCTGTTCAAGAAGGAAACGCTCGCCGGCGCCAATCTCGGCTGGCATCGCCCCGGCGACGGCGACACGCCCATCGGCTACGTCCGCACCGACGCCCGGGGCGAAGCGTTGATCCCGATTGGACAGACCGGCTTGATGACGATTCGCCTGACGCACATGACGCGGCCCAAGACGGCGGAGTACGAATGGGAATCGTTTTGGACGACGTTGACCTTTCGGGCGCCATGACCAGCGTTGTTTACGTTTAGCGCTCGCGCGGCGCCACGCGGGCGCTAAACGCAAACAACCCTTGCACCTTGCCCGTGTTCCGCCATAATGAACCGCGTCCCCTCATCTCTCCCGCAAAAGGGCCTGCACTCGATGGCGGCCAAACCCTGCCTCCTGGTCGTAGACGACGAACCGGACCTCGTGCAGAGCGTCCAGGATTTGCTGCGCTTCGACTATCGCGTCCTCGGCGCCACCCGCGCATCGGAAGGCTTGGCGATTCTCGATCGCGAGCCGGTGCACATCGTGATGAGCGATCAGCGCATGCCCGAAATGACCGGCGTCGAAATGCTCAGCCAGGTCAAACACAAACACCCCGACACCGTACGCCTGCTCTTCACCGCGTACTCCGACCTCAGCGCCGTCATCGACGCCATCAACGACGGCAACGTCTATCGCTACATCTCGAAGCCGTGGGAAGTCACCGACCTGAAAGCGACGCTGCGGCAAGCGTACGATTATTACATGCTGCAAGAAGACCGCCGCAAGCTGCTCAAGGAAGTGCAAGCGAAGAACGCCATGCTCGCCAGCGCGAATCTCGAACTGCATCGCGCCAACGAAATGAAGAAAGCGTTCATCAAGGTCGCGAGCCACGAGCTGCGCACGCCGTTGACGATTCTCCTGGGCCTATCCGAACACGCGGTGCGCATGACGAAGCCGACGCCGGACCTGCATGCGCTCATGGAGAAGATTCGCCTGTCCGGGCATCGGCTCAACGAACGCGTCGATCAGATGGTGAAGATGCTGTTGGCCGAGCGCTTCGAACGGCCACTGCAGCCGCAAGACGTCGAGGCCGGCGCATTGATTCGTTCCGCGGCAGACGAGATCGGCCACTTCATCGCGGCGCGGCAGCAAAAGCTGGAGGTTTCGGTCGCCAACGATTTAGGCGTGCTTCACGTCGAGCCCGACAAGATTCGCGACAGCCTCGTGCAGCTTCTTGTCAACGCCATCAAATTCACCGCGGACGGCGGCACGATTTCGCTCGTGGCCGCGAAAATCGACGATCGCCTGCGCATCTCCGTCACCGACACCGGGCAGGGCATCCCACAAGAGAGCCTCGCTCGCGTGTTCGATCCATTCTTCACGGGTTTTGACGTCTCGCGCCATTCGTCCGGCACGTTTGAGTACGACAAGCGCGGCCTCGGCCTCGGCCTCAGCATGGCGAAGGCGTTCGTCGAAATGCATGGCGGCACGCTGACGGTGACGAGCGAACAGGGCAAGGGGACGACGTTTGCGATGGAGTTGCCGGCGCGCCGAGCCGCGTAAGCGGCCGGTTGAACCGGCGCCGACTCAACCGGCCGCTTACGCGGCTCGGCTCGCCATTGATGTTATTCATTCACGTCCGCGCCATCCACAAACCGCCGACACTCCGGCAACCCCTCCAGAAACCGCCGCCCGTACGGCTTGGTCATCATGCGCGGATCGAGGATCACGACCATCCCCGTGTCTTCCTTCGTGCGAATCAGCCGGCCAAAGCCCTGCTTCAACTTCAGTATCGCTTGCGGCAACGTGTAATCGAGAAACGGCTGACCGCCGCGCTCCGCGATCGCTTCGCAACGCGCCTCGACGATCGGCCGATCCGGCGGCGTGAACGGCAGCTTCGTGATGATGACGTTCGAGAGCGCCTCGCCTTGCACATCGACGCCTTGCCAGAAGCTGTCCACGCCGAACAGAACCGCGCCTTCCGCTTCGCGAAACGATTCGAGCATGCGATTGGCCGGCACACCATCGCTCTGGCTGATCAACGTCAAGCCGTGATCGCGCAGCCAGCCGCGCAACCGATTGGCGGTGCGCTGCAGCGTTTGATTGCTCGTGAACAACACAAACGCTCGGCCCTGCGTCCTCAAGACATAATCCTGAATCTTGGCGATGCACGCGTCCTCGAAAGTTCGCGCCGTCGGGTCGGGCATTTCACGAAACAAATGCAGCTCCGCTTGTTTGCGATAATCAAACGAGCTGCCGAGCTGGATCGCGGGCTGTTCCGTGGGGAAGCCGAAGCGTTCCTTGAAGAAATCGAATCCGGACCGGCCGCCGACGCTGAGCGTTGCGCTGGTGAGAATGACGCTCTGGTTGCGATCGAAGAGCTTCTCGCGAAAATGCTGGGCGACTTCGACGGGCGCGCTCGCCAGTTCCAGCTTGTTGCCGCGTTCGCCGGCGCCGTCGATCCAGTAAACCTGGTTGGACATCTTTTGGCCGAGCCAGGCATCGATGCGGGCGGCGAGATCGAGACAACGCAGCGAGGCGGACTCCAGCTCGATTTTTTCCTCGTCGCGCTTGACTTGTTTTTCGATACGGTCGAGGTGCAGCGACAGTTTCTTGAACTCGTCGGAGAGAATATCGAGAACGATTCCGGGTGAACGGATGCGAACGGAGTCGCTCGCACTCGGCCGTTTCTGGGCGAGATCGTGACGCGTCCGCCATTCGAGGATGCCGTTGAAGAAAAGCTGCACCGTGCGGCGCGTCGAATGGACCTGCAGCCAGCTTTCTTGATCGCCGTAAAGTGCGAGCAAGCCGATCGCCTTGCCCTTGCGTTCCATGTAGAGGCGATTGAGGAGGTAATCGGCCTGGCCGCGTGTGATCGACAGGCCGAGATGCTCCGCGGCGACGTCTTCGAGCATGTGAGCTTCGTCAAAAATCACAGCGTTGTACTTCGGCAAGACGCCGCCGTCGGGCTTGATCGCCTTGAAGGCGAGATCGACGAAGAAAAGTGCGTGATTGACGATGAGGATCTTCGCGTTCTGAATGTTGCGCCGCGCCTGGTAATAAAAGCAATCCGCGTAGTCCTTGCACTTCTTGCCGAGGCAATTGCTCGAATCGCTTTCGACGAGTTCCCAGACGGGCGGCATGGGCCGAAAGTCGAGATCGCTGCGGCTGCCGTCCTTGGTGATCTTGTCCCACTCCATCAGCTCGTCGAGCTGTTCCACGGCCCCGGGCTCGCTCAAGAGCGACAAGCTGCGTTCATGGGCGACCTTGAGCCGGCGTTTGCTCAAATAATTGCCGCGGCCCTTCACGAGGAGCGCCGCGAATTTTTCGGGCATGACGCTTTGCAAGAACGGGATGTCCTTGCGAATGAGCTGTTCTTGTAGGTTGATCGTGTGCGTGGAAATGACGACGCGATAATCCTTGGTCGCGCACGCCTTTTGAATCGCGGGCACGAGATACGCGAAACTCTTGCCGACGCCGGTGCCGGCTTCGACCATGAGATGGCCGGGCTTCGCGAGGGCGTCGGCGACGGCGTCGGCCATGTCGAGCTGCTGTTGCCGCGCCTCGTAGTTGGAGAGTCGCTGCGCGATCGTGCCGTCGGAGCCTAGGATATCGCGGTGGGACATGGGGTCATCTTACGCTCGGCGTTCGCGGCGAACAATCGGAACGCACGCGGATCAATAAGGAATCGATGCGCATCTTCGTCTACGAATGTGTTTGTGCCGGCGGTCTCGGCCCGGACATTCCGTCATCGCTGCTGCGTGAAGGGCACGCGATGCTCGCGGCGATTGTCGCCGATTTGCAGGGTATCCCGGGTGTCACCGTCGTAACGTTGATCGATCAGAACCTCTCTTACGAAATCGGCGACGAATGCCGGCGAGCCACTTACCCGGACCCGGATTTCGAGGACCTGGATTTCGAGGAATTTGCCGCGGAATGCGATGGAACATTGGTGATCGCGCCGGAATTCAACGGCCTGCTCTTGAATCGAAGCCGTGCGGCGGTCGGCGTGGGCGGACGTTTGCTGAGTTGTGAGCCGAACGCCATACAATTGACGGCCGACAAACTGGCGCTCGCGGAATTCTGGCGTCTGCGCCAGGTGCCGCATCCATGGACCGACGCGTTCAACCACGCGGACTTGAGCGCCATGGATCCGCCATTCGTGCTGAAGCCGCGACACGGCGCCGGATCGCAAGCGATTTATCTGATTCACGATGCGAAGGGCGCGGCGGAGATTGCGGCCGCCGATACCGAGGCACTCCCCGAGGGCGATTTCATCGTGCAACGGCACGTGCTCGGCCATGCGGCGAGCGTCACGCTGTTGATCGGGAAAACGCAGCGTGTCGCGCTCATGCCGGCACGACAGCATTTGTCCAACGACGGCCGATTCCGCTACCTCGGCGGCTCGCTGCCGTTGCCCGAAGCGCTCGCCCAGCGCGCAGCCAAGTTGGCGCTCCACGCGGTCAAAGGCATCAAGGGTCTGTGCGGCTTCGTCGGCGTCGATCTCGTTCTCGGCGACGACGGCACCGATTACGCAATCGAGATCAATCCGCGTTTGACGACTTCGTACCTCGGATTACGGCAATTGTGCGAACAGAATCTGGCGGAGTTGATGTTGCGAATCGTAGTTGGTGAACGAATCGAAATGCCGACGTGGAAAAAAAGTGAAGTGCATTTCCGAGCCTGAAGCGTTAGCGAAGATTCTCGCAGTTCACTTCGCTTACGCTTCCGGCTCGGACAGCCGCTCGATAATCCAGCGGTTCATGTCGCGCAACATGTCTTTGTGCATGCGGTGATTCGTCGCGTACGTGTGCATCAGGACGTCCAAGCCGGCCGCGTACAGCAAGTTGTGATCTGCGCGAGCCATGCTCATCGGCACAACCGAGTTGGCGATGCCGTGGCCGATGAACACTTGCAGCGAGCGCACGTCGGGCAAACGCAGGAGCGGGCGCTCTTCGCGCGGCATGTTGCCGTTCAAGGCGATGACGCCGCCGAGGCGCTCGGGGAAGAGCAAGCCCATGCGATACGCAAGCGTGGCGCCTTCCGCAAAACCGGCAAGGAAGATGCGTTCGGAATGAATGTGGTAATGCAGCCGCGTTTGCTGGATGGCTTGCAGCAGATAGTCTTCGATGGCCGGCAGGTGCGAGGCGTCACCCCAGGAGAAGCCGAGGGCGCCCTTCTTGTTCGGGCCGAGGCAGACGGGGCCGCGCAGGCCGATCGAGACGAAATTGCGGCGGCTGACGCGCGGGGCCAGGCGAAGGATCTGCTCCTCGTTGCCGCCGTGGCCATGCAGGAAGACGATCAACGGATAGGGATAGCGCGGTTCATAGCCGATGGGAGCGAAGGTGCGGACGGGCAACGGCCGCGGCGATTCGACCTGGCTGGTGTAAAAACCTTCTTCGGGGCGGTAGGTTTGCCAGGAGAGATCGAGTGAAGCCATCGGGGTTTCCTGTTTGCGGGGGTCGCGCCTCAGCTGCGCGGTCGCGGGTCATTCGTGCTTGGAGAAGTCTACGTCGATGCGCCCAGCGTGTCAACGCACGCCGGTCGCGGACTTGAGTGAAAATCGACGTTTTCGTCGATTTCGCGCGCTATTGCAACGATTAGAGGAAGTGGACAAGACGCGGGAAAGTTGCGGGCGCGTGAAGGTTTGTTTAGCGAAATGCGAGTGCGAAACGTAAACAGGACGGATCAATTCACCATTCAAAAACGATCCGAGCCTGAAGCGACAGCGAAGAGTTGGGCAAACTCTTCG
>DAIOGM010000016.1:0-1542 GCA_036745215.1 Gemmataceae bacterium
GATGATTCCCGTATCACAAATATCGGCAATTCGCCCGTCAATAATTACGCTGGTGTCCAGCACCAGCGGCCGGGCCCCCTTCAGCTCCTTGGAAAACTCCACATAAGGAATGATGAGCCGAAAGTCGTCCTTCGTTTGCAGCAATGTGGACACGGTGATGTAGCACGAGAAAACGTAGATGATCAGCTGTGCGAGGTATTCGAAGCGCGGCCGACTCTGCACCGGTATATCGAGCACTTCCGCGAGATAAACGCGCAGGATGCCGCCGAGCACTTCCCAGAATAAATGGCCGATGAGGAACCCCATCAGCAGGCCGAAGTAAATCGCCGAGAGGGTGGCGATTTCTTTGTTCTTGGTGACGATGTCGAGGATGACGACCGTAACGCAAAGGACGACGGCGACGATGGAGCTGGCGATTCCCAGCCAGAATTCCGAAGGAGGCCGATCCCGTTCGACGCTGAACACCAGCACATCGGTGGCGATGCTGCCCGCCATGAAGAAAAACAGGACGCGTACGATCCATACGAGTTTTGTGGACGGTGCAAACAACTCATCGAAACTGCTTAATATACTTGCCACAGAAACCTCCCTGAGCGCCGGGGTTAAAGGCTTCTAATCTATTATTAAAAGCTAGGTCGAAGCACGAACGTTCACGGCTGAATTCGACGCCATGGCGCCGAATTCTTCGAAGGAAACGCGGGGGAATTCAGGCGCAACTGCAAATGCACGAACCGTCGCCGTCGCCGACGCGGTTGGACGGGAGTCCTGGGGAGAGAACGTATCCGGCGGGATGGATGCGTTCGGTTTGACCGTTTCCGTTTCCCTAAATTCGTGCTTTTTATTCTAGGTAAAAGACGTGGGTTGGAACAGTCGCAGGTATTCATCTTGCGCAAAGCGGTCGGTCATGCCGGCGAGGTAATCGCAAACCGTCTGTTGACCATCGCCGGCCAGCGCACGCGTCCGATAGCGCGTGGGCAATTGCTGCGGCCGAGCACATAGCTCGTCGAACATCATCTTCAGCATTCGCTGTCCCTTGATCGCCATCCGCATGACGCGATAGTGCCGGTAAACCCGTTCATGCAGAAATGCTTCGAGCCCGGCTTTCAGCGTTTTGACTGCGGCGCTCGGCAATACGATCAGGCGGGCGCAACGTCGCACATCGTCAAGGCTGCCGATCCGCTCGACGCGCAGATGATGTCGCGTCGCATCCAGCAAATCGACGACCTGCCAATCGATGAGTTTGCGGATCACCGTCGGCTGCACTTGCTCCGGCTGGATGGCGTGATGTTCCTGACGAGCGCGTTCAGCGGCGAGGTTCCAGAATGGCACTTGCGCAAGATCGTCCGGCGTAATCAAGCCGACGCTGAGAGCGTCATCGACATCATGGCAGTCGTACGCCAGGCTGTCGCAGGCATCGACGAGCTGCGCTTCCAGAAACGGCTGGCCGACGCCGAGGTACGGTTTCACCTCCGCCGCTTCGGGTTGTTTGCTGTGCATCGCCTGTGCTTCCAGGACTTCCCAGGACAGATTCAAGCCGGGGAA
>DAIOGM010000016.1:1552-15841 GCA_036745215.1 Gemmataceae bacterium
TATTCGAGCAACTCGACGATGCGCAAGCCGTGCCGATTGTGCTCGTAGCCGCCGGCACCGCGCATGCATTCGTTGAGCGTCGTCTCGCCGGCGTGCCCGAACGGCGGATGTCCGAGGTCGTGCAACAGCGCGATCGCCTCGGTCAAATCTTCGTTCAAGCCCAACGCGCGCGCAATGGTTCGACTGATCTGCGCGACTTCGAGCGTGTGCGTCAATCGAGTGCGGTGATAATCGCCCGGCTGATTGACGTGAACCTGCGTCTTGTGCATGAGCCGGCGAAACGCGCTCGAATGGACAATGCGATCGCGGTCGCGTTGATACAGCGTGCGAAAGGCGTGCGGCGGCTCCGCGTGCTTGCGTCCCTTGCTCATGCGCGTGCGCATGGCGTAAGGCGCCAGCGTCTGGTCTTCGCGGTCGAGCCAATCGGGCGGCGAGAATGCAACATCATGTTGGGACATAGAAGTTTTCGTGGCCACAAGCTGCCAGCTTGTGAGCCGAGCGAAAAAGCAGACAAGCTGGCAGCTTGTCGCTACGGGCGGCTACCGCTACGCGTTCAACTTCTCCGTCAGCATCGTCCAAAACTGATCCAGCGATTGCACGATGACGCGCGTGTCCGACAACACCGGCATGAAATTCGTGTCGCCATGCCAGCGCGGCACAAGATGCCAGTGCAGATGCCCCGGCAGCCCCGCGCCCGCCGCTCGGCCCAGGTTCAAGCCGACATTGAACCCGTCCGGCTTCATCAATTCCGTCATGACCGCGACAAGGCGTGCGATCGTTTGCTGGCATTGAATCGTTTCTTCAACATCCAGCTCATGCAATTGACCTTTGTGAGCGTTGGGTGCAATCAATAGATGGCCGTTGTTGTAAGGAAATCGATTGAGAAACACGACGCACTTCGACCCGCGCCAGGCGACGAGGTTTTCGCGATCGTTCGACTCCGCGAACCCATTGCAAATGAAGCAAGCATCGCCTTCCGCCGGCGGTTTCGCGCAAGAAACATACGACAAACGCCACGGGGCCCAAAGTCGATCCATTGCCAGCCTCCCGGCTGTATTCTATCTTCACAAATCGTGATGACGACGCGCATTGTCAATCGGACGCAGCGCACGTAAGTTATTACTTCCAACGCCTGCGGCACAGCAAGTGCTACACGGCATGCTGCATTTGAAGGGAAAACGATCATGGCTGTACCGAAAAGGCGCACCTCCAAAGCGCGCCAGGGCAAGCGGCGAAGTCATCAACACCTCAAGCCGCAACAGAATACCTATTGCGTCCGCTGCGGCGAACCAATCAAACCGCACATCGTTTGCTGGCACTGCGGCTGGCACAACACGCAGGGCCGCGAAGCCGTCGTCATCGAGGAAGTCGAGGAGACCTAATTCATGCGAATCGCTCTCGATGCGATGGGGGGCGATCATGCGCCCGGCTCAGTCGTGCTAGGTGCGGTCCAGGCCGTGCAAAAAGATGCCGACATGCACGTCGTCCTCGTCGGCGATCAAGCTCAAATCGAGCCCCACCTCGCCGCCGCCCACGGTCTGCGCGATCGCCTGGAAATTCTCCATGCCACGCAAGTGATCACTATGGAAGAATCCCCTGGATTGGCGTTTCGCAAAAAGCCCGACAACTCCATCACACGCTGCTGGCAACTTTTGCAGCAGCGCAAAGTCGAAGCGATCGTCAGCGCCGGCAACACTGGGGCCATGGTCGCCGGCGGCTTTCTCTTGCGGCTCTTCCTCCCAGGCGTGCGCCGCCCCGGCATCGCCGCGCTGATGCCAACGCTTCAAGGCCTGTCCGTTCTGCTCGACGTCGGCGCCAACGTTCATCCGAAACCCGCGCATCTCTATCAATACGGCGTCATGGGCGCCATCTACGCCAAGCACATCCTTCAGCGTGAAAAGCCAAAGATCGGCCTCTTGAACGTCGGCTCCGAGGAGGACAAGGGCAACGAACTCGCCAAGGAAACATCCGACCTTTTCCGCAACAGCCCGCTCAAGGACCAGTTCATCGGCAACATCGAAGGCCGCGACATCAACAAGGGCATCTGTGACGTGATGGTCGCCGACGGCTTCGTCGGCAACGTCGTTCTCAAAGTTTGCGAGGGCGTTTTCGATTTCGTCATGAAGGTCGTCGGCAAAGAAATCTTCGGCGCCTTGAGGGTCGAATTGCCGCTCGCGCAACAAGCGCTCGGCAACATCATCAAGCGTTACGACTATCACGAACTCGGCGGCGCCCCGCTCCTGGGCGTGGACGGCATCTGCATCATCGGCCACGGCAGTTCCAAGGAACGCGCCATCGAAAACGCGCTTCATGTCGCCGCCAAGCACGCCCGGGCGAAGTTGAACGAACGCATCGTCGCGGAACTCGCCGCCAGCTAACCCATCCCCGTTTAGCGCCCGCGCAGCGCCTCGCGAACGCCAAGCGCCCATGAAGGCCCAGCAATGCCGATTCTCCTTCACGGCACAACCCGACATCGCGCCGAGCAGATCGTCCAATTCGGTCCTAATCCTCGTTTTCAAGAACCCGGCGGACCCCAAGGCGACGATGGTTTTTCCATGTTCTTCGACTCCGGACCATTCCTTTTCGGATCGCCGTCCGATTACGCTTGCGGCAAAGCATCGGCATTTCCAATGGAAGGCGGGCCTGCTATCTTAGAAGTGGACGTGCCCGACGATATTATTAGTGCGGCGGACAACGGTTGGTTTCCGCGAACGCAAGGCATCGTCCAATTTGACATCGGCGCCGGAATCGAAGAACTCTTGGCTGCGTGGGCTACGTTAGCCAAGAACATTACAACACCGAATTGTCCATGAATCGAACATCACAAACGCCGAGCAATCTCCAACGAATCTTCGAACCGACGCCACGGGGCGTCGTCGGCTTGGTGGACGATTTGCTTGAAGTCTGCCTCGACGGTCCGATGGAATTGGATTGGCAGGCGGATCATTGCCGCATCCGTGTCATTGGCGAAGAAGTTGTCGAGATCCCGTTTGCAAAATCGGTCTTCCGCACCCTGCTGGCTCGAATCGCGGCGCTTTGCAACGAGCGCAAGCCCAATTCGGTGTCGCCATACGGTGGACAGGGTGAGTTGCTAGTCGCCGCCGAAAGGCCGATACTGGTGCAAGCGACCTTCACGAACACACCCGCAGAACAAAAATTAGTATTGGCGCCGGCATAGCTTTCCATCAGCCATTCTCATTCACATTCATTGGCTCGGCATGGAGTTCCACGATGCCCAAGCTCGCAATCGTCTTCCCCGGCCAGGGCGCCCAGTACGTCGGCATGGCCCAACAACTCTGCGAATCGTTGCCTGCCGCGAAAAAACTCTTCGATGACGCCGCAACAATCCTCGGCTACGACCTCCTTGACATCTGTGCCAAAGGCCCGAAAGAAAAACTCGACAGCACCGCCATCAGCCAGCCCGCGATTTACGTCGCCAGCCTCGCCGCGCTCGAAAGCCTCCGCGCGAAGGAGCCGGCCGTGGAAGCCGAATGTGTCGCGACGGCGGGTCTGAGCCTTGGCGAATTCACCGCTCTCGCGTTCGCCGGCACGTTGACCTTTGCGGACGGATTGCGACTCGTGAAAACGCGCGGCGAAGCGATGCAGGCCGCCAGCGACGCGACGCCCAGCGGCATGGTCAGCGTCCTTGGTTTGGAGTTGCCGAAAGTTGAGGAATTGTGCGCCAAGGCGCGGTCAGCGGGGACGATTCAGGTCGCCAATCATCTTTGTCCGGGCCAGATCGTCGTGTCCGGCGTCAAGGCCGCATGTGACGAAGTCGAAAAACTCGCGCCGGAGATGGGCGCGATGAAAACGATTCGCCTCGCGGTCGCCGGCGCGTTTCACACCGACATCATGAAGCCCGCCGATCGTACGCTCGCCGCCGCGCTCGACAAGACGCCGCTGCAGCCGGCCCGCATTCCCGTCTGGTCGAATGTCGATGCCAAGCCGCACACCGATCCCGCGGAGATTCGCGCCCTCCTGGTGCGCCAAGTGCTGCAACCCGTGCAATGGGAAGCGACGATGCGCGGGCTGGTGGCACAAGGCGTGAACAAGTTTTATGAGTTGGGGCCGCAACGCGTCATCGCAGGACTCTTGAAGCGAGTCGAGCGCAAAATAGAATGCGTCAATATTCAGGTTTAGCCGATCGCGTCAGAAACGATTTCCAAAAACCAAGCCAATTGCGTTTCATGTCGTGGAATTGCCTTACACGTTTTAGAGGCCTTTCAAATCGCCGGCAATGCGAAAACTAGACCCAACGCCGACGCGAGGGATTGGGCCGGCTTCCCATTCGATCCAAAAGCCATCGTATTGCCAGAGGATGTATCGATCTGGGTTCTCTCGCCAATCAAATCTACCGGTGGCGCTGCCACTCGGCGGACCAATGACGCGTCGCACAATCTCGGGCGAGATTTCTCCACTGGCAAACACGATCAAGAAAAGCACGAGCAAGGATTTCATGAGAATCCTTTCTGATGAAAAAATGGGGCGAATTGGCGCTATAGTCCATTTGTCATTTTTCCACAACCACAACCGCCAAGTCGCCATCCGCGAACCGTTGCCGCAACACCTTCTTGTCGAACTTGCCGACGCTCGTCTTCGGCACCTCCTGAATGATCGCCCATCGTTCTGGCAGCCACCAGCGGACGACGCGTTCGCCGAGAAACGTCCGCAAATCCGCGAGCGTCGTCTTCGTGCCGTCCTTCAAAACGACGCACGCCAGGGGCCGTTCGTCCCAGCGCTCATCCGGCACGGCGATGACCGCGGCTTCGATCACGTCCGGATGCGCCATCAGGTTGTTTTCAAGATCGACGGACGACACCCATTCGCCGCCGGACTTGATGACGTCCTTGGCGCGATCGGTGATTTGCACGAAGCCGTCGGCATCGACCGTGCCGACGTCGCCGGTTTTGAGCCAGCCGTCATCGAACTTCTCCGGCGAATCGTCCTTGTAGTATTTGCCGGTGACCCAGGGGCCGCGCACTTCGATCTCGCCGATCGCTTCGCTGTCCCAGGGCAACACCTTACCGGCATCGACGATGCGCAAGTCCACGCCGGTGAGTGCCCTGCCGGTTTTAGTTCGCCAATCGATGTCTTCGTCGATGGTGCATTCGCGCGGCGGATGCGACAGGGCGGCGAGCGGGCCGGTCTCGGTCATGCCCCAGATTTGCACGAGGCGGACGCCATGGCGTGTTTGCAGGCGCTCGATCAGGCTGCGCGGCACCGCGGAGCCGCCGGAGATGACGAGGCGGAACGACGACAGATCGACCGGATGCGACTCGGCAAAGCGCACGAGGTCGTTCCAGATCGTCGGCACGCCGCCGGCGAACGTCGGCTTTTCCAGGGCAATCAGCCGGCTCAAGGGCTCCGATTGGACGAATCGCCCCGGGAAAATCAAGTCGGCGCCGACCCACCAGCCGGTGTGCGGAATGCCCCAGGCGTTGGCGTGGAACATCGACGGCACGATGAGCGCCCGATCGAGATGCGTCAATCCGAACGCCGCCGCCGTCGCCGACGCCAGCGAGTGCAGGTAGATCGAACGATGACTGTACACGACGCCCTTGGGATTGCCCGTCGTGCCGCTCGTGTAGCACATCGCGGCGGCGGAGCGTTCGTCGATGGCCGGGAAAACGAATCCAGCATTTTCCCTATTAAGGATTTCTTCGTACTTGAGCGGCGATCCAGGAAAGCCCGCCGGATCGCCGATGACGATGAAATGGCGAACCGTCGTCAGCTTCGGCACGATCGGCGCGAGGACGGAAATCAGGCTCGCGTCGAGAATGATGACGCTGTCCTCGGCATGATTGACGATGTACGCGATCTGCTCCGGGAACAATCGCAAGTTGAGCGTGTGCAGCACTGCGCCGATGCAGGGCACCGCGAAGTACGCTTCCAGATGCTCCTGACAATTCCAGCAAAACGTGCCGACGCGATCGCCGGGCTTGACGCCGAGACGCTGAAGCGCGGCCGCGAGTTTGCGGGAGCGCTCGGCGACTTCCTTGAAGCTCGTTCGCCGCGTGGTGGCGCCGTCGAATGTGGCGACCTTGCTGCCGGAGAAGACGGCAGCGCCATGTTCGAAGAGGGAATTGACGGTGAGGGGGTAATCTTGCATCGTGCTTTGCATGGGAGGGAGTCCTTTCAGCACCAGGCCCCAGGATGAGCGCAGCGATTCCTGGGGATCGTACCCCCAGGAATCGCTGCGCTCATCCTGGGGCTTTTTGATCAAACTAGATGATTACAACTCGCGCACCTTGATGTTGCGCAGCCACAGCGGCAGGCCGTGATCCTGGAAGCCGATGTAACCGGTTGGCGGGCGGTCCTTGATCGTCTTGTAATCGAGCGGCAAGTCGTTGACGACGACGCCGTTCAATTCGACGGTGATCTTGTTGCCTTTGACAACGACAAGCATCTTGTTCCATTCGCCCGCGGGCTTGGCGGAGTTTTTCGTGGGTGGGACGCCGGGGATGATGCCGCCGGAGCTATGATCGGTGAGCTTGGCGTCCGCCTTGGCCGGGGCGTCGAAGAGTTGCACTTCGATGCCCTTTTTGACTGGCTCTTTCAGATCGCCGACGTGGAAGTAGAAGCCGCTGTTGCCTTTCTCCTCGACCTTGTACTCGAACTCGCATTCGAATTCCTTGTACTGTTTCTTGGCCCAGAGATAGGCGTCATAACGTTGCCAGCCTTTTTCGCCGGGTCGGGGCTCCAATGCGACGACGCCGTCTTTGAGAATCCAGTTGCCGGTGGTGAACCAGTTTTCCTTGAGATCGCCGCCCTTGAGCAGTTCGACCCAACCGGATTTGTCTTGAGCCGCGGCGCTAACGGTCAAAAGGAGCGCAAGCGGCAATGTACAGAGATACTTCATGATAGGCCTCCAAAACGGGGGAAGAGTTTTGGAGTATTGTATGGCGTTTCAAGCCGCGACACGGCGATAAAGCTCGCGCCATTGCGCGACCGTCTGCGTCAATGGAAATTGCCGTTCGACCTTGGCGCGGGCGGCGGCGCCGATGCGGTCGCGCAAGTCGGAATCCTTGAGCAACATGCTGGTTCGCCGCGCCAGTTGGATGACATCGCCCGGCGCGATCAGGAAGCCCGTTCCGCCGTCGTCGATCAAATCGCCTAAGGCCGGCACATTGGAAGCGATCACGGCCTTGCCGTGCGCCATCGCCTGAAGAGCCGTTTGCCGTCCACAATTGGCCTTGCTCGGAATCCAGACGATCGTGTCGTCGCCAAACAGGTCGGACAAATCGGTTCGGGGTCCAACGAATTGTACGCTATCAGGTGATTGCATGCCGCGCGTGAGAGTTTCGAACATGGCTCGCTGCGGACCGCCGCCGACGATGCGGAGCATCACATGCGGAAATACATACCGCACGAAATCAAACGCCCAGATTGCCTCGCGAATGCCATGCTCACGGTCCAGCGGTCCGACGCATGTAATCGAAAAGGTGTCAGGACCTTTTGATAAAGGTTCCTGACACCTTTTTTGCAGGGCAGGGGGCACGACGCGAAGGTCCGGTCTCGCGACGCCCTGCTGCAGGCAACGCTGCCGATCGCTCTCCCCCGCCACCGCCACCAGGCCGACGCGTTCCAGCAGTCGCTTGTCCCACCACGCGAGAACACCCGAGATCGGCAACGGGGCGCTCATGACGACGCGCGGCAACCAATTGGACGCGACCGCTGCCAACGTCCGCAACGCCGGCAGTCGCCATACGTGGATGACATCGGGCGCCGATTCGCGCAAGAGCGAACGAAGATTCCACAAGACGCTCGGATCGAACCAGCGCGTCCAGCCCAGCGAATGCACGACAACGCCGGCGTCACGAAGATTGCGCAACCATGGTGTTTCGGGACCCAGGCAGCCAATCTCGACGGAAACGTCGTCGTCATTCAAAGCGGGCCCGAGGATCCGCAACTGCGCGGCGCTGCCGTTGTAATCGAGCGAATCGATGATGTGCAAGATTCTCACGGGATCCATCCCTTTACTAGTGGCTAGGAATCGTAGGGTGCGTCAAGCGTACTCGCGCGGACGCACCTGCCCTTGCAACTGCGAGGTGCGTCTGCGCGAGTACGCTTGACGCACCCTACAAGCCACTCATTCGCCCTCCGGCAGCACGGCGACGTAGGGCAATTGCCTATATTCGTCGTTGAAATCCAGTCCGTAGCCGACCACGAACGCGTCCGGAATCTCGAAGCCGACGAAATCGACGTTTACCGGGTGAACCTGCCGTCCTTTTTTTCGCAACAATACGCCGACGCGCACCGACAACGCGCCCTGTTCATTCAAATGGCGCACCAGATGGCTCAACGTCTGTCCGGTGTCGAGGATGTCGTCCAGGAGAAGCACATGTCGGCCACGAACATCGGAGACGATTTCCGCGCCGACGTGCAATTCTCCCGCCGTCGTCGTCTTGCCGCGATAACTCGACGCCTGAATGAAGCCAATGCGTAGCGGCATATCGAGACGGCGCACGAGATCGGCGAGGAACATCAAGCTGCCGGTGAGGACGCCGACGATGGTCAACGGCCGATCGCGGTATTCGGGGCCGATTTGCGCGGCGAGTTCGGTCAAGCGTTGTTGTATCTGCTCGGTGGTGATGAGCACGCGCATGCGAGTTCCTTGCACGAAGAAGTTGGCGTCTATTGAACCGAAAAGCGGTGGAAGCGGAAAGGCCAATCGCAGCGCTTATCAAAACGTTGCCAGGGCGAGCCGAGCCGCGTAAGCGGCCGGTTGAGTCCCGGCGCTCAACCGGCCGCTTACGCGGCTCGGCTCGCCGGCTTCGTATTGAAGCGGCACAAGCTGGGCAAACCTTGCCGTCGGCGTGATTTGGAAGTGGAATTCACGGCAGAATCGTCAAAGTCGGACTGATGCGCGCCGTTGGAATCGCCGATAAACATGCAAGAAACTACCCATCCTCCACAGGATGCGTTGCAATTACCGTTTCGGACTTGTGCCGTAAGGAGCGATCCATGGTTTGGTCGAACTGGCAGGGAGCCATCTGGCGCGGAGCCATTCTGGTGATGCTGTGTTGGTCCGGTTTGGCCTGGACGCAAACGTCGGCGCCGAAGGGCAACGATGCCGACGAGCGCATCATGGTCGTGCACCAGAACGGCAGAAAGACTCGATGCCGAGTGCTGGAGAGCTGGCAGCTCCCGGACAACCGCATCGCGCATCTCTTGCAGGCCGTCGAGTCGGGCGAGATGATCACGATCGTGGATGACACGACGCCGAGCAGCCCGAGCGAACGCAATGCGCGCGGCCAGTCGAAGCGCATTTTCGCGTGGGGCATCGGCAGCAAGACGCCGCCGGAAGGTTCGCCGATCCCGCCGCGGTCGCGTCCGGACGCGGGGATTTCCATCGACAATGAAGTCAAGCCCCCCATGAATCCCTCTTTCAAGGAAGCTTTGACGATCGTGAACATGGAAGATAAGGAAGGCACGCGTGCGGAAGTCAAGACCGCCGACGCGAAGAAGCCGGCCGAGCCGCAGGTCATCGATTACAAGAACGCGCCGAGCGTCCATATGCCCCCGCCGGAAATCTTCAACAAGCAGCCGCAGCTCGTCGAGATTCCGGGCGTGCCGGCGGCGAGCCGTCCGCCGTTGTTCCCGCGCGTCAACGGGCTTTTGGCCAAGCCCACAACGGAAACGATCATCATCAACAACGCAACGCCGACGGCGCACACGACGCCGGCGCCGGCCGCCCCAATGCCGGTCGCCACGCAACCGGGGAACCTCATCTCCACCAGTCCTGCCACGGAGCCGATGCCCAGGGCGGCGGCGACCGGTCCGATCAAGACGACGTACGGCCCGCCCATCATTATTCATGAAACCGAGATTCCGGCCAAACGCTCGTGGCGGCCCGGCGATGTGCTCTTCGGCTGGATGCAGAAACCAGCGGCGCCAGTGATCGTGAAATCGGAAATCGTCAAGTACGACGGCGCGATGAAGCCGTCCAAAACGGACGAGTTCCTCGCCAAGGAGAACAAGATCGCCGAGAAGCGAATCGCCGAACGGATGGACAAGCTTCCCAAGGCGCCGTTCTCGACAGCCATGTCGCAACCGGCGGAGTCCAAGAAGTCGGATGCCGCACTGCCGGCGATTGTAAAGTCGCAAGATGAAAAACCAGGCGCATTGCCTGGATTGAAGAATGAGCCAAAGTCGGCCGCCAAGCCGCACGACATGTTCGGCGCCAGCGCCAACGACGCGATTCTGCCGCCCGGCAAGTCGCTGTTCGACTCCACCGGTCTGAAGCCGGAAATCGTCAAACTGCCGCCCGCGCCGACGGCTCGCACGAATGACCCGCTCGCCTCGCCGGAACGCTTGATTCCGAACGACGACAAATTTAAGCCGAAGGCAGTGCTCGGCCCGGTGATGGGCGACCGATTGCCCGACATGGCGCCGCGCGGCCTGCCAGTGGGAACGCAATCGGTGCTGGCAGCCCGCAGCGGCTTGCAAGGCCCGGTGACGTTCGTGCCGGTGCCGACCGTGACGGTGCCGCAGCCGAATCATCCGCCCATGCCGCCGGCGCCGATGATGCCGGACGCGCCGCAGCTCAACGCATACGTGAACGCCTTCACGCCGCCGCCGGCGCCGAAGACGCCGATGCAAGCCGGCGCCTCCGGGATGCCGCAGTGGATGCAGCCGCACCCGGCCGTGATGCAGCAGCAAATGATGCAGCAACAACTGATGCAACAGCAGATGTATCAACAGCAAATGTTGATGGCGCAAGGCTATATGCCGAACCCGCACATGATGCCGCCCGCCCAGGCGATGCCGTCGCAAGGCCCGATGTCGAACGGCGCCCGCCATTACACGGGTCCGATGCCGCCGAACCCGTTTGGCACGTCCCCGATGATGCCGGCCGGCTACGTGCCCGCACCTTATGGGCCGATGATGCCGGCGCCGGTGCAGCCGATGCAGCCGGTCAGCTACCAGCAAGTGCCGACGCAGCAGGCCGCCGTCACACAACACGTGGAGCAATTGATCAAGGCGATGCGCGAGTCGCCGTATCCGTCGCAACGTGAAATGGCCGCTCATTCGCTGACGAGCTTCGAATGGCGTGCCCATCCGCAGATCGTGCCGGCAATGCTGGCGACCGCGAGCCAGGACCCTGCTTCAAGTGTTCGCGCCGGTTGCATCAACTGCCTTGGCCGCATGGGCGCCGCCATCGAGCCGGTATTCGGCACGCTGCACTCGATGCGCAACGACATCGACCCGCGCGTTCGCCAGGAAGTCGAACAAGCGTTCGGCCGCCTGGGCCAAACGCCGATGGCTCCGCAATAAACCGCTTGTCGTTTAGCGCCCGCAGGATGCCGCGCGATCGCTCGGCAACCTGCGGGCGCTAAACGAATTCACTTCTTCTTCCACGTCACCACGAAATACGCGGTATCCGGCCACGTCGCAAATTGATTCGGCCTTTCCTGCGTTGAATCCAGTCCCCGGCAAATCTTGAACGTGTCCTTCTCGAACGTGTAAATGCCCTTGATCACCTTGTCCGCTTCGCCCGGCTGCGATTGGATCATGTCAACCCACTTGGGCTCCTTGCTCGGATCGAGCTTCAATTTGAGCCCGCGCTGTTCCTTGCCTTTGACGGTCGTCTTGTATTCGTCCTTCTTGATGTCGAGCACGGAATCTTGAATTCGACTCTCCGCCTTGCCGTTGATCTCGAGGGCATGCATGACCCAGGTGCCCTGGAGGCGTTCCAGGTCTTTCTTGGCCTTGTCATCGTTTGAGTCTTGCGCGAACGCGACAAGAACAATGGGCAAAAGCCACGCAGATTTCGCGATCATGGTGAACTCCAACTAAACGAAACTCGCTTTGGCGTCGAGAGCCCGTTTCAATCGCGCGAGATACTCATCGCGCGAAATCTCGACGGCGCCCATTCGCGCCGTGTGCTCGGTGGCGACCTGGGTATCGAATAGCACAAATCCACGCAGTTGCAAGTACTCGAGCAGATAGGCCAGCGCCACCTTGGAGGCGTCGCGTTCGCGGTGGAACATCGATTCGCCGGCGAAGAAGCCGCCGACCGCGACACCGTAGACGCCGCCCACGAGTTTGTTGCCGTGCCACGCTTCAATCGAATGCGCGTAACCGAGCTGATGCAAACGCGTGTACGCCTGGAACATGTCGGACGTGATCCACGTGCGTTCGCGATCGGCACAGCCGTGCATGACGTCGGCGAATGCCGTGTTGATGGTCATGCGGAATTTGCCCGCGCGAATGGTGCGCGCTAAGCGGCGCGAAAGGGAGAAATGATCCAATTCAAAAATGGCGCGCGGATCGGGGGACCACCACAGGATCGGCTCGTTCTCGTTGTACCAGGGAAAAACTCCGGCACGATAGGCGCGCAACAAGGTCGCCGGCCGCAAGTCGCCCCCAACCGCAACCAGGCCCAGTTCGTCCGCCAGCTCGGGCCGGAATTCGAGCGCCATGCATGGCTCCGTCAAAAACGAACACCGCCTTCCAAAGTATCAGACCCTACGCGGACCGCCAACCGCAATGTGGCGGCAAGATTCCATCTTGCCGTGTCTACTCGAAGATTCGGCAAGATGTAATCTTGCCGCCACGAATGCGACAAAAAAACCCACGAGGCAACACTCGTGGGTCTCTTTCTTATCTGTGCTCATCCGTGTCCATCTGTGGTTATTTCAATCGCAATGCCGTTTCCCGAGCACGCGTCAAAAACGCCATCCCGACTTCCGATTCGCGGTTCGGCAGCGGCGCCAGCGACGTCTTGCCCGCATCCTTCGGCTCCTTGCCCGCTTCGTAGCCGCGCTCCTTACCCTTGGAGCTTTTGCGGATGATGACCCAGCCATCGACCTTGTTGTTGCTGGCGTTGGAAATCACGACCCAGCCGAATTCGAACTTGTCGCTCATTTCGTTGAGGATTTCCTCGACGGTCTTGTCCTTGGCCTTGTACGTGAGCTTCGTATTGTTGGAAACGCCGGAGGCGTTGTCGATCTTGAAGTTAACCGACTTCGGCATCTCGCCCTTGATCTCGTCGAAGCAAAGCGACGTGGCGATGTTCTTGAAATCGACGGAAATCTTCGCCTTGAGTTTCATCCGCGTCGCCTGGGCCGCCTTGGATTCCTGCGCCGACGCAGCCTGGCCCACCAGAGCCGCGACGACAAGAACGAGTGCGATTCGCAACATACACTACCTCCAAACGTGAATCGAAAAACCTCGACACTATTCCTCTCATGGATGTTGACATGGTATCAAGGTTTTGACGAAAAGTCCGAAGCAAATTGGAAATCCAAGAAGCCCCGGGGTGAGGTAATCCGAACCCCGGGGTTCGGATTACCTCACCCCGGGGCTTCTCAAACTCAAACCGCGGTTGACACCAATTTCGATTTCCGACTATAAATGCGTTCCCTCATTCTCCACTCCGACGGGGAAAGGGAAGCGAGGGCGAGCGATGAAGCCTTGAACGACGCTTACCACGCACTGATCCGCGGCGACCGCGCCGGCGTGATGCCGACGCTCCAGCGTTTCGGATTGTGGACTCTGAGTTTCGGTTATCGACTGGGCGTCGCATGCCGTAATCGGGCGTTTGATCACGGCTGGAAGTCGATCCACAAGGCGCAAGTGCCGGTCGTCTCCGTCGGCAACCTGACGACCGGCGGCACGGGAAAAACGCCGTGCGTCGAGTTCGTGGCACGTTTTTACCGCCAGCTTGGTTTGCAAGTCGCGCTGTTAAGCCGAGGCTACGGCAGCGACAGGGGCCGGAATGATGAGGCGCTGGTGCTGGAAGAAAACTTGCCCGACGTGCCGCACTTACAAGGAGTGGATCGGGCCGCGTTGGCGGCGGTCGCGGTGGAGGAGTTGGAAAGCGAGATTCTGGTACTTGACGACGGCTTTCAACACCGCCGCTTGCACCGTGATCTCGACATCCTTCTGATCGATGCGACGTGCCCGTGGGGGCACGGCTATCTGTTGCCGCGCGGCCTGTTGCGTGAGCCGGTTGGCAGCCTTCGCCGAGCGCATGTCGTAATGCTGACGCGCTGCGATCTCGCGACGGCGGAATCGCTCGAATCGATTCGCAAGGTGGTGAGGAACGTCAAGGCGTTGCCGATCGTGGAGTCAACGCATCGGCCTGCGGCGTGGCGCAACGCGTCGCAACAGTCGGTAGCCCTGGACACGCTCAAGGATCGCCCAGTCGCCGGCTTCTGCGGCCTCGGCAATCCGGACGCGTTTCGGCAATCGTTGACGAAGCTCGGCTTGAACGTAGTCGGCTGGCGAACGTTTCCCGATCATCACCGCTATTCGAAGGCCGACGTGGACGACTTGCGAATC
>DAIOGM010000016.1:15851-34428 GCA_036745215.1 Gemmataceae bacterium
TGGGCCGCCCAACAACCGGCGGACGCGGCGATTGTGACAACGCAAAAGGACTTAGTCAAAACTCGACTCGATCGGATCGGCGAACGCGAGCTGTGGGCCCTGGCGATTCAGTTGCAGATCACCTCGGGGCAGGATGCCTTCGAGGCGTTATTGAAGTCCGTTGGCGAGCCACGGGGTTTATCCCCGTGGAATACGCGCAACCCACGGGGATAAACCCCGTGGCTCGCAAATCACCCGTCTCAAGGAGGAGCCGGCATGTCCGAAAGCACATCGACCAATCATCCGTCCACGAACGCGCCGCACTTTTCGGCACTCGATCAAGTCAAGCCATATGACCTGGCCGCGCTGAAGACGTACGATCTCAGCTCGCGGCCTTCCAAAGTTTTCCACGACGATCTTGGCCGCCCGCTCGACGCCGGCGCCAGTGCCGAGGATTGGCTATTGAGCTTGCCGAATCAGCTTGCCGCGACCGATATTCGCCGCGTGACCAATCACCTTTGCCGGGCGCATCGCGATGGCCGCACGGTCGCGATCGCGCTGGGCGGACACGTCATCAAGACCGGTTGCGCGCCCTACCTGATCGACTGGATCCAGCGCGGCGTCGTCAAGGCGATCGCGATGAACGGCTCCGCGGCGATTCACGACTTCGAGCTGGCGTACGCCGGCAAGACGAGCGAAAACGTCTCCGCGCAGTTGCCGAAGGGTGAGTTCGGCATGGCCCGCGAGACCGCCGACGCCTTCGCGGTCGCTGCCCACAACGGCGCCGAGAATGACATCGGTCTCGGCTGGGCGCTCGGCCGGCACATGGACGACATGGATTGCCCGCACGGCGAGTCGAGTCTGGTGCTGGCCGCGTACCGCGCCGGCATCCCGTGCACCGTTCACGTGGCGCTCGGCACCGACATCGTGCACATGCATCCGCACGTCTCCGGCGCCGCCATCGGCGCCGCGTCGCTCACCGACTTCCGCCGCCTGTGCAGCGTCGTCGCGAACATGGCCTACGGCGTGTGGATGAACCTCGGCAGCGCCGTCATCATGCCGGAAGTGTTTGTCAAAGCCGTCTCGGTCGCCAACAACTTTGGCCACAACCTCGACGGTTTGGTCACCGTCAACCTCGACAAGCAAGCGCAGTACCGATCGCGCGTCAACGTGCTGGAACGGCCCAGTTCCGAGGGCATCGAGCTGATCGGCCACCACGAGATCATGCTGCCGTTGTTGCATCTCGCGGTGACGTGCCAGCTCGCCAAACAGACCGCGAAACCGCAAGCGGAAACCGTGGCAGCCTGAGCACAATTGAAACCACAGATGAACACAGATGGACACAGATTGAAGAGGTCAGCGAGCGCCATCGATTTCCCATCTGTGTTGATCCGTGTTCATCTGTGGTTGATGGAGGAATGAGCGATGTCGAAAGACCTGGTTGATCTGGTGCAAAATCTCGGCGCCCCGCGCGTCCTCGTCGTCGGCGACGCGATGCTCGATCGCTACGTCTGGGGCGACGCCGAACGCATCAGCCAGGAGGCGCCCGTCATTCTGCTGCGCGCGGAGCGGCGCGAGGAACGGCTCGGCGGCGCGTCCAGTGTCGCCACCATGTTGCGTGCGCTCGGCGCCAAAGTCATGCTCGCGGGCATCGTCGGCAATGATCACGACGCGGGCCGCATTCGTCAAATGCTCACGGACCTGACCATCGACCATGAAGCGGTCATCACCGATCTGGATCGGCCGAGCACGGTCAAGGAACGCTACGTCGGCAAGGCGCAGCATCGCCACATGCAGCAGATGATTCGCGTCGATTACGAAGAATGCCGGCCCATCAGCGACGCCATTCGCAAGCAAATGTTGAGCGTGATCAAGCAGCACGTCAAGAATTCCGACATCGTGCTGGTCAGCGATTACGACAAGGGCGTGTGCACGCCCGCGTTATTGAACGAGATCATCGGCGTTGCCCGAGCCCGCGGTATTCGAGTCGTCGCCGACCCGATACGCGGGCACGACTATCGCAAGTATCACGGCTGCTCCGCGATCACGCCCAACCGCCTCGAAGCCGGGCTGGCGACGAGCCGTGTGTTGGCGGACATGAGCGAGGTCTGGCACGCGGCCAGTCACTTGCAAGAGAAGCTCGATCTGGAAGCCGCGGTCATCACGCTCGACAAGGACGGCATGGCATTGAAGCATCGCGATGGCCGGGCACAGCATTTTCCGACGCGGCCGCGCCACGTTTACGACATCACCGGCGCCGGCGACATGGTGATGAGCGTGCTCGGCCTGGCGCTGGCGGCCGGCGCGGATTACGATCAAGCGATTCAACTCGCCAACATCGCGGGTGGCCTTGAGGTCGAGAAGATCGGCGTCGCCACCGTGACGCGCGAGGAAATCCTGCGCGACTTGCTGACACCGGGACACACCGCGACGGCGCTGAACAAGGTGATGTCGCTCGAATCGCTCGTGCAAGAACTCGATTACCGCCGCCGGCTCGGCCAACGCGTCGTGTTCACGAACGGCTGCTTCGATGTCCTTCACGCAGGGCACGTGCAATATCTGCAAGAGGCGCGGGCCCAGGGGGACGTGCTCGTTGTCGGCCTCAACAGCGACGCCGGCGTGCGAGCGCTCAAGGGCAAGTCGCGGCCGGTGCAGCCGCTCGCTGCCCGTTCGACCGTCTTGGCTGCGTTGCAAGCGGTCGATTTCGTCACGGTGTTTGAGGAATCGACGCCGATGCACTTGATCGAGGCGATCAAGCCGGATGTGCTCGTTAAGGGTTCGGATTACTCCAAGGACGAGGTCGTCGGCGCCCGGCTCGTCGAATCCTACGGCGGCCGCGTGCATCTGGCGACGATGCATCACGGGCATTCGACGACGAACATCATCGATCGCATGCGGGCGGCGTGATTGCTGCCGCTTGCGGCTTCGCGTTCGCGTGGCGCCACGCGAGCGTGAAACCGCAAGCGGCAGAAATGAATTATGAACCTGGCGATCTTCCTTCCCAACTGGATCGGCGACGTCGTGATGGCGACGCCCGCCATTCGCGCCTTGCGCAACCACTACGCGCCGGCGCGCTGCATCGCCGTATGCCGGCCTTACGTGACGGGCGTTCTTGAAGGCTCGCCGTGGTTTGATCAACATCTCTTCTTGGATCGCCAGGCTGCCCTATCCCATCGCTGGCCCGCCGTTGCGTGGCAATTGCGGCGGGAGAAAATCGATCTGGCCGTAATGCTGCCCAACTCGTTTCGCTCCAGCCTCACCGCGTGGCTCGGCGGGTGTAAACGGCGCATCGGTTTTCGGCGCGACGGCCGCGGCTGGATGCTCACCGATCGCCTCGAACCGATTCGCGACGACGCCGGCGCCTTCAAGCCGAGTCCGGTGATTGACGATTACAACCGCCTGGCGCAGGCCGCGGGTTGCCCCTGGCCCGGGTATCAAATGGAGATATTCACGACCGCCGACGACGAAGCGAGCGCCGACGTGTTCTACGAAAAATCACGTATTAGCGCCCAGGACGAGGTCATCTGCCTGAATCCCGGCGCGGCATTCGGCGCCGCGAAATTCTGGCCCGCCGTCCATTTCGCGACGCTGGCGCAAGATCTCGTTGACTATCGCGACTCGAAAGTCGTCGTCCTGTGCGGGCCGAGCGAACGCGAACAGGCACGCAGCATCGTCAAGCTCGCCAATCGGCCACACGTAAGTTCGCTCGCCGATGAGCGGCTCTCCCTCGGCCTGACGAAGGCACTCGTGCGCCGATGCAGCCTGTTGGTGACCACGGATAGCGGGCCGCGCCACTTCGCGGCGGCGTTCGATCGGCCGGTCGTGACACTTTACGGGCCGACCTTCATTGACTGGACGCGAACGTACTTCGAAAAGGAAATCAATTTGCAAAAGAAGGTCGCCTGCGGCCCGTGTCAATTGCGCGTCTGCCCGACCGATCACGCGTGCATGAAGCTGCTGACGCCGCAGGAAGTGCTGACGGCGTCGCAACAACTGCTCGCCAAGCGAAAGGCGGCGTGACATGGCGTGGGTCGAAATCATGCCGGCTTTTGATTCGCTGTTTCAAGGCTGGGAATCGGCGGCGCCGTTCCTGGAATGGACGGGCATCCTCGTCAATCGGCATCGGCATCGCCAGGTTGAGGACGTGAATCTGCCCGAAGCGGGTTCGGAGTCAACGCGAGGCTTTTTCCTGAAAAAAGAATTCGCCGTCACCTGGCACGAGCGCTTCCTGAACGCCTGGCACGGCTTCGGCTGGTGCGCGACCGCGGTGCGCGAGGCGGCGATCCTGATCGCGGCGAAAGAAGCCGGCGTCGGCTGCGCGGACGTCGTCGCATTCGGCGAACACGAACGCAGCTCGTTTGTTCTATTGCGGGCCGAATCAGATATGACCGAGCTGCGAGCATTTTTGCCGACGCTTGCATCCGACACGGAACGCGGCGATCTCGCCGAGTCGCTCGGCCGTGCGCTTGCCAAGCTGCACGCTGCCGGCTTCGAACATCCCGATTTGTTTGCCAAGCATATTCTCGTCGAGCCGGCAACGCAACGCATTTGCATCCTCGATTGGGCGCGGGCTCGGCGGCGCCGTTCAATCTCATGGCGCACGCGACTGCGCGACCTTGCCGTGCTCGATGCGACGTTGAACGCGTCGTCAGCGAGCGATCGATGGCGGCTGCGTTGTTTGCGAGCGTATTTGAAAGCGATTGACGGCGGGCCTCCCCTGGCGCGGACGGCCGCACAAATTCGCGGCTTCGCCGAAGCAATGTGCGGCAAACGTAACCTGCGTGAAATCGCGCAACCAACAACGCCGGCGCACGATCAACAATTCGTGCCGGCGTGCGATGGGCGGTTGCTGATTGTGCGGTCGTACTACGAAAAATGCGACGGAAAGTTGCCTGATTGGTTGGCGAACTTGCCGGCGTCGGAATCGCATTCCAACGACACCAGCCGATTCCTCGTTGGCGCGTCGGGCTCCGAGTTCACCTGGGTGCAAACATGGCAAAACAAACCTGGGGCGTGGCAGATTCCGCAGCTCGCCCATACGCTGTTTCGCCTCGCACGTTTTGGCGTGCCGACGCCGCGCCTGCTTGCGGTGGGTGCGACGCCGTCGCGCGTGTTTGCAGCGACGCAGGCCGAAGCGACGACGCCCCTGGATGAAGCGTTCGCGAAGGCATCCCCGCAAGAGCGCCGCCAATTGTTGGAGCAAGCGGGCCGGATCGTGCGGCAAATCCACGAGGCGGGCTACGCGCTTCCGCCTGGCGAAGTTTGGTTGCGGCGGCTCGGCGTTAACGTCGCGACCGGCGCCGTCGTCCTGGCTCGCGTGGAGCCGCTCGTGCGCGGCAACCAGGCCTGGCGCGACATCGCGCCGACGGAGTTCAACCTACAGCGATTTCACCTGTCGCGCGCCGAACAATTGCGTTTCCTGCGAGGTTACCTCGGCGCGGAAATGAAGCAGGAAGCCCCAGGGCTTGGCACGTCAACGGAAAGGCATCGCGCGGCATGAGTCAAGCGGATCCAACCATATCGCTCGGCCCCGGCGGCTGGTGGCAGCGTCTGCTGCACGGCGTCCGCCGTCTGTGCGCGCGCTCCGACTGGAACGACTTCGCCGGCGCCGATTGGCCCGACCGCATCATGCACGCCGATGTGACCGACGACTTCCACGCCAAGCAAGGGCGTTCCACGGGCCGCGTCCTCTTTCAATTCTCCGGCAAACAACTCGCCGTCTATTTGAAACGCCATTATCAGTTGCCGCGCTGGCACGGCCTCCTGGCGGCGCTTTGGCCGCGGCGCGATTGGTCGCCTGGAATGCAGGAACGCGCCAACCTCGAATGGGCAAGCGAGCAAGGTTTGCCCGTTCCGAAAGTCGTGGCGGCCGGCGAATTCCTGGGCCCCTGGGGAAAGCTGCAAAGCTTCCTGGCCATCGAAGAACTGACCGACATGCTCCCGTTGCACGAGGCGATTCCGCTTGCCTCCAGGCAGCTCGATCCCGCGGAGTTCCGCGTCTGGAAAGCCGGGCTGACGCGCGAAATGGCGCGGCTCGCCCGTCGCTTGCACGATCACAACCGCTTCCACAAAGACCTTTATCTGTGCCATTTTTTCATCGCTCGTGCCGATACTAGTTGTGTGCCGACGTGGGAAAACCGCGTGCACATGATCGACTTTCATCGTCTGGCGCATCACTGGCTGGCGCGTGCGTTCTGGATTTCGAAGGATCTCGGCCAACTCTTGTACTCATCGCAGATCGTCGGCGTGGACGCTCGTGATCGCCTGCGTTTCTGGCGTGCTTACCTTGGACCGCAAAGGCGCACGTGGTTTGGCCGGCTGTTGCGTCGCTCCGTGCTGATGCGTGGTCGAAATTATTCGAGGCATAACGACAAGGGAACGGACAAGAAACCGCGGTTGTAACGTTCGGAGTTCGGCCTCTCACCCCCGGCCCTCTCACAAAGGGATACGGGAGGAAAACGGTGAAATGAACGTCGCGTTGTGTTACGAAAGTGTGCTCCCGGCTCGCGGCGGATGCGAGACCTACATTGCCGATCTGGCGCGACGCCTGATCGCGGATCGGCATCAGGTCCATATCTATGCGTGCCGCTGGGACGCGCGCGCGTTGCCGGACGCCGTTCAGTTTCATCCGATCACCGGCTCCTGGGCGCCGCGCTTCATGAAGCCGTGGGTTTTCGGCAAACGCTGCCTGGAAGCGATGTCGCAAAATCGGCATGACGTGACCATCGGCTTCGACAAGACCTGGGGCCAGGACGTGCTCTATCCACAAGGCGGCCTGCACGCCGCCAGCGCCGAGCACAATCTTCGCAAGCACGCCAATCGATTCGTGCGGCAAATGGCTCGCTTCGTCAAGGGTTTCGACGTCGCGCACTGGTCGTACTCGCTGCTTGAGCGCAAGCAATACCTGACCAGTGTGCCGCCGTTGATCGCCGTCAATAGTCACATGGTGCGCGATCATTTCATGCGCCATTATCACATTCCGCCGGGGCAGCTACATGTCGTGCGCAGCTCGATCGACCCGCAACGCTTCCCGGAGCAGGACCGCTTGAAGTGCCGCTTGGCGTATCGCGAAGAGTGCGGCATCGAACCGAATGAAGTGGTCGGCCTGTTCGCGGCGATGAACTATCACCTCAAAGGCCTGGAACCGCTGCTTTACGCGACGCAACGTTTGCTAGCTCGGCCGGAGTTCGTGGACAACAAGCCGCCGTTTCGCTTGATGGTGGTCGGCAATCCCAAGGCGTCGGCGTACGTCAGTCTGGCACATCGGCTCGGCATCGAGAAGACGGTGCGTTTCGTCGGCTATTGCCACGAGATGCGCAATGCGTACTTCACCGCGGATTTTCTGGTGCATCCGACGTTTTACGATCCGTGTTCGCTCGTCGTCCTCGAAGCGCTCGCGTGCGGATTGCCGATCATCACGACCCGTTTCAACGGTGCGAGCGAACTGATGCACACGTCCCCGCCGCAGCAGGAAGGCTATGTACTGCGCGATCCGCACGATCATCATGAACTCGCGTGGTGTTTGGCGCAAATGCTCGACGCCGGCCGACGCCAAGCGTTCACGCAGGCGGCACGGCGGACGGCGTTGCAATGGACGTTCGAGCAGCATTATCGCCAGTTGATGATGGTGCTGACGGAAGCGGCGGAACGCAAGCAAGCGGCTTAAAAGCTTTTCTTCGTTTAGCGCACGCGCGGCGCCATGCGAGCGCTAAACGAATATGGCATCGTTACTCGACGGAAAACGCATACACGCACGTATGCGAATACGTCTCTCCCGGCTGCAGGATGATCGATGGAAACGCCGGCTGATTGACCGCATCGGGGAAATGGCCGGTTTCCAGGCAGATGCCGCTGCGCTGCTTGTATTCCTTGCCGTCCTTGCCTTTCTGGCCCTTTAAGAAATTTCCCGTATACACCTGGACGCCGGGCTGCGTCGTCAGCACGGTCATGGTGCGGCCCGAATTCGGCTCGCGCAGCTTGGCGGCGAGCGTCGCCTTGCCTTTTTCTCGCGCGGTCAAGGCGTAGCAATGGTCATAACCCATGGCCGGCGTGTCGTAGAGCTTCTCGATGCGTTCGCCGATGCGCATCGTTTTGGTGAAATCCATGATTGTGCCCTTGACCGCTTCGAGCTTGCCGGTCGGGATGAGCGTTTTATCGACCGGAACGAATTCGTTCGCGGAAACCGTCAGCTCGTGATCGAGCACGGTGTTCGTTCCAGCGCCCGCAAGGTTGAAGTAACTGTGATTCGTCAGATGGACCGGCGTGGCCTTGTCGGCCTTGGCGGTGTAGCTGATGCTGAGCGAATTGTCGTCGGTGAGTTCAAACAGGACGGCAATGTTCAGCTTGCCGGGATAACCCTCCTCGCCGTCGGGACTGTCGTAATAAAAGGCGGCCACGGTCCCCTTTTTGTCGAGGGCGGCGGACCGCCAAACCACCTTGTCCAGGCTCTTCTTCACGCCGCCGTGCAGATGATTCGGACCGTTGTTCGTCGCCAATGTGTACTCCTTGCCTTCGAGCGTGAACTTCCCCTTGGCGATGCGATTGGCGACGCGGCCGACGGTGCAGCCGAAGTATTGATTGCGATCGGACTGATAGCCGGCGACGTCGTTGAAGCCGAAGACGACGTTGGCGAACTTGCCGTTCTTGTCGGGGACGTTGATCTCGGTGATCGTGGCGCCGAGTGTCATCACCTTGACAGAGACGCCGTTCTTGTTGGTGAGCGTGTAGGATTCCACGGCCGTGCCGTCGGCGGTTTTGCCGAACGGGGTCGGGCCTTTGACTTGGGCATCGGCGGGGCTGGACATGAGGATGACTCCGAGCGTGGCAAGCGTTAGACGCGGCAACATGGTTGGCTCCGATTGTTGGATACTTCGATTGCGAAGCGCCGTGCGAGCGCTAAACGAAGACATCAGTGGTCACGTATTCGATGCCCAGGGCAAGTCCTTCCTCTTTCGCTTTTGCTTGATACAAGCCGGCGGCGGGCACGTCGAGGCCGGCGCTGGCGTCTTCCACGATCAAGGCGCGGAAGCCGGCCTTGCGGAAATCGCGAGCGCTGAAGAAGCAACAGATGTTCGTCGCGATGCCGCAGATGACGACGGCCGCGATCCTGGCATGGCGATAGAGGGCGATCAGGCTCGGATGCTGCGCCGTGACGGCATAGGCTTCGTAATCGTTTTGAAAACCCTTTCGCCAAATCGCGTGAAATCGCTGCGTATTTAGTCCCGGCACGAACTCGGCGCCGGGAGTGCCTTGCACGCAATGCGGCGGATACAGATTGTCGGTTCGCTCCAAAAAGCTGCGATGATCGGGTGGATGCCAATCCTGGGTGGCGTCGATGCGCGCCCAGTCGAGTTTGAGCAAGCGATTGATCGCCGGCACGATCTCGACGCCGCCGGGCACGGGCAATTCGCGCGGGCACAGTGCCGTGAAGCCTTGCTGCACGTCTACAACCAGGAGGGCACATTCATTTGCATCAATTGGGTGCATGATTCAAACCTAAGCCCCGGGATGAGCGCAGCGATTCCCGGGGTTCGCACCCCCAGAAATCGCTGCGCTCATCCTGGGGCTTGCCCGTTCAATATGCTTTCGCAAACACCACGCGCCCTTCCGACGGCGCCCCCGTCACGACGCACTTGCCTGTCTCCTTCGCGCGGCTAAACGGGATGCAACGAATCGTCGCCTTCGTCTCGGCCGAGATGCGATCTTCCGTTTCGCGCTTGCCGTCCCAATGCGCCCACAGGAAACCGCCGGGCTCTTCGATCTTCTTCTTGAACTCGTCGTACGAATTCACCTCGAAGCTATTGGCGTCGCGATACTTCTTGGCACGTTCAAACAGGTTCTTCTGAATTTCCTTGAGCAACGCAACGGCGCGCGTCGGAATCTCCGCGAGCGGCACGCCGACGGTCTTGCCCTCCTTGCCCGGGAAGTCTCGCCTCGCCAGCACGCACGTCTGCTGCGCCAGATCGCGCGGCCCAAGCTCGATGCGAATCGGCACTCCCTTGATTTCCCAATCGATGAAACGTGCGCCCGGCGATTGGCCGAAGCGCTTGTCAATCTCGACGACCAGCGGTTCGTAGCCGAAGAAATCCTCGCGCGGCAACTGGACGAGCGTCGCCTTCAACGCTTCGGCCGCTTTGAGCGAGTTCGCCTTTTCGTCGTCGCTTTTGCCAAGCGGCACAATGACGACATGAATCGGCGCCAGCCGCGGCGGACAGACGAGGCCGCCGTCGTCGGAGTGCGTCATGATCAGGCCGCCGATGAGCCGTGTCGAGACACCCCAGCTCGTCGCCCACGCGAATTCGAGCTGCCCAGCCTGCGTTTGAAACTGCACGTCGAACGCCTTCGCGAAATTCTGCCCCAGGAAATGGCTCGTCCCGGCTTGCAACGCCTTCAAGTCCTGCATCAACGCTTCGATGCACAACGTGTAAACTGCGCCCGGGAACTTCTGCCCCTCGGTCTTCGGCCCTGTCAGGACCGGCATCGCCATCCAATCCTCGGCAAAGCTGCGATAGACTTCGAGAATCTTGTGCGCTTCCTCTTCCGCTTCCTTTTGCGTCGCGTGGGCGGTGTGTCCTTCTTGCCAGAGAAACTCCGCCGTACGCAAAAAGAGCCGCGTGCGCATCTCCCAGCGCACGACGTTGCACCATTGATTGATCAAGAGCGGCAGATCGCGATAGCTCTGAATCCAGTTCTTATAGGTGTTCCAGATGATCGTCTCGGACGTCGGCCGGATGATGAGCGGCTCGTCGAGCTTCGATTCCGGATCGACCACCAGGCCTTCGCCGGGGACCGCCTTCAGTCGATGATGCGTGACGACGGCGCATTCCTTCGCGAAGCCCGCGGCCATCTCTTCTTCGCGCGCCAGAAACGACATCGGGATGAATAGGGGAAAATACGCATTCACGTGCCCGGTGTCCTTGAACAACCGGTCGAGGCCGCGCTGCATTCTTTCCCAGATGGCGTACCCGTGCGGCTTGATGACCATGCAGCCGCGCACGTCGGAATTCTCCGCCATCTGGGCGTGCTTGACGATGTCGAGATACCACTGTGAATAGTCTTTGTTGCGTGGAGTGATGGCTTCGGCCATTCGATAAGTCCTTTGTTGATTTCGTTTAGCGCTCGCATGGCGCCACGTGGGTGCTAAACGTCGATCGGCGCTTGGAAACATTGTATGAATGATGGAAAATGGCAGGAAAATGTTCACGGCGGTGATGGCTTCCGCGATGTACGCCGCTTGCGGCTTCGCGTTCGCGCGGCGCCATGCGAACGCGAAGCCGCAAGCGGCTATTTCCCTTTCAATCGCTTCGCCAGCGCGTCAATCCGATTCTTGCACTCCTTACGCGCCTCGCCATACCCCTTCGGATTGATGTTTGACGACTTTAGATAATCCAGCACAATCTGCTCCGCCGCGACGAACTCGGCGCACGCATGAGCGACCTCCGACGCCTTCTCGTTCGGAATCGTCGTGACGCCGTTGCGGTCGCCGTGCAGGAGCTGGCCCGGCGTCACCTGGATGCCGCCGACATGGACCGGCACGTGAACGTGCAGAATGTGGCAATAACCATGCGCACAAATCGCGCCGTCGGCGAAGCAAGGAAAGCCGATCGCTTCCACTTGATCGAGGTCGCGCGCCGCGCCGCTTGTTATCAGGCCCACCGCGCCGAACGACTTGTACGTCGTGCACATGATCTCGCCGAACGTCGCGGCCATCACCGGCGTGTCGAGATCTTGAAACACGACGATCGGCGGCCCCGGCAATTCCGCGAACGCCGCGACCTGTTGATCGAGCCCCGCGTACACGTTGCCGGACGTCGGCGGAAACGCGGAGCGGAACGTCGCCGTTGAAGCGTAGCCGACCATCGGCGGCATCTTCGGAAAGCACGCCCGAATGCGCGCGTCCATGTAAAACGCGGTGCGCGAGCAATGATCGTATAACTCGACGACGTTGCAAATCGTCGGCGTGTCGTATTTTTTTAACAACTCCAGATCCGCCGCGGAAATGTTCTTCATAAGGTTGATTCCCTATCATTCGGCCATTTTTTGCCCAGAAAGCAGCGCACAACAATAGGATAGAGGATTGTCGTGTATCTGTATCTCGCTATCTTCTGGCTCGTCGTCGGCGTCGTCGCGCAGATTTTCTGGGAAAAGCTGCAGCCGATGGCGTACATTCCCGTCGATCGCACGGTGCTCGGCTTCATTTTCTTCGTTTTGTTCATGTACAACTTCATGCGCTGGCGCATGCGTCGTATGATGCAACAAGCGAATACGGACGCAGGCGAGCCGCCGCCGCGGCCGCGCGTCGTAAATCGCGAGTACGATCCCAATCTCGATTTCACGAAGCCGGATGACGACAAGAAAACCGATCCGCCGGCCACTTAGACATATTGTGGCATACCATTCCAATGGTGTGGTTTGCGAAAAACAACACGATTGGAATCGTATTCCACGGGTCGATCTTGGGCGATCACGTCGAATACGCTATGCTGCATGATCGCCCCGGCGGATATTACGAGGTTCGCGCATGAAACACGAACAGAACAAGTCGTTCCATCCCATTCACGATCACACGCCCCAGCAGCCGGAAGACGAAGGCAAAGGCTACGGCGTCGATCACTACATCCAGCAAATCCACGAAACCGCGAACAAACTCGTGCAAGATCACGCCAGCCGCGGCGACGTCAAGCTCCTGAGCGTCGCATTGCGGGAGCTGCGCTATTGCTTCAAAGTCTTCGCCAACTACAAGGAACGGCCGCAGGTAACCGTGTTCGGCTCCGCGCGGCTGCCGGCGGACGATCCCTCTTACATTCAGGCCGTCGAGTTCAGCCGGCGCATGGCCGAGGCGGGCTACATGATCATCACCGGCGGCGGCAACGGCATCATGGAAGCCGGCCACGTCGGCGCCGGCCGCGAAAACTCCGTCGGCCTCAACATCCTCCTGCCGTTCGAGCAGAATCCGAACACGGTCATCAAAGACGATCCGAAGCTCATGCATCTGCGCTACTTCTTCACGCGCAAGCTTTTGTTCGTCAAGGAATGCGAGGCCGTCGCCCTGTTCGCCGGCGGGTTCGGCACCCTGGACGAAGGCTTCGAAGTGCTGACGCTCGTGCAGACCGGCAAGAGCCACATGTTCCCGATCGTCATGGTGGACGTGCCCGGCAGCGACTTCTGGCATCATTTCCGCCGCTTCACCAAGGATGTGCTCTTGTCGCGGAAATTGATTTCGGAAGAGGACATGAGCCTCTTCAAGGTGACGGATTCCGTCGATGAAGCGGTGGCGGAGATCCTCAATTTCTATCGCGTCTACCACAGCATGCGTTATGTGAAAGGCGACCTGGTGCTGCGGCTGCGGCGCACCATTAGTGAGACCACGATGGCAAAAATCAAAGTCGAATTCGCCGACATCGCGAAGAACGGCGCGTTTGAATTGACGGCCGCGCTGCCGGAGGAAAGCGAGGAGCCGCTGCTGGCGTCGCTGCCGCGGCTCAAGTTCCGCTTTCATCGGCACAAGCTCGGCCGGCTGCGGCAGTTGATCGATGTACTCAACAAGGATGAAGCGAATTGAGGAGGCTATGCGATGCCGTCGCCGTTTCCGGGCATGGATCCGTGGCTGGAACTGCCTGAGGTTTTTCCAGATTTGCACGGCAGTTTCATTGTGGGACTGAAACAAGCCGTCAATGCCGATTTGCCCGCGCCTTACTACGCGGCCATCAATCGTCGCGTTTGGGTCGATCTGTCGATGCGGCACATCGAACCCGATGTGGAGGTTCTTTACCTGGCATTGCCCATCCGACGCGGGAGCTCGGCAAAAAAAGGTCGTTCCGGCGCGCATGCGACCGCCGTTCCGCTTGTCATTGATGACCCGAGCCTGATTGAGAACGACGACATGGAAGAGTGGTTCCTTGAGATCTTCGCCAAGCCAGGCAATGAGCAATTGGTGACGTCAATTGAGGTGCTCAGTTCGTCCAACAAACGGCAAGGCAATCATGGACGAGAGTTGTACCTGAAAAAGCAAGAAGAAATCCGCAATGGCCGGGTCAATCTCGTCGAAATCGATTTGCTGCGCGGCGGCGTCCACACAACCCTGGTGCAGCGACCGTTGATCGAAGAAAAGTTTGGCCCATTCGATTATCATGTTTGCGTTCATCGCATGGATCAGAAAGACAAGAATTACGTCTATCCCTGGCTGCTTGAAATGCCGTTGCCATCCATTCAGATTCCGCTCGTGCCCGGCGATCCGATGATCAAAGTTGACCTTCAACCCCTATTGGATGCTTGTTACGACCAAGGCCTATACGAACGGCGCGTTCACTATCGAACGTCAAAGCCCAAGCCGCCGCTGACGAAAACCCAACAGAAGTGGGCCGACAAAACCCTTAAATCCAAGGGCTTATGATCACGGATTTTGGAATCCTGGAACAAGGTTCATCAGATCGGGACACTTGTTGATATAGCGAAGAATCTCTTCCTCAATGATGAAGCCATCGTCGTTGTAATCGAACACCTTGAAATCATCGAGGTTCTTGCCGGCCTCGCGCCATTCGTAAAGCGCGACCTGACCGTCCGCGTCCGTGTCGAGATCGTTGAACCACGCCAGCCAATGTGGGAGCTGCAACGCGTCGGAACTAAGCTGGAATTGTCATTACCGGCGCGCAAAAAAAGAGCCAGGCTCTCTACGAGAGAGCCTGGCGTAACCAAGCATACTTACGGGTCCCGTCCATCCCTTCGGTAGCCTGGCAGCCTTATCCGCTCTTTCGAGCGGCAAGAGCCCATAGCTTTGCGTCCCCGCCTCACGACGGGTTTGCCCTTATCGAGTATGGCACGTGAATGCCTTGCCCGTCGCGAAGTTATGCGGGCGATTCGCGGCGAACAATCCAATTTAGGCCGCAAAATCGATACAAGCAAATCGGTCCCAGCATTTTTTCCGTTATTTTTTCAAAAATAATCTTTCGCAGTACCTACGACTCGGTCATGGCCCGACATCGTCCGCGGTCGGGCGATGTTTCAGCCAATGATCGAGCCAGCGATACGAATGCCGCCGGCCGTCCTGGGGATAGGCGTGCTTGCCGCGATGGTTGATCAGGCCGATCTTTTCCTCGGCGCCGACCAAGCGATACACCGGCAACGCCGCATGGATGAACGGCCAGCTCGCGTCGCCGTCGGCACTATCGCCGCCGAGCACCAAAATCGGTCGCGGGGCGCACAGGGCGAGCACCTGGTGATGCTCCATGTTGGGAATGTGCGGCTTCATCTTTTCCGTCAAGTACCATGGATCGGTCCAGTTCGACATCTTCAGGCCGATGCCGCCTTCATTGAAGACGCCGCACTGATAGCGTGGCTCGAACGCCATCGCGTAGAGCACTTCCTTGGCGCCGAGCGAGAAGCCGATGCAGCCGATGCGCACGACGTCCACGTAAGCGAGGCTTTCGAGGAAATCGACGCAGCGGATCGCGTCGAATGTCATCTTGCCCAAACCCGTGAGACCGGGCCAGGCCTGGCCGACGGCGTCCGCCTGTTTGCGCGGGCCGTCGCCCTTCATGATGTAGCATTGCGGCGACAGGACGACGTAGCCTCGCTTGACGAGGTGAACGCCGAGCGCCAGGTCGGGCCGCTTGCCGAGGCCGACGGGTTCCTTGAGCGTGTCTTTTGTCGTTTGATGAAAGACGACCACGGCGGGGCGTTTTTCGTCTTTCTTGATGTCGTCGGGGATGAGCAAGTACGTCAAGAGGCGATCGCCGTCGGCGCTGACGAAGCTCAGGAGTTGCCGCGTGTAGCCGTCGAGCTTTTCGGTAGTTTCGATTTTCACATCGAGGTTGGCGGGCTTTTTCGGGAAGGGGCCGAGCTTTTCTTGCCACATCCCTTGCAGTTCATCGCGGCGCGGCTTCCAGGCGTCCTTGGTTGCGATTGGTATGCCGTCTTTGACGAGGAGCGGCTTGAGGCCAAGATCGGGGAGCTTGGCGTCGGCGTAAGGCTTTTGCGTGAGGGTTCGCCAATCGGTGGGTTGCTGGGCGGGGACGGCGATGACCGCGAGGGTTCCAATGAGGATGCAAAGGAGGTAGCGCATGGAGGAATCCCCGTTTACGTTTAGCGCTCGCAGAGAAGCGCCGGGATCCCGGTGCTTCGCTGCGAGCGCTAAACGGCAAGCGGCGTGAGGATTACCGCGCCGACGCCCGCATGTGGCAGTTCTTGTACTTTCGTCCGCTGCCGCACGGGCACGGCTCATTGCGGCCAACCTTATCGCCGCGGTTGCGGATCGGCTCCTGTTTCTTCTCGGTCGTCTGGCTGCCGTCGATCGCGGCTTGCTGTTGCGCCTGGATCGAGCCGGCCGGCGGCGCTTGCAGACGCGGGGCGGCTTCGTGCACCATCTGGCTGATGACGTACACCGACTCCTCGGCCAAATCTTCGTCGTCCTCCATGCGGAACACGATGTCGGTCGTCTTGTCCGACATGCCTTCCCACATGTTGTCGAACTCTTTCATGCCGACGCGTTTGTACTCGGTCTTCGGATCGACCTGAGCGTAGCCGACCAGGCCGATGCCGGAACGAAGGTGATCCATCGCGAGCAGGTGGTTCTTCCAGGCCGTATCGAGCTGATTGAGAACGAGGCTGCGTTCCATGCGCCGCATCTCGGGGCGGTTGCGGGCGTCGAACGCGTTCCACAATTTGTCGCGCGCCTTGTCATAGCTGACGCCGGTCATCTCCTCGGCGCTCAACTCCACGCCGAGGGTCGATTTTGCCCATTCGACGATTTCTTGCGCGTCTTCGGGATCGGAAATCTTGGCGCCGGCGAAGGCTTCCTGCAGCTTGGCGTCGATGTCTTCGTGGCCGACCGTCGGGAAGTGGATTTTGCTGATCTCGACCAGTTTCTTGAAGAGGTTGGCGCGCGACTCGGTGCGGAATTCTTCTTCGGTTATCTTCGCTCCGGTCGCTGACGCACCGTTGGCTCCGGTCGCTGACGCTCCCGGCTCGCCTGGAAATCGCATCATGTACCAGTGATACAAGCCTTCGCGGTTGTACTTTTGGCCGATCGCGCCGCCGGGGCCCTTGTCATTCATGAAGCGGGCCATGCCGGCGACGACCGGGAACTCGATCTCCTTCTGATGGTAAAGCTTGCGCACCTCGGCCACCAGCACTTCGCGAATGCGTTCGCGCGGCATGTCGGCGTCGAACTGGGCCGAGTCGAGCTTGATGTGGAACTTCAGATCGAACCAGTTGCAAAGCGACACGAAGTTCCAGTCCGGTTGCAGGTACACCTTGCCCTTCGTCAGATCGGCGGCGTGCACCGTCTTCTCCGCCTCCGCGAACAGATACTGCGAGATGTTATCGCGGCCGATCTTTTTGAGCGATTTGTCCGTCGCCTTCAGGCCCCACAGTTTGTTGACGCGGTCGGCCATCGCTTGCCAGTTCCATTCAGCTTGATCGATCTCGTCGTCGAGGTTCTCGTCGAGCGCTTCCTGGATTTGCGTCTGGATGTTGTTGAGCGCCTTCTCGCGGGCCACCTGGTCGGCTTCCTCGAAACTGCAATTGGCGAAGTCGGACGCGGTCACCTCCACCGATAGCTGCTGTACGACCAATTCCGCGAAGCTGCCGGCGCCGTACGTCGGATCGAGGTAACGATCGAGCGCCAGGTCGATCTGCTGATTCAGCATGTTCCAGATGCGCACCTTTGGATTGGCGTCGCTGAGAATCTCCTGGCGATAGCCGTAGACGCGTTTGCGCTGATAGTCCATGACCTCGTCGTATTCGAGGAGGTTCTTGCGGATGTCGAAGTTGTGCTCCTCGACCTTTTTCTGGGCGGCCTCGATGCGGCGGCTGACCATGCGGCTCTCGATCGCCTCGCCCGGCGCCATGCCCATCTTGGAGAGCACGTTGGCGACCCATTCGCCGGCGAAAACGCGCATCAGTTCATCTTGAAGCGACAGGAAGAATCGGCTCGACCCCGGATCGCCCTGCCGGCCCGCACGGCCACGAAGCTGATTGTCGATGCGGCGCGACTCATGCCGTTCGGTGCCGACGATGTGCAAGCCGCCCATCGACGCGACCTGCCGGCCTTCTTCTTCCATCTTTTCGTTGGTGCGGATTTGATCGACGGTCGTCTTCCATTCGTCTTGCGGCACGTCGAGGCGGGTCGCATACTTGTCCTTCAATCGTGCCCAGGCGAGCGTCTCCGCGTTGCCGCCGAGGATGATGTCGGTGCCGCGACCGGCCATGTTCGTGGAAATGGTGACGGCGCCGACGCGGCCCGCCTGCGCGACGATCTCCGCTTCGCGGTCGGCGAACTCGGGCTTGGCGTTCAATAGCTCATGCTTGACGCCGCGGCGCGACAGCATCTTCGCGAGCTTTTCCGATTGGTTGACGTTCGTCGTGCCGACCAGGATCGGCCGGCCCTTTTCGTCGATGCGTTCGATGTCGCCTTCATTGATGGTCTGCGTCTCGCGCGTGTCCTTGGTGACGAACTCGACCGAATCTTCGTTTTCCTTCTTGATGGAGCCGATGAGGACGTTGCCGTCTTTCATGTGGATGGTGTCGAACTTGTTGAGTCGTTCGATCTCGCCAACGACGGCGTCCCACTTTTCCTTCTCGGTGAGATAAACGAGATCGG
>DAIOGM010000016.1:34438-34720 GCA_036745215.1 Gemmataceae bacterium
CGATCAGTGAGCAGATGATGTGCGCGACGATCGTCCCGGCCAGCAGAGTGCCATGCTGGCCGTCGAGGTTGACGCTGAGGACCGTCGGCAGCGTGGGGTCGGCGTCCTTGACCGTGCGGAAGATCACGTCCGGCGAATTGATGCGGATGAGCGGCATGTTGGTCGGGATGGCGATGGTGTCGAGCTTGTAGATTTTCCAGAACTCGTTCGCCTCGGTCATGGCGGTGCCGGTCATGCCCGCGAGCTTTTTGAAGAGCTTGAAGAAGTTCTGCAACGTGACGG
>DAIOGM010000017.1:0-5409 GCA_036745215.1 Gemmataceae bacterium
CCGATCGCACGCAGACCGTCGCCTCCATCCATGCTCTGGCCTCGCAGTTAGGGCCAGTCGATCTATTGATCGCGAACTCCGGCGTCGGCGTCCCCACGACGATCGAACCACTCAATATCGATGAGGTCGTGCAATCGTTCGAGGTTAACACGCTCGGCGTGGTCTACGCCATCGAGGCGGTGCTGCCGGAAATGCTCAAGCGCGGCAAGGGGCATCTCGCGGCCGTTTCCAGTTTGGCGGCGTATCTGCCGATGCCGGGCGAATCGGCTTATTGTGCGAGCAAGGCCGCCGTCAATGTTTACATGGCTTCGTTGCGAATGCAATTGCGTGAGCGCGGCATTGCTGTGACTACCATCTGTCCCGGCTTCATCGAGACGCCGATGACGGCAGTCAACACCTTCAAGATGCCGTGGTTGATGAAAGCGGATCGGGCTGCGTCACTGATCGTGCGCGCGCTGGAGCGCAAGAAGAAGGTGTTCAATTTTCCCTGGCAAACGACGCTCTTGACGAAATTCGGGACGTGGCTTCCCGAATGGCTGCTCATTCGCATCACGCATGGCAAAACCGGCGATCGTCCCAAGCCGACGCTTTAGCTTCCGTAGCCACAAGCTGCCAGCTTGTGAGCTGAGCAAAAGCCAACAAGCTGGCAGCTTGTGGCTACGAAAGACGTGGCATGGCAATCCTCACACGCCGACGATTTTTGTGTGCTTCTCTCGCCGCGCTGGCCGGCGGCTACGGCTATGCGCGATTGCTCGAACCCGGCTGGCTTGAGATCGCGCACGTTGAATTGCCGTTGCGAAAGTTGCCGGACGCGTTCGCCGGATTGACCATCGCCCAGTTGAGCGATCTGCACTTCGGTCCGCTGGTGCCGCTGTCTTATATCGAGTCGGCGGTCGATGCGGCGAACGAGATGAACGCCGATCTCATCGTGATCACCGGCGACAACGTTTCGCGCATCGATCACGGCGAGCCCGACATGCTCGTGCAATCGCTGTCGCGCTTGCGGGCGCCACTGGGCGTTCACGCCATTCTGGGCAATCACGACTGGTGGGCCGGCGCACGTGTGGTCAACGAAGCGATACGGCGAGCGGGCGTCAACGTTCTGAGCAATCAACACGTCACGTTGTCGCGCGGCGGGCGGACGCTGTATCTCGCGGGACTTGACGACGTATGGATGGGCAAGCACGATCTTGCCGCGGCGCTAAGCGGCATTCCCGCGAACGGCTTCGTGATCGCGTTGGTCCATGAACCCGACTATGCGGACTTCGTCGCCAACGATTCACGCGTCGTTCTGCAACTATCGGGGCACGCGCACGGCGGACAGGTTCGCGTTCCCTTTTACGGCCATGTCTGGTGCCCGCCGTGGGGCCGAAAGTATCCGGGCGGTCTATTTCGCATCAACGACTTGACGCTGTACACCAATCGCGGCGTCGGCATGGTAAGTTGGCAGGTGCGTTTTGCATGCCGGCCGGAGGTTACGTTGTTTACGTTGACGCCGGGCGATTGACGTGCGAATCCCAGGGGCTCGGAGTACCTCACCCCAGGGCTTGGCGAAAAACTGATCTCGACTTCAACAACGGTTTTTTCGTATTCTAAACCGCTTCATCCAGCGTTTTCGGTCAAGGAGGACCAGACATGGCCGAGGAAAAAGCAAGCGGCGTCAAGAGCGTCATCAGCGGTTGGATCAAGGCCGTCTGCACCAGCGTTTTCGGGCTCGTCACCGGCGCCGTCATCATGTACCTGACGCCCCTGGTCAACAGCGCCATCAAGCCGGCCAAGCCGATCGCCAACTTCGCGGCCCAGGTCAGCGGCATGACGGTCAACTTCAACGATCTCTCCACCGGCGCGGTGCAAGGTTGGTGGGACTTCGGCGACGGGTCCGCGCTGGAGCCGTTCGATGACAAGCTCGATATCGTCAAGCACACTTATGCCAAGTCCGGCACATACAATGTCAAGCTCACGCTGAAGAATCTTCTGGGCGAGGAGAACGATCGTTCGGCAAACGTGACCGTCGATCCCGAAACGGCGCCGAAGCCGGAGATCGTCTCCTTCGAACTGCTGCCGCTCACGCGAGACGAACGCGTACCCGCCGTCTATCGCATGCTCGGCAAGGTCAAGGCTGCGACGCATTGCATCCTGTCCGCCGGGGACGATCGCCCCACCGAAATCCTGGAAGAATCCGCCAATCTCGATCGTTACCTCACCTTTCATGAAATGGGCTCCTACACGGTGCGGCTTTCCGCGGTGAACGGCAAACAGCTCGTCGAGAAGTCGCAGACGGTGTTCGTCAGTCCGAGCGACACGACCGATCCGACGGCGAAGTTGCTGGTGACCTATGAAGCGGTGCGCGTCGATCGCCGCACGCGCGAGATGCGTGTCCATTGTGCATGGCAACCGGATACGAAAGGGAGCGTGTCGCCGTTTCGTCGCGAGCGGCTGGCGGACGCCGGCTGTACGGTCCTCAGCGCGGAGCTCGTCAACAAGCTGGACAAGGACGCGCCAGTGCGCAATGCAAGCGTCAAGATCGGGCCGGACAAGAACAGCGTCATCGTCACGGGCGAGTTGTTCAAGCCGACCGGCATGCTGGCGCCCAACGCCCCGCCGCCGTCCTGGCTGGCGGCGGTCAAGGTCGTGATGGAAAGCCGATCGCCGCCGCAGACGATCAAGAAGAGCGACATGGCCATGACGGTGCAACTCAACAGCAAGACCAAGTTGCCATTGCAGCCGCTCGGCGACGGCTGGGAAGTGCTCAAAAAGAAGGTGAGCCTCGAACTTTGGGACGGCGCCCGCAAGGTGTGGGAGGGAGACAAGGCGGTGTCCAACGCGCGTGTCATGTTGAAGAATCAGGCGTGCCTCGTGACCGCGACGCCGCAAAACGACGGTTTCGCGTTGACGATTTCCGCGACCGTGGCGACGTTTGCGCCGCCGGAGCCGGCTGGGCCGATTCGCAACGTCGGGTTTGAGTTCAAATCGCTTTTGCCCAAGAAATCCAAGTAATCCACTCAAATCAACATGGAAGCCCCGGGGTGAGGTACCCCGAACCCCGGGGTTCGATTCGATCGGAACCCCAGGGTTCGGATTACCTCACCCTGGGGCTTGCCACGTCATTGCGATTGCACCCGCCTTTTCTATAATTTCAACGGCCCCCCGCGTGTCGAGGCAATTGAATGGCTGCCGCCGCACTGCGTCCCGTTGCGCTCAAAAAAGATGGCGACGACAAGCTGATCATCGAGTGGAACGACGGGCATCGCAGCGAATATCACTGGACGCACCTTCGCGCCAACTGCCCATGCGCCGGCTGCCGCGAGGAGCATTTGCAGCCGCCCGATCCGTTTCGCATCTTGAAGCCGAGCGAACTTGCGCCGCTCAAGCCGATGAGGATCGAGCCGGTCGGCTACTACGCGTACAAGATCGTCTGGAGCGATGGCCACGATTCGGGGCTGTTCACGCTGGAACATTTGCGTGAACTCTGTCAATGTCCGGAGTGTTCAAAGAAATAACGGAGCCATTCATGCAACCCCACGGCGGCCCACCTCAGAAAATCGCGATGCCCGGCGTCAAGAACGTCGTCGCCGTCGCCAGCGGCAAGGGGGGCGTCGGCAAATCGACGGTCGCCACCAACCTCGCCCTCGCCCTGCAATCCCTCGGCCGGCGCGTCGGTCTCCTCGACGCCGACATCTATGGGCCGAGCATCCCGATCATGATGGGCGTGCATGAAATCTTCGATCCGAACACGGCGCAGTTCCCGCTCGACCGCTATGGCTTGAAGCTCATGTCGATGGGCTTCCTCGTCAAGCCCGAGACCGCGATGATCTGGCGCGGCCCGATGATCCACAAATACCTGACCATGTTCCTGACGCAAATCAACTGGGGCGACCTCGATTACCTCGTGATCGACCTGCCTCCCGGCACCGGCGACGCGCAACTGACGCTGACGCAGACCGCGCCATTGTCCGGCGCCGTCATCGTCACGACGCCGCAAGATGTCAGCCTCATCGACGCCCGCAAGGGCCTGGAAATGTTCAAGCAAGTGCGCGTCCCCGTGCTCGGCATTGTCGAGAACATGAGCTACTTCCTGGGCGCGGACAACAAGCGCTACGAAATCTTCGGCCACGGCGGCGGCCAGAAGCTCGCGAAGGAAGCCGGCGTCGGGTTTCTGGGCGAGATCCCGATCGACCCGCGCATCGCGGAGTGCGGCGACCAGGGCGATCCGATCGTCCACAAGCATCCCGACAGCCCGATCGCCAAAACCTATCTCAATCTGGCGACGATCGTTTCCGCCGAGATCGGCAAGGTCGGCGCCGCGGCGGCCGAGTTGCCAACGTTGAATCTGTAGGCGAGCGGCGTTTCTTGTGATACCCGTAGGACGGACATTCCTGTCCGTCCTCGCCTGGACGGACAGGAATGTCCGTCCTACGTCTGGTATGTTTGCTCCGGACGGTTCTAACCGGTTTCTATGTCACCATCATGTGAGGTCCCATGAAACGCATCATCCCCCTGCTTGTTGTGTGTTGCATGATCGCCGCCGCCGCGGTTCCCGTCGGCGCCGGCGACAAAAAGAAAGACGCCGGCCCGCAGAAAGTCGAGCGCGGCCCCGAGCACAAAGTCCTGGAAAGCCTCGTCGGCACCTTCAACGCCGAGATCAAGGTCTACTTTCCCGATCCGACCAAGCCGGCATCCAGCAAGGGCGTCCTGACGCGCACGATGATCCTCGACGGCAATTTTTTGCAAGAGACTTTCGCCGGCGAATTCTTCGGCGCCAAGTTCACCGGCCTCGGCATCGTCGGGTTCGATCCCAACAAAAAGAAATATACGACGACCTGGTGCGACAGCATGTCCACGACCATGATGGTCATGGAAGGTACCTACGACGCCGCCAAGAAAACGCTGATCAATTTCGGCGACGATTTTGAACCGATGACCAAGAAGAAAATGAAGGCCCGCGATGTGCTGACGATCATCAGCGCGGACGAACAATCGTTTGACATGTTCCGCTTGCCGGAAGGCGAGAAAACGGAATTCAAGGTGATGGAAATTCGCTACACGCGGGTGGTGAAGGAAAAGTTGTGATTTGCGTTGTTTTCGTTTAACGCTCCAACCTCGACACTTCCTGCGCCACTTTCGCGGCCAATCGCGCGTTCGCAATGACGAGCGCGTGATTGGCCCGCAGCGTTTGCCCCTCGGTGATCTCCGCCAAGCGACCCAAGAGAAACGGCGTCAACTCCTTGCCGCGCACGCCGACGCCCATCGCTTGCTGCTCCGCTTCGGACAGGGCGTGCATGAACGCATTCGGATCGAGGGCGGCATGCTCCTCGATCGGCTGAGCCAGCACGATGCCGCCGCCGCCAAGGTCCCAGTGAGCGCGGATCAGCGCCGCCGCTTGGGCCGGATTATCGACGCGCGCCGTGG
>DAIOGM010000017.1:5419-8448 GCA_036745215.1 Gemmataceae bacterium
CCGTGGTTGGCTCGCCGGAAGAGTGCACGTAGAACGCAGGAAACTCGTCGGTGCCGTAACCGATGACGGGCACGCCTTCGGTCTCGAGGATTTCCAGCGTGCGCGGAATGTCGAGGATGCTCTTGGCGCCGGCGCAGACGACGGTGACCGGCGTGCGAGCCAGCTCGACGAGGTCGGCGGAGATGTCCCACATGTGCGATTCGCGATGCGCTCCGCCGATGCCGCCGGTCGCGAACAGGCGAATGCCGGCAAGATGGGCCAGCGCCATCGTGGCGGCGACCGTGGTTGACGCCGTTTTCTTTTGCACGACTGCAGCCGCCAGATCGCGCCGGCTCGCCTTGATGACGTGCTCATCGCGGGCCAGGTCGTGCAATTCCTCTTCCGATAACCCGACCGTCGGCACCCCGCCCAGGATCGCGATGGTCGCCGGCACCGCGCCTTCCGCGCGGACCGCCGCCTCCGCCGCGAATGCCGTCTCCAAGTTCAATGGCCACGGCAGCCCGTGCGCGATGAGCGTCGATTCCAAAGCTACCACCGGTCGTCCATGCGCAACGGCATCGGCAACTTCGGCCCGAACCGCCAGCTGAAGAAACTTCATGCGATTTTGCTCGGAAAATACGTGTAGTGGAGACTTGATACGCGTGAAGATAAGGCAGCCGGCGACGCATGTCAAGGAAATTCGCGTCAACGTCGCCGGTTCGGGTCGCCGAACACGTGCGTCTCGATCGTGCATGTAGGCCAATCGAGCATCAGCAACCGCTTGAAGTGATAGTCGCCGCCGATGTTGATGCCGCGCGATGGTCCGAGCGTCGTATCCACGTCGCGATGAATATGGCCGGACAGGATCAGCGGAATTCGCTCGGCGTGTTTTTGCAACAATTCTTCCAGAGCGCGATTGCCCGACAGCGCTTCCCACAGCAATTCGTCGAGGCCTTGTGCCGGGCTTTTGCGCGGGAAACCAAGCCCGTGGAATGCGGGATGGTGCGTCAGGACGATGACGCGCTCGACCTTGTCCAGCGCTTGCGACAAATGTTTCTCTAGCTCGGCCACGAGCTTCGCGGTGAAGCGGACGTCGTCGGTGTTCCAGACGACGAATTTGCCATCGTTGTGCCGGCCGCGCGTGAACGCCTTGTTGGCGAGATGCCATTCCCATTTGGGCACCTCGGCTTTCATGCGCTCGATCGACCAGGAATAGTCGTACCAGTTCATGTTGCCGACGATGGCGAGATTGGCATCGGGAAAAATCAACGGGGCACGGTCGAGGTAGTGATAGCCCCACGTCGCGCATTGGACGGGAAGTGTATGCTCGTAAACCGCCAGGGAATCGCCGCGATGGTCGTTGGTCGCGACCCAGACGTCGTGATTGCCGGGCACGAGCGCCTTGGGACAGGACAGCGGTTGGAAAAGCTGGAGGCATTCCGCGAAATGTGCGTCGGTGCCGATGTCGCCGCCGAGGAGGAAGAGATCGGGCGGTTGCGATTGCAGTTGTTCCAGGAGCAATCGCGTCGCGTCGTCGCCCAGGCGATTGTGGCCCCAGTGCAAGTCGGCGGTGATGGCGATGCGCATGGGTTTATTATAGGAAGGCCCTGCTTGCGTTTAGCGCTCGCGTGGCGCCGCGCGAGCGCTAAACGCAAGCTTGGCGCAAACAAAATCGCCAGGCGCATCTTAGTCCAAGAATGCGCCTGGCGTGTGTGCAAGGGGGAAAAAAAAATGGGCCGCCGACAATCCCCTCTCTGCCGAACGGCCCCGAGGTCCTCTTCTTCTCCCCAAAAGTTGAGGACAAACAAAGGTAGGTTACTGTAGGCAGAAAGGCAAATGAGCGGACGAGTTTTTTTCCAGCGAGCCACGGGGTTCATCCCCGTGGATTTAGGTAAAATTCCTTTATTTTTGATTGCCAAGCTTGCGGAAATAATCGCGAGCAATGTCGGCCGCGTCATCGGGGATGCGTTGGCGATCGAGGGCCTCGGGGCCGTCCTGGGCGGCCTGACGGAAGGCGCCGCCGACTTCCTTGGCGGGGACCTTGTTGAAATTGCCGCCGCGGGCGTAGCCGGTGATGCGTTGCTGCCCCTTGGAGCTGACCTCGGCCCTGCTCCGTTCGGGGCTGATTTTGCTGTTGGGATCGTTCGGATCAATGGGCCTGCGTGCGCCGGGCCGGCCGCCCCCGTTCAGGCCATCGCCGTCGTCGCCCTCCCCTTCTGCCAGGGCGTCCAACAGCGCGCGCATGGCGTTTTCGATTTCCTGTTGATCGCGGAGAATATCGCGGATTTCCTGATCGGTCAGCTCGATTTCGCCGAAACGTTTCATCATTTCGCCAAGCTTCTCACCGGCCTCTTTGCCTTTGCCCTTGCCGAGACCCTCTTCGAGATCGCCGATAATGTCGGTCAATTCCTGAAGTTTTTGCAAGGCATCGAGTTCGCGTTCGAGCTGTTCCTCATTAATTTTGCCGTCCTTGAAGTCCTTCATCAACTTGTCTTTCAATTTGTCCTTGTCCGCGAGCTTTTGCAGCTTGTCCTGGAGTTTTTTGAACTGGTCGGCCAAATCCTTTTGCTTCTCCGGATCGAGCTTGTCGTTCTTGAGGTCCTTGGCCAGCTTGTCGAGGGCGGCCTTGGCTTTTTCGAAATCGCCTTTCATGAGAGCGTCTTCCAGGTCTTTGGCAGCGCCTTCCTTGAGCGCATCGTTCTTGTCGAGCGAAAGCTGCTTGAGATGTTTCTTGAGTGCATCAATTTTTTCGGCTTTCTCGCGCACGCTCTCCAACCGCTGGGCCATGCGATCTTCGAGCTTGCGCATCTCGTCGATGCGTTCGCGAATTTTTTCCTGGCTCTTTTCGATCGGCTGATTGACGAGCTTTTCGAATTCCTGTTCCAGCGCCTTGAGTTCCTCGGACTTCGGCAGCTGTTCCCGATTGCGCTCGGCGATGTTCTTCTTGAGCTTTTCAAGTTCTTCCTGAATCTTGGTCGTATCGACGAGGTTATTGGCCTTCGGCGCATCGGCGACGACCCGTGAGCTGAAATTGATTTTGCCGAGCATCG
>DAIOGM010000017.1:8458-19986 GCA_036745215.1 Gemmataceae bacterium
ACGCACGCCAGAAGCGCGAGGGCCAAAGCGCCTGCGGGCATCATCAGCTTTTGCCAGGACACCTGCAGCGGAAACGCGCCGGCGACTTCGAGCTTTTCCAGATGCGCCGAAACGTCGTGCAACAACGCCCGACCAACGGGCGTATCAAGTTCTTCCGGCGACAACGTCAGAAAGGTCGTGACGCGTTCCTTGAGGGTGAATTTCTCGTCCAGCGCAAGCGAGGACGCGACCATGTTCGGCCGGCGCAGCCAACCCAGCAGCGCGCCGCCGAGCAGGCTGACAGCGAGGATGATCGACGGCACGGTCCAGCGCACCGATTCGCCGGCCGCCGCGAACGTGAAGGGCCGCACGAGGAACCAGATGGTCGTCAACAGCAGGCCAAGCGCCGCTGTCAAAACGAGGCTTTCGACGACGACTTGCAGCAGCAGCCGACGGCGAACGCGATTGACTTGTTTGACGACGAGGAGACGGGTTTCTTCGACCATGACGCAATCCCCTGAAACGAACGGAGATGAGACGGCCTTCCCAGTATTATCGTCGAGCGAAATTGAAAAAGCAAAGGGAGTTTTGACGCGAAGACAAGAAAACCGATACTTTTGCGGAATGTGTTTCGTTTCACCAAAACCCGTTTCGTTTCATCAGAACCCGTTTCGTTTCAGGGGGTGGGGGGTGGAGAAACGAATGAAACGAAAGCGGCGGGTAACTTGCCGTCAACTAACGGAACCAAAAGCAATATCCGAGAACGGCACTGCTCATCATTAACGTCGCAACCAGTCCGTGCATGGTCCATCGGCCCTCCGCGCTGCCGCCCCACTTCCAAGCAATGGCGGACGCTACCGCCGCGCCGACAAGGCCCAGCACCACCGCGATGGCGTAGTGATTGGATTGATCGACTTGATCGCCCGGTTTGCGGAATCGTTCAGCAAATTGAAGAAATGCAATCTGCGGCACAATGAAGATGGCCGAACCAATCAAGAAACCGATGGTGTCGGAATTGGTCCAGCGCATTTGCAGGTTTCATTTAGTTCGGTGGAATACCATTCCAATGGTGTCGTTCGTCAACGCGACACGATTGGAATCGTATTCCACGGTGTTCACCGGCCGCCGATCTCCTCGCGCACCTGCTTGATCTTGCGTTCGAGATCGCGAAGGCGTTCGTCGTCCTTGCCGCGCACGCCGACCTTGTACAAATCGAGAGCACGCTGCCACGCTTGCCCGGCCTCGACGCGCTTCCGCAAACGCTGATAGACGTCGCCAAGATGATCGTAAATCACCGGATCCTCGCCGCCGTCGAGCACGGCCGCGCGTTCCAGCTCCTTCTTCGCGTCCTCGAATTGGCCGCGGCGGAACAGCACCCAGCCGAGGCTGTCCACAAACGCGGCGTTGTCCTTGTCGTCGTCGGCGGTCAGGTTCGGATTGCGGCGGCGCTGCGAGCGATCTACGTCGAGTGCCTTGCGAATCATGTCCTCCGCGACTTCGAGCTTCTTGCCCTGGTCGGCCCAGAGGTAGCCGAGGTCGTTGTTGACGGTCGGATTGTCGGGATCGATTTTGAGAATCATCTGCAACTGGGCTTCCGCGTCGCCTTGCTTCTTCGCGCTGGAATAAACGTTGGAGAGCAGATAGCGAATCTCGATGACCTCGGCCGTTTTGTCGAACGTCTTCATGAGCGCCTTGCATTCGGTTTCCGCGGCATCGTAACGCTCGGCCATGGTGAGAATGCGGACGCGCAGCATCTTGAAGGTCAATTCACTGGCGCCCGGTTGCTGGAGGGCGAGACCGACGGTTTTCAACGCATCGTCGTAACGACGCAAACCGGCTTGAGCGCGGGCCATGTCGTTGACGAAGAGCAGCGGGTTCGTTGACTTGGCCGATTTCAAGCCTTCCTGACAGAGATCGAGCACGGCCTGGTGCTTGCGAGCTTTCATCATCACGCGCAAGAGGCCGCTGTAAAGGATCGGCTCGTTGTTGCCTTGAGCCTTCTTGTCCTTGAGGCACTGGCGATAAAATCGCTCGGCCTCGTCGGTCTTGCGATGCTTGTCCGCCAGCACCGCGAGGAAGTAGAGCGTGTCGAAATTCAAGCCCTCGTTGCCCGGCTGACGAAACGCGACATCCACGAGGCCGCGGGCCAGCTCGCCGTCTTCGCGAATGGCGCCGATCATGCCCTTGGCTTGCTGCACGACGCTGAAGCCGGCCGGCGCGTCGTCGCGGGCGGCCTTGTCCATGACCTTGTCGAGCATCTCGAGAATACGGGCCATGCCGGCGGCGCCTTCGCCTTTGTAAACCGTGAACAGGCCGCGATACGCTTCAGCGCTCGGCGAATCTTCGAGGATCTTCTTGAAGGCCGACTCCGCTTTCTTGCCTTCCTTGGCGTTGACGAGTTCTTTGGCATAGAGAAGCTGTAGCGCGTTGTTGAAGCGGTCGCGCTGGGCCGTCTGTTCGAGCCAGGGGACGATCGCCGGCGCTTGCTGAAGTTTGCGCAAGAGTTCGACCTTCATTTCATACGGCTCGATGCCGAGCGGCTGCGTTCGCAAATAGGCGTCGAGATGCTTCAACGCTTCCATGAGCCGGCCGGCATCGTTGCACGTATGCGCGGAGAGGTAATTGATGCGGCCGGCCCGATCGGGAGCACGGTCCTGCGCCTTCGCGAACGCTGCGATCGCTTCGTCATACTGCTTCGCTCGCTTGTAGAGCAGGCCGATTCTCTCGTAGGTTTCACCCGCGCGAGCGCGGACCGCTTCAATTGGCACGTGCGCCTTCTCGGCGATGCGATCGGGATGCTCCAGAATCGCGGCGGCGTGATTGAACGCGTCGGCGGCGGGGCCGAACTTCTCGGTGTGCTCATAGAGGCCGCCGAGTTCCAGATACATCTGCTGGGCGGCTTCCGGGCGTTCCTTGATGGCACTGGACTTCAAGCCGCGTTCGAGCGACGTGATGGCGTCGGCATAGCGGATCATGGAACGCTGCAATTTGGCCTGCACGTACCACGTCGAATAATCGCCGGGATCGAGATCGACGACCTTCTTGCAGCCGGCCAACGCGTCGCTTAACCGATCCAGTCCGACGAGGATGGGAAGCTGCGCCTTGATGATCGCCGGCGAATCCGGATCGAGCCGGGCGGCTTCCTCGAATGCCTGAAGCGCGTCATGGAATTTCTGGTCGCGCATGCACTCGAGGCCGTGGACGTACTTGTGCATCGAATCGCGCAAGTCGATGTCGCGCCGCGTTCGCGGTTCTTTCGATTTGAGGATCGTGGGCGGATCGGTGGGGACGACGACTTGCGCAAAGCTGGGCGCATTGAGAATAAGCACGGCGACCGCAGCCAGGATCGCGCGAGTGATTCGACGCATGGGATTCACCTCTCGGCCCGCTGGAAGAGATTGGCGTCTCAAGGCGGCTGCTCACGGGTGCGACGGAATTGTACCGCAATGAGGCAACGTGTCACAAGAGGGACAGTCATAAGGAACAAACTTCAAGAAACTCACGCAAAGACGCAAAGGCGCAAAGAAGGCAGGTTGGATTCGTTCCTTGATTCGAATTTGGCGTCAAAATCTCCGAGCTTTTCTCCGTTTACCTCTTTGCGCCTTTGCGCCTTTGCGTGAGGTCTTTGAGTCTTCTGCAAACTGCGTCGTCAACCCAACTTCATGCCGCATGACTTCGCTATCATTATGTTGTCCAAGAATGGAGAGTCCGCATGACCCCCTATCGCATCGCCCTCATAGGCTGCGGCACCGTCGGCAGCGGCGTCGCGAAACTGCTGCTCGAACAGCCCGATCGACTTGCCGCTCGCGCCGGCCGGCCGATCGAGCTTTGCCGCGTCGTCGTGCGTGATCGCAATAAGCCGCGCGATGCGTGCATCCCGGCGAGCCTCGTGACGACCGACTTGCGTCAGGTGATCGACGATCCGACCATTGATACGGCGGTCGAAGTCGTCGGTGGCGTCGATTACGCGAAACGCGCCGTCCTCGATCTTCTCGCAGCGGGTAAGCACGTCGTCACTGCCAACAAAGCGCTCCTCGCGATGCACGGCAGCGAGATCTTCGACGCCGGGCGACGTCACCGCCGAGCGATCGCGTTTGAAGCGTCCGTCGGCGGCGGCATCCCGATCATCGGCGCGCTCTGTCAAGGATTGGCGGCCAATCAGATTCTCTCGTTGCAAGGCATTCTCAATGGCACATGCAATTACATCCTAACCGGCATGACCGAACATGGCCGAGCGTACGCCGACGTTCTCGCCGAGGCGCAGCAGAAAGGTTACGCGGAGGCCGACCCGACGATGGACGTTGACGGCACCGATGCGGCCCACAAGCTCGCGATCCTGGCGCAGATCGCGTTCGGCGTGTCGCTGCCCGTGTCGGCAATCAAGCGGCGCGGCATCGCAGGTATCGATCAGCTCGATATTCGTTTTGCCAAGGAGCTGGGTTACACGATCAAGCTGCTCGCGGAAGCGTGGCTCGATCCCGCCGCTTGCGGCTTAGCGATCGGGCAGCGCACGACAAGCGCGAAGCCGCAAGCGGCGGGACAACTCGCCCTGCACGTCTCGCCCGTCATGCTGCGTCAGAACAGTCCGCTCGCCCTGGTGCGCGACGCTTTCAATGCGCTGTTCGTCGTCGGCGACGCCGTCGGCAGCACGCTCTACTATGGCCGCGGCGCCGGGCAGATGCCGACCGCCAGCGCCGTCGTCGCCGACATCATTGACATGGCGGTCGGCCGGGCGCAGCAAACCTTTAGCAGCCTGCGGCTCTGGTCGGGCAATCATCAGCACATCACGTTGCGCGATGCGACGACAATGCGCAGCCGATTCTATTTGCGCATGATGGTCGAGGATCGCCCCGGCGTCATGGCCGACATCACGCGCATTCTCGCGAATCATCTCATCAGCATCGCGTCGGTGATTCAGCACGAGGCGCTCGATCATGCGGATGAAGAAACCGAGATCGTGCCGCTCATTATCATGACGCACACCGTGCCAACCGGCGCGTTTCAAGCAGCGCTCGCGGAGATCGATCGCTTGCCGTCGGTGCGGCCAGCGAGCGTGTATTTTCCGGTGGGGGATTGAGTCGGCCATTCGCAGGCACAATTCTCAATACTCTGAAAGAAACCACTGCAACCAGGATCACCAGCCATGACCCGCGTTATCTTGACGACATTGGCAATCTTGTTAATCGGATCGTACGCTTTCGCTCAAGGAACCGACGGCTTCTACAAGCTCGGTCCCGATTCGCTGGAGCAGGACGGCGTGCCGCGCGGCAAAATGGTCGGGCCGCTGAAGGTGGAGTGCAAGGTCTATCCCGGCACCGCTCACACGTACTGGATTTACGTGCCCGCGCAGTACGACAAGTCGAAGCCCGCGAGCTTGATGATCTTCAACGATGGCCAGGCGTTCAAGAATGAGACGGGTGATATCCGCGCTCAAAACGTGATGGACAACTTGATCCATCGCCGCGAGATTCCGGTCATGATCACGGTGTTCATCAATCCGGGCAAGACGCCCGAGCAACCGGAACCGAATCCCAAGGAGTGGGGCGATCGCACCACCAATCGCCCGGCCGAGTACAACACGCCGGACGACAAGTACGCCCGGATCATCTGCGACGAATTGATGCCGGCCTTGAACAAGGATTACAACATTTCCAAGGATCCCGAGCAGCGCGGCATCGGCGGGGCCAGCTCCGGCGCGATCGCCGCGTTCATGGTCGCGTGGGAACGGCCGAACGAATTTCGCAATGTGGTCAGCTTCATCGGCAGCTTCGTCAATCTGCGCGGCGGCCACGTTTACCCGGAGCGCGTGTTGGCCGCGGACAAGAAGCCGATCCGCGTCTTCTTTCAAGATGGCCGCAACGACAATCGCGGCGCCGGCAAGTTCGGGAGATACGACGAAAAACGCGATTGGTTCCACCAGAACGTTCGTCTCGTCGATGCGTTGACCAAGAAAGGCTACGACGTGAACTACGTCTGGGGCATCGGCGGCCATAGCTCCAAGCACGGCGGCGCCATTCTGCCCGATATGATGCGCTGGCTCTGGCGCGATCAGCCGGTGTCGGTGGATGTGAAGGACAGCGTGGAGCGGTCGTTCAATCGGCCGCCGGCGCCGAAGTGACGCATCCGCCTTGACGACACGCCGCTCCCAGTCTAAGGTAAAATCGTTCCCCGCTCTCGCGGGCGCTTAGCTCAGTTGGCTAGAGCACTAGCTCGACACGCTAGGGGTCACAGGTTCAAATCCTGTAGCGCCCATTCCTACGTTGCCGTTGACGACTTTCGTCAGCGGCTTTTTCATTGATTGACGCCGAAACGAGATTCCCATGAACCCGCGCACGCTTCCATTCACGCTAATTCTTGCCGTCTGCGTTTCCGAACTTCACGGGCAAGACACGACGCCGGCGATCTCCATTGATCGCATCCGCGCCGATGTCAAATACCTCGCGAGCGATCAACTGCAAGGCCGAGGCATCGGCAGCCGCGGCGAGGATCTGGCGATCGATCACATCGCGACGGCGTTTGCGAAGGCGGGCCTCAAGCCCGCCGGCGATAAAGGCACGTTTTTCCAGGCGGTGCCGCTCGTGATGGTGAACACCGAGCCGAAGGCGAAGCTGGCGATGATTCTTGGCAACAAATACACGCCATTCAAACTGGAAGATGAATTCGCCGGGGTGAGCAAGACGCAAGTCTCCGAAGATTTCGACGCCCAGGCCATCTTCGTCGGCCACGGCATCACGGCGCCGGAGTTCGGCTGGGACGATTACAAGGACATTGACGTGAAGGACAAGGTCGTCGTCTGCTTCACCAATGAGCCGCCGTCGGATGATCCGAAGTTCTTCGGCGGCAAGGCGCTCACCTACTATGGCCGATGGACGTACAAGTACGAGGAGGCGACGCGGCGAGGCGCCAAGGCAGTGCTCATCATTCACACCAACGAGACGGCCGGCTATCCATACTCCGTCGTCAAGAAACTCAAAGGCGCGATGATCCAGCAGCCGGCCGGCAGCCCCGCCCTCGCGTTCGCCGGCTGGCTGTCGTCAAAAGCGGGCGACAAGTTGCTCGCGTCGGTCGGTCTGACCGTCGAAGAAGCGCTCAAAAAAGCGGACACGCGCGGCTTCAAGGCCATTCCGCTCGGCGTTCGCATTCAAGGGCACATTCCGACGACGACGCAGAAAATCGTCACCAAGAACGTGATCGGCGTCGTCGAAGGCAGCGATCCCGAACTCAAGAAAGAAGCCGTCATCTTCTCGGCGCACTGGGACCACCTCGGCGTCGGCAAGTCGTCCATCGGCGGCGATATCTTTTACGGCGCGCTCGACAACGCGTCCGGATCCGCAATCCTTCTGGAAATGGCGCGCATCTGGGCCGCGCAAAAACCGCAGCCGAAGCGCTCGGCCATCTTCCTAGCAACGACGGCGGAAGAGAGCGGCTTGCTCGGCGCCACGTATTACGCGTCGAAGCCATCGTTCCCGCTCGGCAAAACGGCCCTCAATCTCAACTTCGACACGGTGCTGCCGCTTGGCGTTCCCGAGTCGATCGTCATCAGCGGCGCCGAACGCTCGACCGCCTGGCCGATGATTCAGAATGTCGCCGCCAAGCACAAGCTCGCGATCGAGCCGGACAAGAATGCGCATCTGGGCTTCTATTATCGTTCCGACCATTTCGCACTCGCGCGCGGCGGCGTGCCGGGCTTCTCGGTGTTTCCCGGCGAGAAGATCAAGGGCCAATCCGCCGACTTCGCGAAGAAAGCGATGGCGGACTTCATCGCCAAGGTGTATCACACGCCTCAGGACCAGTACCACGAGGACTGGGATTTCTCCGGCTATCCCGTGCTGATGCGTTTCGCGTTCGACGTGGGTCGCGAGGCCGCGAATGCAAATTCGTTGCCGACGTGGAATACGGGAGAAGAATTCCTGGAGGCACGCAAGAAGAGCGGCGTCAAATAAAATGGCCGCGGATGCACGCAGATGGCCGCAGATGATGGAGCAATCAGGGCTCTGCGTCTTTGCGTTTCAAACTGGGCGGCGGACGAGTAAATTTTGAAACGCAGAGGCGCAGAGGACGCAGAGTTTTTGACTCATCTGCGTATATTCGCGTGCATCTGCGGCGTCAATTCTGTAACTCCTTCACCAAGCCATCGGCGGTGTACAGCTTTTGCAGCGCTTCGAGAATGGCGCGGGAGTGGACGCTGATGTGCCGAGCCTGGTGGTCGGTGTAGACAAAGTTTCGCACCAGGCCATGACGATTGCGGTCGAAGTTGATGCCGACGAACTCGCCCGCTCGATTGAGCACCGGGCTGCCGGAGTTGCCGCCGATGGTGTCCGCGGTCGAGACGAAGTTGAACGGCGTCTTCGGATCGAGCTTGTCCTTCATGTCGAGCCAGCGTTTGGGCAAGTCGAACGGGTGATGATTCTCCTGCTCATTGGCGCGAGCATACATCTGGTCGAATGTGGTCGTGTAGCCGAGCTTGGCGCCATCGACTTCGTAGCCTTGCACGGTGCCGAATGCGAGTCGCAACGTAAAGGTCGCATCGGGGGCGATGGATGTGCCGAGTTTCTTGAAGCGGATTTTGGCGATTTCGGCGTAGGCTTGCTGCTGGCGCTCTTCCAGTTGGTCGTAGATGGTGCGAACCTGCCGGGCGCCGGCGTCGAACTCGCGCGCGAAGACAATCATCGCATCCTTGGACGCCTTGATCGCGTCGGCGCCGCCTTCAAAGAGCTTTTTTCTTTCGGCGACGTCATCAAGGCGGGTGCCCTGGATCAAAGCCTGGGCAAAATCAGGGATCGATTTGTTGCCCGTATGCACCCCAAGCCTCATCTCCTTTGCAAAATAGAGCGAGCCGAGCAACTTCATTTGCTCGAATTCCTTCGAAATCGGCGCCGGCGAAAAGAGCTGAAACTTGAGCGACTCGAGCGCCGAACTGCGATATTCCGGCAGCCGTTTGCCGTCTTCCTTGGGCAGTTCGTCGGCCAGCCGCACCAGGTGCTTGGCGATTTGATAAAGGCGGCTATTCAGGGCGTCGCCTCGTTCGCTCATGTAATAATCCGGCTCGATGTGGACAAGCTCGTCCTGGACCGTCTCGATATCAATCCACGGCTTTTCCCCCTGGCGATCCTTGGGCCGCAAGGTGGCTTCCGCAGCTTCCTTGGCCTTCATGATGGCGGGGTCGAGCAGACCGTGGTATTGACCGGTGAGGGCCTTGCGTGCATTGGCGACCGGATAGAGATCGCGCTGGCCCAGGCGGCGCTGCTCCTGCCCCTTTTCAGCGTATTGCGACAAGAGCGCTTCCCGGTGGCGCAGCAACTTGAGCATGTACGGAAGCGTCACATAGCGGCGATGTTCGAGCCGCCCCACCGTCTCCAGCCGATTCGTCGTCCCCGGATGCCCGGAGACGAACACCAACTCGCCGTCCTTCGGCCCGCCCGCGCTGAACTTGAAGTATTCAGGCGTCGCCGCCGGTCGGCCGTTTTCGTAGACGCGGAAGAAGCAGATGTCGAGGTTGTAGCGCGGATACTCGAAGTTGTCGGAGTCGCCGCCGAAGAACGCGATCTGATGCTCCGGGGCCATCACGAGACGCACGTCGGTGTATTTCTTGTAGCGGTAAAGATGATACATGCCGCCTTGATAGAGCGTGACGATGTCGGAACGCAGGCCGGTTTTGGCGAGCGAGTCTTTCGTGATCTTCGCCATGATCGCGTTGCGGGCGGCGAGCGCGTCGGCGGGCTTCATGTCGGGCTTGACGGCGTCCTGCACTTCCTTGGTGACGTCGATGATCTCCTGGAGCACGTTGAGTTCGAGGTCGGGGCACTTCAATTCCTCTTCAAGCGTCTTGGCGAGGAAGCCGTGCTTGTGGAGGTCCTTGTCCTTGGTGCTCAGTTTTTGCAGCGAATCGGAGCCGATGTGGTGATTGGTGATTGCGAGGCCATTGGGAGAGACGAAGCTGCCGGAGCCGCCGTTGTTGAAGCGGATGGAAGCCTTCATGGCTTTTTGCAGCCAGGCGTCGGTGAGGTCGAAGTCGTACTTTTTCTTCAAGAGGTCGCGCGGCGGCTGATTGAGGAGCCACATGCCTTCATCGGCACGAGCGGCGCTAGTGATGATCAGGAAAACGCAAAGCGCGATTCTTGTCTTCATTGTTGTGTCCCAGCAAGCCCAGGGGCGAGGTACTCCGAACCCCTGGGATCGCGCGTCTCAATCCCAGGGGTTCGGAGTAACTCACCCCTGGGCTTCTTCGGATTGTTGATTGTCGTTGGTCTCTTCTTCTGCTTTTTCTTCCTTGGCGTAATCCCAGGTCCACGCGTCCTTCTGATTCAATATGTATCGATACGCGTTCAATTGGTGCGAACGCTCCTTGATTCGAATGAAGCTGCCGCCGGATGCCCACACTCGGCCCGGAACATCGGCGCGGATGGCGTGCGATGATACCGTTTTGCATTGCCCCGCGATTAACTTGGCTTGCTTGAGATCGTCTGGCAATTCGACCAGCCAGTGCGAATGCGTTGCAGAAACGCTCAACGCGAGCACTCGATATCCTAGCTTTTTCAACTTTACCAAAATCGCTTTTCCAACAACTTCGTATTGATTCTCCGGAATGATCACCGGGCCGTTCGATCGTTGTTGATGGTACGCCCACAAACCGGCATGTTCCTCGATCGGCGGCGGCTTTTTGTAGTCGCCGGAGGAATGAATTTTGTGCCCGCGCGAGCGGAAACCTCGCTTGTCGCCGGGGAGCCAGCTGTTGTGCGTGGAGACAATGATGTGCCACCATTGCATTCCATCAGCGGGCATGGAAGAGCCTCGGAAGCCCAGGGGTGAGGTACTCCGAACCCCTGGGATGTTTTTGTAACAAGATCCCAGGGGTTCGGAGTACCTCACCCCTGGGCTTCCCTATGAAACGCGCAACACGAAGCGCTGTCAAGAAAATACTACCTATATCAATACTATCGCCCATCGTTCCTGGAGCCGCCATGTCCACGACACCCCCGGTGGAACCCACGCCGCAAACCGAAAGCTCGCTCTTCCTGCACCGGCTTCGTGCCGCGACCTACGTGATCGTACTGTTCGTCCTGTCGATTCACTTGCTCGAAAAATTCCGCGAAATCTTGCAGCCCTTGTTTATTGCGCTCTTCCTCGGCTTCCTGACCAATCCGCTCCATCGCTTGCTCGTGCGCTGGGGATTTCCCTCCCTCATCGCCTATGGCGTTATCGTCACGCTCGTCTTGCTTGGCGTCTTCGCGTTTGGCTCGCTGGTGTACTCCAACTTCGCGGAAGTCGCCGCCGATAAAGACAAGCTGATCCAATACGAGAAGCGGCTCGAAAAGAAGATCCACGACTATCGGGAGCGTTTGCCGTTTCAAACGCCCGAACTCAAGGAAAACTTCCTGCGCGAGATCGAAATCTCGCCGGAGGAAATGGCGGCGGCCGGGGCGACGGCGTTTGGTCGATTGCGCGATTCGACGTCCATGGCGGTGCTGACCATCCTCTACATCCTCTTTCTCGTCGCCGAAAGGGTGAGCTTCCCCGCCCGCGTCGCCCTGGCGCTCGGCAAAGAGCAC
>DAIOGM010000017.1:19996-34436 GCA_036745215.1 Gemmataceae bacterium
TCAGCCAGTACATCGCCGTCAAGACGCTCGTCAGCGCGCTCGCCGGCATCGGATCCTATGCGGTCCTCGCGTTCTTCGAGGTCGAACTCGCGGCGACGTGGGGCATCCTGATCTTCTTGTTCAACTACATACCGTACGTCGGCAGCATGGTCGCGGTGACGCTGCCGATCTTGCTCAGCCTTTTGCAATTCGATGAAGCGTGGAAGCCGATCGTCATCGCCAGCTTGCTCATCGGCATTCAGCAAATCATCGGCAGTTGGATTGAGCCGAGAATGGCGGGGCAGCGGCTCGATGTCAGTCCGTTCTTGATCGTCGTATCGCTGGCGTTCTGGTGGTTTGTGTGGGGCATCATCGGCGCCATTTTGGCGGTGCCGTTGTTGGTGATCGTGAAGATCATCCTCGATAACATTCCGGAGACGAAGCCGATTGCGACGTTGATATCCAACAGATAGTGGTGAGTGGTGAGTGTTGAGTGGTGAGTGTTGAGTGGTGAGTGGTAATAACCACTCAATTCACGTCCAGATACTCATTTCTTGAAAACACCATCGCGCCGACGATCAAGCCAACCACGGTGACGCCCGCCAGAACCAGGCACGCCGTCGTGCCGCTCACGGACATGAAAATGTTGGGCTGATCGGGGCTGATGCCGATGCCGAACTCCTGGACGCGATCGTACATCATGCACCGCGTGTAGAAGCTGATCGAGAGCCGTTTGAAGTGGCCCGGCATGTTGCCCATGACCGTTTCGAGGAAGAACGCATAGAGCAGCGCGATGATCGCCGACCGGCGCAAGCACGCTCCCATGAGATGAAAGAGGGCGGAGAACGCGAGCGTCGCCCAGAACACTGCGGGCCAGTAAATGGTCCACGCCAATCGACCGTGATAGCCGCCCGCCAGGCACAACAAGCCGAACCCGCCGAGGTTCATCAACAGGCACCACGGCAACAGCGCGAGATACTTGGCAATGAAAATCGCCGACCGCGGGATCGGCCGCGTCAACACCCAGAGCAAGTTGTTCGCTTCACGTTCGCGGCCCAGACCCTCGGTGGCGAAGGCGATGCTCCAGAGCGGCAAGAGAAACGTGGCGAACAGACGGAAGACGACCCAGTCGGTGAAGACGAAGATGCCGCTGCCGTGAACGATCGCCGCATCGAGCCCGTCCAACACGATCTGTGGGCCGACGTTTATGCCTGGCGGTTGAACACGGCTGGCGGCCGCGTTGAAAACTTGAAGGCGTTCTTTTTGATTGAGACCTTTGCCGCGCGGCATCCGCCAGTGGGCCATGCTCATGCGGCCGGCGGACGTGTTGATGCCGACGATGAGCAGCGACAGGCCGAGCAAGCCGAGTGAAATCCAGACCATCAAGTGCGCCCGCGCCTGACGCTGGAAGCTGAGCCAGATCAGGAAGAAAAACGCTCGCGTTGTTGACAGTTGATTCATCAGGATTGGCTTGCGTTACCTTCCGACGGGCCACAACCTCAAACCGAAGCCGTTCAAGTCGATCCACTCGCTGGGTTCGGCGTCGTCGAAGTCGCCGCGTTCCAGGCCGGCGCGGAGGTAAATCCAAATGCACGCAACGTCGCCGTTGTGATCGTAGCCGTGCTCGTCGGTGTCGCCTTCGATGAGCCAGCGATAGACGCGGCGTTCCTTGCCGGCGCTGGCCGCTTCTTCTTGCCAGCCCTTGAGAATGCGTGATATGTTCAGCATCGCCTGCTTGAGCAACTTTTCGTCGGTGATTTGCACGCGCATCTCGTCATGCTGCTGTTCGAGGTGGACGCCGGGTAGCTGCTTGGCTTCGTTGAAGAGCCGATGCTCGATCGCGGACGCGCGCCATGGGGACCAGAGGTAGCAGGTGACCTTGGACGCTTCGAACTTGAGGCCGTAGAAATCGATTTGCATCGGTCATTCCAATTTTCGACTGGGCGCTTGCAATGTCGCGCTGCCATGCCTAACATGGCAGCTTGTTTCATTGTACTAAGAGCGAAGGGCCGATTATGTCGCTGCGAATGAAGTTTTCGATCATGATGTTTTTGGAGTTTTTCATCTGGGGCGCCTGGTTGCCGCTGGCGGTGGACTTCCTGATCAAGCTCGACTTCGGCTACTGGGAAATCTCGTTTTTCATGAATGCCTTCGCGATCGCGTCGATCACCGGGCTGTTTTTCTCGAACCAGTTCGCCGACCGCAATTTTGCCGCAGAGAAGTTTCTCTCCGTCAGTCACCTCATCGGCGGCCTGGCGATCCTCGGCATCGGCTTCGTGCGCGGCTTCTGGGCCGATTCGCCGTATAAGGACATTTCCCTGTTTTGGCCGTTCTTCGGACTGATGCTCATTCATTCGCTCTTTTATGTGCCGACCATTTCCATCACCAATTCGATCGCGTTCACGAACATGAAGGACGCGCAAAGCGACTTCGGCCTCGTGCGGCTGTGGGGCACCATCGGCTGGATCGCGGCGAGTTTGCCGTTCGTCTTCATTCTCGTTGACTGGTCGAAGATTCCATCCATCGGCGATATCGGCATCGCGAACTGGTTCGGCGAGGCGCTCAAAGCGGAAAACGGCAAAACGGGCGACGCGTACCTGAACGGCGTCAGCATGAGCTATGTCGCGGCCGGCATCGCGTCGCTGCTCCTGGCGGGGTTCAGCTTGACGTTGCCGCACACGCCGCCGAAGCCCGCGGCCGCGGGTGAATCGCAATTCGCCTGGCTGGAATCGATGAAGCTTCTGAGCCATCCATTTATGATGATTCTCTTTGTGGCGACGTTCATCGACGCGACGGTTCATATGGGCTACTTCATGATGACGGGCTCGTTCTTGATCAACAAAGTCGGCATCGCTCCGCAATGGGTCATGCCGGTGATGAGCATCGGCCAGGTCGCCGAGATTGGCACCATGGCCATCCTCGGCTTCGTGCTCAAGCGCTTCGGCTGGCGCACCACGATGATCCTCGGCATCCTCGGCCATACGGCGCGGTTCGCCGTTTTCGCGTTTTTCCCGGAGCCGGCGCCGGCGATCCTCATCAACGTGCTGCACGGCATCTGTTACGCGTTCTTCTTTGCGACCGTTTATATCTTCGTTGACGAGTATTTCCCGAAGGATGCCCGTGCCAGCGCCCAGGGCTTGTTCAACTTCTTGATCATCGGCTTCGGCCCGCTCGTCGGCGGATTCTTGTGGCCGTTTTTGCAAGGGCATCTCACGCAGAACGGGCAGGTCGATTATCGCACCTTGTTCTTGATTCCTTCGGCGACGGCGTTGGTGGCGGCGGTGCTGTTATTATTGTTCTTCCATCCGCCTCGGGCCGATGCGCACCTCAAGAAGCTGCCCGACAATGAGGCGCCGATGGCGGGACCGTTGCCGAGCGAGCAGACCGGCGTCACGGCGGAGGATCCGGCCGGTATTCGGCGTGATTGACGCTTTCTTCGTTTAGCGCCCGCGCGGCGCCGCGCGGGCGCTAAGCGAAGAATAGCCTCAAGTTCCATTTCAACCGCGCCGATACTCATTACCGATATCCCACATCCTCTCACGCGCGGCGCGGCCATGATGGCATTGCCGAAGATTCCCGGTTACGAGCTCTTCACCTGCCTGGGCGGCGGCGCCGTCACCACCGTTTACTCCGCACGGGCCTGCGACACCGATTTTCCTTGCGCCGTCAAAGTATTGCGGCCCGACTGGGACGATCAGCCCGTCGCCGTCAAGTTGCTACAGCGCGAGGCACGGGCGGCTTTGAGCGCGTCGCATCCGCATCTCGTGCGCGTTCTCGAAGCGCACGTGATGACCCCGCCTTACTATCTCGTGATGGAGTATCTCGCCGGCGAATCGCTGCGCCGGCGCATGCGGCGCGATTACTGCCTCGATTCGACGACCGCGCTCTGGATCGTTCGCCAAACGGCCGAGGCGCTCGCCGCCCTGCATCGCAAGGACTTCATTCACGGCGATGTCAAGCCGGAGAATATTCGACTCGTCGATGTCGGCAAGGCGCTCTTGCTCGACCTCGGCTTCGCGCATCGACCCGGCGAGAATGCGCCTTTTCTTGAGCAGGGTTACGTGCTCGGCACGGTCAATTACCTCGCGCCGGAATTATGCGGCGACGCTCCAAGAGACGACGCGCGGGCCGACATCTTCAGCCTGGGCGCGACGTTGTTTGAAATGTTGACGGGGCAACTGCCATTTCCGGACGGTTCGCCGCTGGAGACGATGCGCTCGCATTGCCATCAGGAACCGATGCTCTTGACCGATTGCCGGGCGAACGCGTCGGCGGAATTGACGGAAATGCTTGATCGCATGATGTCGCGCGATCCGGGCGATCGGCCGAGCGCGGAGCAGCTCGTACAGGAACTGGTGGGCTACGAAATTGCGAGCCTGTGTCGCCGCCGAGCGGCGTGAAATTGACTTTGGTGAATTGTCATTTGTTAGATTCGCGCGCGTTGAAGTAGCTCATTCCAGAGCACCGAAGGTGCGAAAATGTTAAAGCCCAGGGCAACGCCCTGGGGACCGAGCAGCGAAGATCAAAGCCCCGAAGGGGCGCAATCGCGTCGCGCAAAGTTCATTGCGCCCCTTCGGGGCTTTGCATTAATTGTCTGGTAACCCAGGGCGTTGCCCTGGGCTTTATCATTGCGCACCTTCGGTGCTTTCAATTAACGAAACTTCAAGTACCAACTCAATGATTCACCACGAAATCATGCCGATTCAAGAGCGACCACAGTACGTCCTGGAAACCCTCCAGCCGCGACGCCGCTTGCCGCAAATGCTTCATCGAACGCTCCGCCTCCGCGTCCGTCGGATAGCGCGACAGGGTCCATAGGTAAAGTTCCTCAAGCAACTTGCGGTCGTCCTTCATCGAGCTCTCCAGACTCGCCAGCCGGCCCTTGGCGTCGTGAATCTTGCCGAGCAGTTTCTCGTCGTTGAACAAATAAAGCGTCTGGCTCAAGCTCGCGGCGCCTGAGCGTTCGCAATCGCAGTTCTGCACGCGGAGAGGCCGGCCAAAGATTTGCAAGACGTATGCGTCATCGCCGCCCATGCGGCTGAGCGCCAGTTCGGCTGCCTTGATGTTGTCGCGCGGCGTGCCGAAACGTTTCGCAAACTTCACTGGCGTCCCCGTCGCTTGCGCGATCGCATCCACCGCTTGCTCGGCGTTGAGACGGCGCAACAGGCGATGCGAAAAGTTGCGCTCGTCCTTCGCGTTGGCGACGTTCGTCCGCCAGTCGCGCTGGTACGCCAGCGTATTCAAGATGCGGCGATGCAGGTGCCGCAAATCGAACTTGTGTTCGATGAAATCGCGCGTCAACTCGTCCAGCACCTCCGGATGCGTCGGCGGATTGGCGGCCGCTTGCGAGTCGGCGGGCTCGATGAAGCCGCGGCCCAAATAAAACGCCCAGACGCGATTGACGATTGCCCGCGCGAAATACGGATTGTCCTTGTCCGTCATCCACTTCCACAACTCCTTGCGCGGATCGATGTCCCCCTTGACCTCGATGTTCGCGCCGCCGAGGATGCGCGCCGACAAAGGCGCTTGCGTCTCCGGATCGAGGAACGTCTCCACCGGTGTCGCCTGCACGTGTACGCCGTTCAAGTTGACCTTCGACGATTTCAACTTCGGATCGATGCCGTTGATGTACGTATGCGCGAACGTCATCGAGAAGCCGAAGAAGTCGGCCTGCGACCAGCGATCGTTGGGATGCTTGTGGCACTGGGCGCATTCCAATCGCACGCCGAGGAACGTGGTGGCGACGCGCAGGGCCACCTTTTTCGAATCGATGATGCGCGGCTTCTCCTGTGTGTGGATCAAGTTGGAGTGAAAGAAGTCGAGCGTGTTGCGCGTGGCGTAGCCGACCTGCCAGGGTTTTTTGCCGTCGGCCACGGGAAGTTTGCCGCCGGCTTCCTTGGCTTTCTTTTTCTCCTCGATCGCGAGCTTTTGATCGGCCAGGATTTGCTGCGGTTCGCGACCGTCGGCGGCGGTGGCACAGATGACGCCGTAGGCGATCTTGTCCCACGGCCAATTCGCTTCGAGCTTGTTGCGGAACCAGTCGTGGAATTGATAGACGCCGTCGCCGAGGAAGCGATCGTCGGCGCCGGTCATGTCGCACATGCGGCCGGCCCACGTCGCGGCGTGCAGCGGATGTTCGAGCAGTTTATCGATGAGCTTGGCACGTTTGTCGGCCGACTTGTCGTTCTGAAAAGCGCGAATCTCGTCCGGCGTCGGTAATTGGCCGACGACGTCGAGGTGGACGCGGCGCAGAAACGTCAGATCGTCGCACACGGACGAAGGCACGATGTTGAGCTTGGTCATGCGGGCGACGAGCAGCTTGTCCGCCGCGTCGCTCGGCGATTCCTTGGGCGCTTTGACGTTCGCGTTCGGCAGGTTCGGCACGAGGACCGTCGTGAACGCGACCTGGCCAGCGTAATGCGCGAGCACGGAGGTGTCGCCGGAGAGGCCACGTGTGATGTTGCCGTCTGCGTCCACGTCGGCGGTGCTGGGGTCGAGTGATTCGAACTTGGTGAACTTGGTGACGTCATCCTCGGCCCCGCTGGAAAGTTTGGCGAGGACCTTGAGACTCAACCGGCGGCTTACGCCGCTCGGCTCGCCGGGAAGAATGAGCGATGGCGGGTCGATGCGCAGCGACAGGACCCTCGACTCTTTGGCGGCGTCGTAGCGGGCGCCGCTCGCGATCCATTTGCGAAGAATCTCGTATTGCCAGCTTCCCTTGCGAAGCTTCACTGCGCCGCCGTGTTCGATTTGGCCGGTCGGCTTCAACAGCAAAAGACTCCTCTCGGGATCTTGCGCATCGAGCCGGCGGTTGTAGCTGCCGCGGATGTTTTGAAAGTCCATGTCCGCGCTGCCCGCGAAGAGTGACAGGCGAAAGCCGCCTTTGCCGGAGAACGAGCCGTGACATTGCCCCGCGGAGCAGCCGAGTTGATAGAGCATCGGCGAGATGTGCCGGCTGAACTCGATTTCCTGAGCGTGGGAAAATGATGTTAAGCAGGTGGTACAAAGGACTGCGGCGGCCCAGCGGTATCGCATGAAGTTTCTCGCGGCAGGAATAAGCGTGAACGACGAACTCGGTAGGTAGGATTATCTTCGCAAAACAGCAGGCGAAATGCAAATAGAAACGCGACGACGCATTAGTTGCCATTCTTCGACAGCACATCAAACGCGCTACGAAACCGCTGCGGCTCGTAATTGTTCAAACGCTCAAGCGATTCCTTGAGGTAATCCTTGGCAATTTCGACTTGCCCCTTCGGGAAATCGAGCTTGAGTTGATCCTCCAGTTCTTTGAGCGCGGCAGCAATGCCTTCGCGTTTGGCCCAGGACGGATCGGCTTCGGTCTGAATGGCGCGGAACGCCCAGGCGAACTGGCGCGCCGAATCGAAATCGAGGGTGCGCGCCCTCGCCTCCCTGCCGAGGCCGACGAGCAGGTTTTTTGCGCCGGTCCGATCGATGCTCGTGGAACGCAATCCACTCAGCAGGCCGTCCGCCCACGTTGCCGCGTCGCGAGCGGTCTTGGCGACGCGTTTCGGTTCGCCGAACGGCTGCGCGTCGAAGGCGGCGGTCAACTCCTTCAATTTGTCGGCCAGCTCCTTGCTGAGCTTTTTTTCGCGCTCCGTTTCACCCTTGCTGGCGTGAATGAGCGCGATCGGCACGAGCGCGGACGCCCATTCGCGCATCATGGGCCGGCCCGGCTTGCCCGCGTAGCCGCGTTTTTGCCGCCAGCTATCCGACTTCAAATCGTGATGGCAGGCGATGCAATCGAATTGCGCCAACTCCGGCCAGCTTTGATCGGGATCCTTCGCCTCCGCGCCATGCTCGGCCTGGGTCGCCAGCAATTTCATCGATTCGCGAAACGCCACCAGCGCGGAGATGACGACAAACTCCGTGCGCTCCAGTCCCGACTTGGCCGGGTCGAATTCGAGAATCTTCTGCACATTCGCCGGCTTCTCCGCCAGGTACTTCCAGTGGCGCGGCATCGCATCGGAAAACGTCGACAGCTCGACGCTCGGCAGCGGCGGATGCCCTGCGGCGTACATGGCGTGCGTCACGACTTTTCCTTCCGCCGAGTTTCCGATATGGCACGACGCGCACAGCGTTGCCCGCTTCTCCGGGTCCCACAGGTCGCGCATGCCGTACTGATTTTCCTTCACCTTGCGACTCAAGGCTCGCCATTTCTTGCGTTGCAAAAACGTGGAATGTTGATCGACCCATTCGCTGGCATACCCGTGGCACGCGCCGCAGCTAACGCCCTCGGCGAGGTCGAAGCTCTCTTCATGGATGTATTTCTTGTCCTCGACGAGCACGCCATGACAACTGATGCAGCTCGGCTCCTTGGCGATGTCTCCCTTGATGCCGAGCAGCTTCGCCATTTGCAGGCCGCGTTCGCTCTTGAGGACCTTGTTGGCCTCGCGGTGCTTGTCTTGCTTGGACCAGATACGAACTTCATCGTAGTTGCAAAGGAGGATGTCTTTTTGATTGGGCGTGACCGGGTTGTCATGGCAGCCGCCGGTGCTGCAGGCGACGACGCCGAAGTACAGCTTGGTTGGTTTCGCGGGGCCGTCGCCTTCGTGCGCGACGGGCCGCGGCGGGTCGCCGTGCGTGGGTCGGGTCATTGCCGCGACGCCAACGAAGAGGATCGTCAACATTGCCAACAATAAGAGCACGCTGCGGCGAGTTGCGGCCATGTCACGGTCCCTTGTTGGCGTTTTTGAAAAGCGACAACCGAGCAAGTATCGCGTCCGGGTCAAAGCGATGGAAACTCGGCGCCGCAATAGGCAGCACCGACTTGTTCCCAAGCGCGGCGAGGCCGAGGTAGATCTGGGTCAGCTCATCCGTCGTCGCGACGGCTTTTTTGCCACGGGCCAGCAGCAAACTTCGCAGCAATTCGCGATCCGGAGTGGCATCAACGAAATCGGCGTCGAGGCGATCAAGCACCTGACGCAACTGCAGCGCGGCCCCACGTGCCTCGGTTGCCACCGCGTCTCGATTTGGATTTCCTGCATCCATCAGCTTTTGCAGCGCCTGAATTCGCGCTCGCACCTTGTCGGTGTCCGCGATTTTTTGAAGGGCAACGGACGTCAACGCAACTTGATGGCCCCACGGCAAGACGCCGGGTTTGCGTGGGCCGAAGCCGAGCTTTTGACGTGGACTCGATGCCTGGAGATTGTGATGACAGGCCGCGCAATCGAACTCCGCAAATTCGGGCCAAACGTGCGTTTGGCTCGTACGCTCGGCCAGCAATTCGAGCGCGGCGTGCGCCGTGACGAGTTGGCCGGCGAGCCAGGCGCGCGTCTCGAAATCGGGCTTCACGCGGTCCTTGGCGTCCGGCCAATGGCGCGGCATGTGCGCGTGGAACGCGGCGAATTCGAAATGCAAGCGCGGATGCCCGGCGGCGATCAGCTCATGATCGACGTCCATTCCCGCGGCGCCGACGTGGCACGACGCGCAGAGCTGCGTTCGACCAGCGAGCGAACGCGTGTCGTTCATGCCGAGCGATTTCTTGTCGATCGGCGTCTTGAGGCGCCAGGCGTCGAGATGATGGTGATTGATCCAATCCTTCGCGGGCCCATGACAGCTTTCGCAACTCACGCCGTCCGTCTTGAAGTACGGCGCGGCCGGCGGCGGTCTGGCATCGTCATAATCGGGCGCGACATGGCAGCGCAGGCAGCGCGCGTCGTCGTGAGCCGCGACCTTACGTTGCAGGTTCTTCTGAATCAACTTCGAGCGTTCGTTGAACAGCGCTTCAAATGCCCTGGCGTGCGGATCGCGCGTGATCCAGGTCGTGTACTCGCTGCCCGTCGAGCCATGTCCGGCGTTGTGGCACGCGGACGCGGAGCACGAGCCGGCGCCGACGTAGTGAGAGGCGAGAGGCGAGGGGTGAGGCGTGGGGCCGGTGTCCGCGGTCATGACGCCCGTTTGTCGTGCGAAGGTCGCGCAGACCATCGCGAACGCAAACGCCAGAGCGCACGGACGCAACTTCATGTACGAGTTTCTCCTGACAAGCAGTTGAAGTAGGTCAGGCTTTCCAGCCTGACTGAACTTTCCCAAACTCAATGAACATGACGAAGCAATGTCAGGCTCGAAAGCCTGACCTACATGTTCGCCGACCTGATTCCAAGCAATGAATCATGTCATTGAAGGCGAAATATTGTCAAGCAAAAAGGCAGGTTGACAAAAGCGATTCCGTCGGCAGAACGATCAAAACTCATACGTCTTGCCGAATTCCGCGATGTGAAGGTTGGACAGGCCATGCGAACGCAACTCGGCGATCACTTCGTCGCGGTTGCGTGCGCTCAAATGGACGGCGTAAAAGTTCGGTTGCCGCGTGAGTTTGCGCATCTCGCCGATCAATCCGGCCGGCGTCAAATGCCTGGTGACGCCGGCAAGCTCCGCCATGTTATTGGGAAGTGTGGCTTCCAAAAAGACTGCCTTGAGCTTGGCGACGCGTTCCGCGCGTTGCCAAATTTCCGTCGTCGCCGCCGTATCGGACGCGATGACGACGGCCGACGTGGCGTCTTCCAATATGAACCCCAGCGTCGGCACGACATGATTGACCGCGACCGGCGTGATGTGCAATCCTTCCAGATCAATCGCCTTGCCGCTCTCAATGACCTGGACCTTCACAAACGGCCGGCCCTCGTGCGACATCTCCAGGAAGTTGGGCCAGACTCGGCCATTGAACACATCGCGCCGCAGCATGTCGAGAACATCTTCACTGGCGTATAACGTCGGACAAGTCGGGGCCAGGTCGAAAACATTGACGAGGAAGATCGGCAAGCTCGCCCAGTGATCCAGATGCGAGTGCGACACGAATACGTGCCGAACCGCCGCCTGATCTTGCGGGCTCAAGTAAAGGCCGAGCGAGCCGGCGTCGATGGCCAGGCGATCGTTGACAAGGAACGTGGTCAGGTATTGATTAGGTACAATTCCTGAGGCGGAGACAGCCGAGGGCAAGAGGGTGATCTTCACGCGACGATACCTTGCGAACGATTCGGTGCGTTTGCGATCATCTTATTCGCGGCGTGGCGTGGCGGTAATGCAGCCGGTGGATCAATAGCGCCAGTTGAGCTGCACGAACGTCTCGATGTTGAAGACGCGCGGTCCGGTGACCGGGGTTGCGACGCCGATCGACACGTTGCCGTTGCGCAGGATGCCAAGGTGAACGCCGGCGGTCATGACGAGCGCGTCCGGCACAAAGATGACCCCTTCTTGATTGCGATGGTTCAGCGGCGTCGTGAGGTGGGCTTCGATCATGGGCACGATGTAATTGAGCGCGCGATCCGGCGCCGCGCGATAGAGCCAGTAGTTGATGCCGACGTCGTTGAAAAAGAGCGTCACGTCGCGAACATCGGTGGGCACGACGATGGAATGGAACGCGTGCAGGAAAAACGTGTCGGCGTTGAAGATGTAGCCGAACCAGGGTTGCAACAACGTCGAGTGAAGATTGCCGTCGATCGTTTGAATACCCGGGCCGGTCGGCGCGGTGATGGCCAGGCCGCCGGAGATGACGTTGCCGGTGGTGTTATCGAGCAGGAATGCGTACTTGCCGATGATCGTCATGTCGCCAATGTTCTGGGCACCGATGCCTTCTATATTGCCGGTCATTTGAACGAACGGCACACGTAATTCGATCGAAGCGAAACCGTTCAGAAACGTTTTTTCGAAGCCGAAAATCTCGCGATGTAAATTGGCCGTGGCGCGGGGCGGCGCGGGAAAGTCGGTGATGACGGCGGTCGCGACGGTCGTCTGCAGGCCGCGAGGTCCGGGGATCGTTGTCTGAACGTTGCTGACGGATTGCGTCGCCGGCCCGTTGTCGGGACCGCGCAACGCGCCGAAGTAATTCCAGACGAAAAACACGCGATCCGTGGGCCGCGGACTTTCATTTTCAGCAATCTTGAACGCCGCCGCGGACGACGCATACGGCACCGTGATCGTTTGCGTCTGGGTCACGGGTTGCGTCGTCGTGGTCGTCGTGGAACGTACCAGCGACTTGGGCGTGCCATTGGGGCCGCCGACAAAAACGTTCGTTGTTTTTGTGATCGTTTGCGTGCCCGTGAACGTGAAGGTTTGCTTGGCGAAAAAGACGCCGAAGTCGCCGAGCATTTGCGGATTGAAGCCGGTCGGAAACTCGCTGCTCATGGTGGGAGCTTGGGTGAAGATGTCGGTTTCCGGCGCGATTTTCTTCTCCTCCGGCTGTTTCTTCTTGTCCGGCGGCTGCGTCTTGTCCTTGCCGCCGGGCTGGATTTCGAAGCTCGGCAACAGCGTCTCCGGTTCGGGCTGGGCGCTGCCGACCTGGCAGAAAAGAAATGCCGCGATAGCAAAAACAGGGACGATCAATTTGGTTTTCATGCCTTACCCCTGGGCGCGAGCGTCATGCTCAGGCCGAATCTGCGAATCCAATTATCGATGCGCCGGTTAGAAGCGCCGGTTGTATTGAACGTATGCCTCCATGCCGTATACGCGCGGCCCGGAGATCGGGGCGCCGACGCCAATGGTGAGGATCGAATTGCGGAACATGCCGACGTGCATGCCGGCGGTGAGGACGACGACATCGGGCACCGTGATCGGCGCGCCGGCCTCGCGATTGCTCAGCGGCGTCGTGATGTGCGCCTCGAACGTGGGCACGACGAAGCGAATGGCCCGGTCCGGCGAGCCCAGGTACGTCCAGTAGCCGATGCCGAAGTCGTTGAAGAACAAGCTCACGTCGCGATTGTCGGTCGGCAGGACGACGGAGTGGAACGCGTGGACATAAAAGCGATCGAGGTTGAGGACGTAGCCGATCCACGGTTGCAGCAAGGTGGAATTGACGGTGCCGTCGATGGTCTCAATGCCTCCGCCGGTCGGCGCCGTGATCGCCAGGCCGCCGGAGAGGACGTCGCCGGTATCGCGATTGAAGAGGAAGGCGTATTTGCCAATGATGGTGATGTCGTTCAGGTGCTGCGAGCGGAATTCGTCGAGGCTGCTCAGTTGCTGCGATACCGGAATGCGCAATTCGATCGAGGCGTTGCCATCCAAGAAGGTCTTTTCAAAGCCGATGACCTCGCGATGCAGATCGACGAACGAGGGAGTGCCCGGGATGGTCGCGGTACTCGTCGTCGTCGTCGTAATCTGGGTGCCGCGGATGTTCCGTTGCGTCGTTGCTGTTTGCGTGGACGTGATGGGCAGGTTCTGGCCATTCATCACGCTGCGGATGTCGTTGAAAAAATTATACGTGAAGAAGAAGCGATCTACGGGGATCGGGCTCGCGTTCTCGGCGACCTTGAATGCGCCTTGACCGGGGACCGGGATCAGGACGTTGCGCGATTGCGAGACGCTGGTCGTCGTCGTTTGCGTGGTGGTGATCGGCGGGCCGCCGGGCGACACGATTTGCTGGGTTGTGGTGGTCGTGGTGAGCGTTTGGGTGCCGACGAAGGTGACGGTGGAAAAAGCGAACTTGCCGTATTTGTCGCCGAGCATCTGCGGATTGAAGCCGAGCGCCTCGCGGATGGGAGCCGGCGCTTGCGTGAAGATGTCGGTGTCGGGCTGATCGCTGAGTTTCTTTTCCGGGGGCTTCTTGTCCTTGTCCTTGCCGGGCTGCTTCTCTTGATCCTTGGGCTGCACTTCTTCAATGGTTTCCACCGGCGCGAGAAGCCGCACGATACGGGGTTCGTCCGTGCTCGCCAAACCGGTACACAACGAGGCGAGGAATAACGAACCGATTACGCGTTTCGCATTCATGACGTCATCCATGACGAGCGGTCTCGAAGAACGCAGGGAATCGCGGAGATTCCGGTGTGCCCTTCATCGACCATCGGCGTTTGGGCATTCCAGGCGTTTTTGTCGTTACGACAGGAATTCGCGTCAAAACAGGCAAATTGGGACAGGCGGCAAAATCACAGGGCTTTGCGCACGGCGTCGAGCACGCGCGTTTGCGCGTCGGCCAACGGCATGTGCAGGGTCGCGCCGGACGCGAGCCGATGTCCGCCGCCGCCGAACTCCGCGGCGATCTTGGCGACGTCAACTTTCGAACGCGAGCGAAAGCTGACCTTGATGCCGCCGGCCGGCTGTTCGAGAAATAGCATGCCGACCTCGACGCCGGTGATGCTGCGCGTGTATTGAATCGCGTCCTCGGTATCGGATGGGATGGCGCCGGTCTTGGCATAGTCGCTGCAGAGGACCTCCGCGTACGCGATTTTGCCGTCCTCGATCAACCGAATCCGTTCGAGCACCAGGCCAAGCAAATTCAAGCGCGCGACCGTGTTTTGTTCGTAGATCGCGTCATAGAGGAAATTCGGATCCGCGCCGGCTTGCTGCAACTTCTCCGACAACGCGAACGTCGCCGGCGACGTGTTCTTGTGGCGAAACCAGCCGGTGTCGGTCGCGACGGCTGCGAATAGCGCCGACGCCGCCTTCTTGGAAAGTTGCTGCCCGAGGGCCTGCGCGACTTCAAACACGAGCCGGCCGGTCGCTTCGGAAGTCG
>DAIOGM010000018.1:0-2777 GCA_036745215.1 Gemmataceae bacterium
GGTCGCCTACCGCGATTCATCGAACGGCAAGAACGGCATCGCCTTGTTCGATGGAGCACAACGCAAAACGATCGCGAGCTGGCGCGACGACGGCGACTCGACGCCGATCGCGGGCTCGCACATCTTCACCGCAGACCACGTCGTGGTCACCACGCTGCGCGGCGAGCTGATTGCGTTCGAGAGCCGGGCCAAGCCGACCGCGAAACCGTTCCGTTTCAAGACGCCCAGCGGCAAGGGCATCGGCGCGGCGCCGGTCGTCGTGGATGGCCAGGTCTATTTCGGTTGCGATGACGGCTTTTTCTATGTGCTCGGTCCCGACGGCAAGCAAGAAGGACGGGGGAAAATCAGTTCTACCCTCGAACCCATACGCGCCATCAACGATAAGGCGACTACGTGGCCCTCGACGTGCGGCAACGCGGGCAACACGTCGTTCGTCAACGATGCCGCGATCAAGCCGCCGCTGCGGGTGCGCTGGGCCGCGCGCGGCTTCGGGCATTTTCTCGCGCCGTGCATCGCGACGGAAACGGAACTCATCAGCGTGACGTTCCACGGCATGATCACTTGTCAGGATCAAGCGACCGGCCGAATTCGTTGGCGTCGTCAAATGCCCGGACCCGAATGGGGAACCGCTTCCGGCATGCTCGCCGCGAACGAAAAGCTGTACATTCCACGGCCAACGTTCGGCCGCATGGAAGGGGCGTTCCATTGCCTCGATCTGCGCGACGGCCGATCCGTTTGGTCGGCGGACATCGGCGGCCGTTATATCTGGGAACGTGCCGCGCCGGTCCTGGCGCACGGCAAGATCGCGTTCGGCTCCGGACAGAAGGGCATGCCGCCGGGAACGATCGTTCAAGCCTGGGACGCGGCATCAGGCAAACCGGCCTGGCAGGTCGAACTGAACGTCTCCGGCAACCGCGCCGGCTCGATCGCCGGTTGCACGGATGGTAATGTGATGTACTTCACGGCCGGCGCCGGCGAATGGCAATGGAAACAGGAAGGCGACAAAAAACGCGGCGAGGTCGTGGCCATCGACGCCAGGACCGGCAAAGTCCTGTGGAGAACGCACGACATCTTCGGCGCCACGTATCCCGTCCTCGAAGGCGATCGCCTGTTTCTCAACGGCGACGGCCTGCACTGCGTCTCGCCGATTGACGGCAAGTTGCTCTGGAAACGCGCCGCCCCGGGCTATACGCGTTTCAGCGTCGCCAGCGACTTCCTCGTCATGCGCGGCTACGGCGGCCACGGCGTCAAATTGAAATTGGAAGACGGCAAAGATTATCCGAATTGCCGCGAACTCGGCGGCGATACGCACTCGTGCAGCCCCGTCGCTCTCACCCCGCGCTTCGCCATCGCCGCGACCGTCGGCGGTTTGAATGTGCGCGACGTCAAGAACGGCGAACTTCTCTGGCGTTCGCCCGGCTTCGCGCCGCGCGGCTGCGTCAATCCCGCCCTCGCCAACGGTCGCGTCTTTTGGCCCAGCGCCGCCAGTGGCATGATCTACTGCTGGGAACCCGAATAGGTGCATCTCGTCGTAGGGACAAGCGGCTCGCTTGTCGCTGAGTATCCATTGCGAGATGGAAATGCTCAGGGACAAGCGAGCCGCTTGTCCCTACGTGCAACGGCGAAATGGCCCAATGCTGCCTCGCGGTCGATTGAATAAGCCTGGCAATCCGGGGAAGATCGAGAGTTGAACTTTTCTGCACGGCAGTATTTTGTTAGACAAGTAGCTGAATTCGATTTGCTCGTGCAGAGAAGCTTCATGAAGGATCTCCAGCGCAATACCGGCGACGCTCTTCTAACGCCGCGGCGGCAACGCGCGCTGGACGCGTTGCATGCGTATTGGCGCGGCGTTCCTGGAGCAATTAGCGCGCTGCCGATTCCGATATTGACGTCGCCGGAACGCGAGCCCTTGCCGCCAATTTTGCAACAAGTGGCATTGCCGGACTGGGCGCAGGATCTCGCACCTCCGGACGGCCTTCTGACAGCGTCCCACTGGGTGGCGCCCGGCGACGGCCCAGGATGGCAACGGACCGATTGGCTCTCCGCCGCCCAGTGGTTTCTTGATGCCTCGGCCGAACGTGCGTGGGAAGATCGGCACGGCCCCATTCACTCATTCTCGTGGCGATTGACGGGATTCGACCCACGAATGTGGCAACACGCGTGGGCCAATCGCATCGCGCTCTTTTTGCGGCGCTGGGCGATTCGCTCCGGCGCCTCGGAAGATCGGCTTGGCCCGTTGCCGAATGCCGAGATCATCATCACTCACGATGTGGACGCGATCGCGAAGACGTTGCCGATTCGATTCAAGCAAGCTGCTTTCAATGCGTTCAACATGCTGCGGTCCTTGCGCGAGGGCCATTGGCGACAAGCTCGTCAAAAGGTCGGCGCCGGCGCGCGTTTCCTTCTGGGCCGCACGAACTACTGGCACTTCGATGAAATCACCGCGCTGGAACGCGAGCTTGGCCTGCGCAGTTGCTTTTTCGTTTACGCCGGCGGCGGCGGTTATCTGCGTCGTCCACACCAGATTTTGCTCGATCCAATGTACCGGACCGATGAACCGCGGCTGGTGCAAGAGCTGCGCAAGCTGCGCAATCAGGGTTGGCAAATCGGATTGCACCAATCGTATGATGCGTTTGCCGACGCGGACGTGATGTTCGGCGAAAAAACGCGCCTGCAAAAAGCGCTTCAATTGCGTATTTTCTCATGCCGCCAGCATTGGCTCCGTTTCAGTTGGCGAAAAACCTGGCAAGCACAACAAGCGGCTGGGCTAGACCTCG
>DAIOGM010000018.1:2787-5134 GCA_036745215.1 Gemmataceae bacterium
CGACATGACCCTCGGCTTCAACGATCGCCCCGGTTTTCGCAATGGAGCGGCGCTGCGAATGCAGCCCGCCGATTATTCAGCGACGCCAACTCCATTGCCCATCGACACCGTGCCGATGATACTGATGGATTCGCATTTTTACGACTATCGGCCACTGGAGCGCGACCAGCGCATCCGCGCCATGCAGGCGCTCCTCGACGAGGTCCGCTTCGTCCGCGGCACGGCGAGCGTGCTCTGGCACACCCAGGTGTTGGCATCGGACTATGGCTGGGGCGACGGTTTTCGCGACCTGGTGCATCGAATCCAGCCACCGCACGACGCGCCGCCGCTGAGCCGCGCCGCCTGAACGGCGCCTTTTCAAGGAAGAAACACAATGATCGGCGAAATCAAGAAAGCTCTCTCCGTCACGCATCACCCCGGCATCAGCAAGCGCGTCACGCTGCCGTTGCTCGTCAACAATGCGTTGCCGTACTTCTTCAGCTTCAAGGGCCGCGCGAAACCGCCCATCACGATTTACTGGGGCGTCAACAGCGTGTGCAATCTGAAGTGCAAGATGTGCGACGTCGGCATGGAGGTCGAGGAATCCAACTTCTTCAAGAACCTTCGCCTCAACGGCGAGCGCGACGAGATTGAGATCGACGTCTTCCGCCGCGTCGTGGACGAGGTCGCCGACGACAAGCCGATGATCGCGATCACGTCCACCGAGCCGCTCATCTATCGCCCGCTTCCCGAAGCGATCGAGCACGCTCGCAAAAAAGGACTCGAAGTCACGGTGACGACGGGCGCCTATAACCTCCCGACGCGCGCGGCCGATCTGATCGACGCGGGGCTTCAGTCCATCAACGTCAGCCTCGACGGCCCGCCGGCGCTGCACAACGAAATCCGTGGCCGCAAGGATAGCTTCCAGCGCGCCATCGAAGGCATCCAGCGCATGAAGACCCTGGCGGCGGCGAAACCCAATCATCCGATGCGCATTCTCGTCAACGTCACGATCACGAACCACAATTTTTTCGCCATTGCCGACCTGGTCGAAATGTTGCGCAAGGAGCCGATTGATCACATTAACATCACGTTCATGAGCTACGTCAACCAGGACATGGCCAATCGGCACAACGCCCTGTGGGGCCAAAAATACGCGGCGACCGTCAATTGCATGGCGGGCGGCACCGATCCGGCGGCGGTCGATCTCGACGAGGTGCGCCGGCAGCTTCAGATCATTCGCACCCAGCACGCCGACCGCGCCACGGTCCTGCCGAACATGAGCGAATGGCAATTGCAGCGGTTCTTCCGGGAGCCGACCAAGTTCATCTCCGGAACGCGCTGCATGGTGAGCTGGTTCATCGCCCAGATCATCGCCAACGGCGACGTCATCCCGTACACGCGCTGCTACAACGTGCCGCTCGGCAACGTGCGGACTCAATCGTTCAAGGAAATCTGGAACGGCGCCCAGATGATGGCGTGGCGCAAGGACCTTCGCCGCGAGCATCGCTTCCCGGCGTGCTCGCGCTGCGATCAGTGTCATTGACGCCGTCACTACGTGGAACCGGGTAACGGAGAACCGAGAACCGAGAACCGAGAATGAATTGACAATCCAGGTCGATTCCTCTCTTTCATTCTCCGTTCTCGGTTCTCGGTTCTCCGTTACCCGGTTACGGTTCTGAAGGACCGCATCGAGCGGTAGGCCTTGCAATCGGAGATGACAGGATGACAGCTCCCTTGGCGCCCGATGAAATATTCCTGCTCAACAAGGGTTGTGCGCTGTGCGCCCGCTCGCCGTCCGACGCGATTGCTGAAATCAACTATCACGACACCGCCGAAGCCAATCGCAATCTCCCCGACGTGCACGGCACTCTCTATCGCTGCGACGATTGCGGCGTCGCGTTTCCGTCGCATCAATACACCCCGGCCGCGTTTCCGCTTCTTTACAGCAAGTCGCTTGGCGATCACGAATTCTTCGATCAGACCTTGTTGCAGAAGATGCGCGTCGCGTACATGCGCGCGATCTTGCGCCATCGCCATCGCGCGTGGTCGTGGTCGCAGTTTCTCGATCATGCGTCGCTGCACGTCTTGCAAGTGCCGTTTCTGACGCGCGAGCCGCGCGACATGCGAATCCTCGACGTCGGTTGCGGCCTCGGCGAATTCATGGCCATTTTTCGCGATCTCGGCAATCGCGTCGTCGGCACGGAGATCGTGCCTTCGCTGGTTGAACGCAATGTCAAGCGCGGTCTGGACTGCCGGCTCGCGGAGCTGGAATCGATGCCGCTGCCGTCGGCGTCGTTCGACTTGATCCTGCTGCGCGCGGTGTTTTATCGCACGCGGCATCCGGCGCGAACGCACTGAGCTTGCC
>DAIOGM010000018.1:5144-21416 GCA_036745215.1 Gemmataceae bacterium
AAGCGGCTGCTGGCGCCGAATGGGGAAATATCCTTAGTTGATCCATGCGTCGATCGCGCGGGAGCGGAGTACTTTTTCAAAAAGCAATTTCCGCAAGGCCAGCTCTATATTCTCGATCGCGAACGGTATTTCCACGGCCTGGAAACACGCTTTGGTTTGCAAGCGATCGCGGCGCGGCAAATCTATGGCCGCCCTCCCGTCGCGTTGCAGAAGGTCCGCTGGTGGGGCAACGTCCGCGGCCTGTGCGAATTGTTGTTGGCCAACGCGCTGCGCCGCAAGCCGTACGTACTGACGTATAGCCTGCGCAAAACCCACGCAGCAAGCGCGCGTTTGGCCGCCTGATCGCCGCTTGCGGTTTCGCGCTCCCGGCCTCTGGAATCAAATGCTTATGCGTTACGCAACTCTCGAACCTCTGTTGCCGCGCTTCCTCAAGCGGCCGCTCTTCGGCGACCGGTCGAAATTCGGCCTCGCCATCCGCGCGGACGATCCGTGCTGGCAAGAATGGGAACGCGTGCAGGAAGTCGCCTATCGCGAGACGCAAAAGAAATCGGTCGGCAACACCGTCAATGCCGCCGGCTACCGCGTCATGGCCGGCTTCGACCTCGACGGCAAACGCGTCCTCGAGATCGGCCCCGGCGAGATCGGCCATCTGCCCTTCTGGCACGGCAAGCCCGCCCACGTCACGCTCGCCGATTGCCGGCAAGGCTGGCTCGACCACAGCGCCGCCCAGTTGACGCAGCACGGCGTGCCGTTCGAGACGCGGCTCGTGGATCGTCGTCAATCCGATCGGCTGCCGTTCGCGGACGGCGAGTTCGACGTGATCGTTTCCTTTTATGTGCTCGAACACCTCTACCCGCTGCGTCCCGCGATCACGGAGCTGACGCGAATCTTGCGTAGCGGCGGCCACCTGATCGGCGCCATCCCCGCCGAAGGCGGCCTGGCCTGGGGCCTGGGCCGATTCCTGACATCGCGGCGCTGGTTCCGCCGGCATACGACCATCGACTACGACAAGATCATCTGCTGGGAGCATCCGAATTTTGCCGCGCAGGTGCTGCGCGAACTCGATTCGCATCTGAGCCGCCGACGTGTCAGCTACTGGCCGATGTGGGCGCCGTCGATCGATATGAATTTGGTTGTGAAGTTCCTGTATCAAAAGTCGGCCGCAAGCGGCGCCGTGCCAACGTCCGAGAGGTGCGTCCATGCCGCCGCTTGATACGAATCCGTGCGCCGCGGACGATGCAGCCGACATGCGAAAGTATGTCGAGAGCCGGCCGGAAGCGACGGTCTATCATTTGCCGCAATGGCGAACCATTTTTCGCGACGGATTGGGTTATCGTTCATTCAACCTGGAGTCGAAGGAGTCCGCTGGAGCAATGAACGGTTGCTTGACGCTGTACCTGGTGCGAGGCTTGTTCTCGCGCCGTCTCGTCGCCGTGCCGTTTCGCGACCGCGGCGGTCCGCTGTGGAATTCGCCGGCGGCACTGGACGAGCTGTTGACCGGCGCTCTTGCGGTGGCACGGCAGGAGGGCGCACGCGTCGTCTCGCTCAAGACCGTGCCCGCGTTTGACGACGACGTCGCCGCCGCGCAAGGTTTTCTCCGGCACGATCATTGGATCCGCAGCGTTGTGGAGTTGAACAAGCTCGATGGCGATGGCTACATCCGCGCCATCGGCCCAAAGACGCGCAACATGATCCGCCAATCCGAGCGCGCCGGCCTCACGCTCGAGATCCCGGAGGCTCCGCTCGAGAAGCTCGCCGAATGGCATGCGCTTCACCTGGCAACGCAGCAAGAGCTGGGTGTGCCGCCGTTCCCGCGCCGCTTCTTCGCGGCCATGTTTCGCGAGCTGGCGCCGGCGGGCAACCTGCGCCTCTTTCTCGTCCGCCGGGAAGAAAAGATCCTTGCCGCGAGCGTCGTGTTTCGCCACGGCGACACCGCGATCTACGGCTACTCGGCGTCGGCGCCGGACGGGCGGCAGCATCGGCCGAACGACTTCATGCTTTTCAACATCATCACCTGGGCGCGACAGCAGGGCTTGCGTTTCTTCGACATGGGCAGTGATTCGCCGTCACAAGAAAGCCTGTTGTTCTTCAAGAAGAAATGGCTGGCCGAGCAGCAGCCGATCCCGACGTATGTTCACGGCGCCGGGCCGACCGCGCTCAACGACAGTTCGGACAGCAAATACGCCTCGGCGCGCAACGTGGTGCGCCGCTTGCCGAGGCCGATGTACGGCGCCCTCGGCCGGCTGGTGACTCCTTATTTTGGCTAATCATGATCCCACGTTATCTGCCAAGCGTGCAGCTTTGGAGTTGGGCTCACTGGTTATTCAGCGGGCGAGCGGAGACGGTCCGCGCCCGCGAACAAGTGTTGTCGGCCCTGGGCTGTCCCGCCCATTTCGCCGCCAGCAGCTTTCCGCGCGCGCGGCACGCTCTGCAGGCGTACTTTCTGCGCGGGCTTGGCGCGCCGGCTGGCCGGCACTTGATTGTCTCCGCGCAAATCTGTCCGCTCGTGCCGATCCTGGCGAGGCAATGCGGCTTCGCGGTGCGCTTCGTTGACGTGGGCGCGGCACTCCCGGTCCCGTCGGCAACGCAATTGAGCACGGCCATCGATGAAAACACCGCGGGCGTGATCATCGCGCCGATGTACGGTTTCTTGGCAGGCGATTACACGCCGCTCGTCGATCGGCTTCGACAAATGCCACACACGCGGCTGATTCTCGACCTGGCCCAAGGATTGGGCTTGAACGAACCCCTTGCAATCTTGCGTCCGGCGGCAGACGCAGTTGTGTACAGTTTCGGTCTCGGCAAAGGACTCGACTGCGGCGGCGGCCTGCTCCTGACGCGTTCGCCATTGCCGCGACCGAAACAACGCCGGCGAACCAGCTTCGCGCCCCTGATTCAATCGCTCGGCGTGCGCACATGCTCGGCACTGGGAATCTATCGCTTGCTCGCCGGCTCGCTCGATTCAGCCGTCGAAAAGGACAAGCAATCCGAATCACTCGGCGATGCTCGTGCATCAAGTTCACTGTTCTGCCTCTGGCAATCCCGACTCGCGACGTTTCTTGACGAAGTCCGGCTCGCCAGGGCGCGCTCCCTTCAACTTGCCGAGCTGGGGTCGCTGCAGACGACGTTCCGCAATACGGAAGATTACCTGGGAGGCCCAGGCACGCACCTGCGTCAAATCTTGCGACTGCGCGATCCCGCTGAGCGCGATCGAATGATCAATCGATTGCGCGCGGCCGGCATTGATGCAGCACCGGCGGGCGAGCCGCTTCCGGGCGATTATTTTCCTGACGTGATGAATGCCGATTTCCCGCACGCCGCCGCGTTTCGACAGGACGCGCTTCGCCTGCCGTTCCTGGGTCGACTGAGCGAACGGCAGTTTGCGTTTCTCGGCCGCCAACTGGAGATTTGCATTGCAAGCCATCTATCAGCGTGAATATCGGCACGTCGCCCGCCTGGCGTTCTCGATGTGGAATCGCGAACCGGCGTCGCCGTCGGCCGGTTCGTTCGACCGCCGCTACTGGGGCTGGAAGTCCAAAGACTTCGGCGACGCCACCATGCAATACGCCGCGCGCCTGGCGATCGCGTATGCCGATGAGCAGGGCCTCGCGTCAACCTTGCCCTGCTTGCTCGAAAACTACGTCGAGCATGTCGCGACCTTGCAGCGAACGGACGGCAGCTTCGATCAGTGTTATCCGCACGAACGCACGCCCGGCGTCATTTATGATTTCCTGTCCACCCTCATTGATGTTTGGGCGGGGCCATGGTTGACGAACGCGCGGACCCGAACGCTGCTGGAAAAAGTCATCCAACGTGCAGCCGCGTTCGTTGTGAGCACCGATGAGGTCCACGGCGAGATCGCCAATCATTTAGCCGAGTATGCTTTTGAATGCCTTTATCATGCCAAACATTTTCACGATCCGAAAACGCAGGCCAAGGGCGAAGCGTATTTGGAGCGGATGTTGCGAAACTTCGATCGCGAGGAGGGTTGGTTCCTCGAATACGATGGCGCCGATCCCGGCTATCAGACGCGGGCGCTCCGCTATCTCGTGAAGTGCGCCGATTTGTTGAACCGGGGCGACTTATGGGACGCCGCCGAACGAGCGGGTGAATTTCTCGAACTCGCGCTCATGCCGGATGGCTCGGTTCATCCGATGCTGGGCTGCCGCTCGACGGCCTTGCTCTATCCATCCGGCTTCGAGGCGCTGGCCCGGCGTTCATCGCGTTTCGAGCCGCTCGCACGGCGCGTTCGCAACGCATGGCTGCAACGGTTGGCGCCGTTGCCGAGCACGCTGGATTACGAGAACGCGATCCGGCTCGGCGACGACGCACTGGACGCCGCGCGGCTATGTCCCGACGACGCGGTCGCCGAACCGATGCCGCGACCGATGACCGCCGAAATGATCCATCGCCCTCGCGCCGGGCTGGTTGTTTACCGCGAGCCGACACGCGTGATTCATGTGCATCCATCGCTCGGCGGCACCGTGGTGGTTTACGGGCACAACGGCCAAGGCGAATGGCGACTGTTGCACGAAGACAGCGGATATGTCTTGCACGACTCGGCAAAAATCTTCGTCACCCGCGTGCCGGGGTCCGGTGAATTGCTGGAAATCGACGCCGGACACGTGTCCGTGCAAGCGCCGTTTTTCCAGTCACTCCATGCCGAATTGACGCCGGCGCAATTGATCGTCTTGCGTCTGTTGAATTTGACGCTGCTGCGCTGGTCATGGACCGCGGAGTGGTTTCGCCGCATCGTCGTGCGTCGGCTGATGACCGGCCGCCACGCGCTGGACATGCGCCTGAAGCGCCGTGTGCGCCTCGAAGACGACTGCGTCATCATCGAGGATGAAATCGTCGATCCCAATCGTCGCCACGCGGCTGGACGACTGCTGCATTGCCGTCGCGTTGTCGGCACGCACATGGCGAGTTCGAGGTATTTTCAGGAGCAAGAATTGCAACCGTTGCCCATCGGCTGGGCGGACGTGGTCGTCCACGATGCGGCGACCACCGTTCAATGCGTTGTCGTATCGACGCCGAAGACGAGTTCTCAGGAGTGCGTTGCCGCATAAATACACGGACCGGTCTTTGGAGTGCGGCGATTTGACGCCGCTTTCTTTCCTTCTTTCTTTGGAATTTCGATGGCAAATGAAAGAAAAAGGAAAGAAAGAAAGCGGCGTCAAACCGCCGCACTCCATATTGGACCACGACCCGCGCCGAGGATCGTTTGAACAAGGATGTTAGCATGATCGTCTCATCGAACTTGACAATCAATGCGCCGTCGAAGGCCCTTCACTGGGCGTACATCAGCGTGTTTCTACTCTTGGTTGCCTATCTGGGCTGGAGTTACTTCTTCGCCGTCAAGGACTTTCCCAACTACCATGGCGACGAATCCGGGTTCTTGAATATCCCTTATCGTTGGTGTGAGTATCATGACACACGATATCCGGCGGCGTGGAGTCATGCCCACGGCTCCGATCAAGTCCGCCGCTATCCGCCGCCTGCCACGTTTGTGCTGCGCAGCCAATTTCATTCGCTGGTCGGCTTTTCGCCGATGAAAAGCCGGGTCTTCTCCGGATTGCTGATCCTGTTGACCGTGGTCACAGCCGGAGTCTTCGTAAATCGTTGGTCCAGCCTGGCTCGATGGCAACAGCTTCTCGTGGTGGCGCAGGTTGGCCTGGCGCCCGTGATGATCTACACGGCTCGGTCCACGCGCATCGAGCAGGAAGTTCTTTTCTTCGGATGGATCGGCGCCGTCGTGTTGCCCAGTTGGATTCCAATGATCTCCAGTCGTCTTGTAAAAGCCGGACTTTGGGTTCTGTCGGGCATCTTTGTCAGTTGGGCCGGCAACTCTCATCCCTTTGGCCTGGTGTTTTGCCTCGTTGGCGTTTGGCTCCTCCTGACCGCAACGAAATGGGCCGAACTGGACGGGCTTCGTCTCTGGCAGCGTCTCGGCCTAATTGGCTCGGGCGTGCTTCTGGTCTGTATTCCAACCCTTCTCTGGATCGCTCAGAGTTGGGATCATTTCCGCGGCTATGCCGACATGCAGCGTGACCTCTATGCAGTCCGTGAAGGCGAGCTAATTGATTACTACGCCGCTCAGAATCCCTTCGCGCGGTTTGATGGTACCTTGGCAAAGCCGCTCATTGCACGTTTGAATGTGCTGTACGCGGCATCTTACGAGGATTACTTCAATTATCCGGTTCCCACCTATCGATACCGATGGTTGCTCGAGACTTGGTTTATTACGCTCTTTGCCTTGATTGTCGCTTACTTCTTGTTCTTGCTCTGGCGGCGTTTCCAAACGAATGATCCCTGGTTGCTCCTCCTCGTCTTACTGTCCTTGGGATTCGTTGGCTTTCAACTTTGGTATCCGCCGGCGACGACTTACAAAGCATATGTCACTTTCTTTGTCTACCTGACCGGTAGTGTCGTGATGTGGAAACTGATTGCCAAGGTATATGCCACTCGACGAATCTGGCTGGCGTCCATGGCTCTCGCCGCAATCTACATGGCCGCGACGGGATTGGTCCTGCACTATTCGGCAAAGCACTTGCAATATGTGATGCAATCCAGCGCAAATGGCAATTATCCCAATGTCAGTTTGGACCAGGAATTCGATGCCCTCAAGGATATGTCTCATCGTTTGGCGCTGGACGGCAACAACCAAGTCGTTTACACCTCCGTGGAGAGTTGGATCGCGTCCGGCAAGGATACGCATTCGCTATGGGAATCCGTGATGTTAGGCCTGATCAAGCTGCGCAGCGACGCCGATGGAGTGGTATTCAAGAATTCCCACATGAACTTCATCATCATTACCAGCGGCGGCGATAAGGTTTCCAAGTTCCCAACGCGCGAACAGCGCATGCAATCATTGGACCAATTATTGTCGCCGATGCGGCTGACGGGCTTGATTGTCAGCGACTTCACGCCGGAAGGGGCGTATTGTTTTTATTCCAAGGATCCGGACAACCAATCGATTCGAATCGCCCGATTGACGCGCTCCCAGGAAACCGTGATTTACCGCACCGAGGCGGCGCCGACCCCGGTTTCCGCGGACGCCATTCGGCTCGAACCAGGGCAGTATGTGGTTTGCACCTGGGCAGACGTCGATCCAGGCATGGCGCGGCTCGAACTTTCGCTTGCCGATGCAAAAAGCGGCGATGCGCTGCAACGCGTCACGTTTGGCCCGTTATCGACGCGGGTGCCGTCGCCGTTCTTCCTCGAAGTCAAAGACGGTCCGGGCCAATATCGAATCGATGTCGTCGGCGCCCGCCCCGAGTCGCGGCTTGGGAAATGCCTCGTGTATAAGTTAGTGCCACAATGACGCCTTCAAACCCTCATTGACTCCGTAAGTACGGTCGATTATGGTCATCCAAGTTCGTATCATGGGGACTTCGTAATCTGGAAAGTTTGGGCAAAATGATAATCGTGTTACTGCCAGCGTACAACGAAGAGAAGTCGTTGCCGATTCTAATTCCGAAGTTAGATCACGCATTGCGCGCTGCAGGACATGAATATATGATCATCGTCGGCAACGACGGCAGCCGCGATCAGACGGCGGCGATTCTTGAGGAATACAAACGCAAATACCCGCTATATGTGGTGACGCAGAAGCGCAATCGCGGACTTGGAGAGACCGCTCGCGATTTGTTCGAGTATGCCGCGGAGGTGTGCCGTCCAGACGACGTGATCGTCCGCATGGATTGCGACGATACGCATGAGCCCAAGCATATCTTCGACCTCGTGAAAATGATCGACGAGGGATTCGATGTGGCGATCGCCTCACGTTTCCAGCCCGGCGGCGGACAGCTTGGCGTCAATCGATATCGCGCCTTCATCAGTTGGTGCGCCAACTGGTTCATGAAGGTCGTCTTCCCCGTGCGCGGCGTGCGCGAATACTCGTGCGGCTTCCGGGCCTATCGAGCCAGCCTCATTCAGCAAGCCATCGAAACCTATGGCAATCAATTCATTCAGTTGAAGGGTTTGGGATTCACGTGCACGCTGGAAAAGCTCGTCAAGTTGAATCTCATGGGCGCTCGCTTTGCCGAGGTGCCGTTTGTGCTTCGTTATGACAACAAACTAAGCACCAGCAAGATGGTCAGCAGCATCACCACGCTCGGGTATCTGGTGATGGCGATTTGTTATCATTGGCCGTGGCACGGCTGGCGCAGCCTGTACAAGAACAAGGTTACCTATGTTCGGCCCGACGCGTCGGCTGGGAATGCCGCGCCGGGCGCCGTGGATGTGGCCTTGAAAAAATCAGCGTGAGGACGGACGGTCATGGACGTTAAAAAACCAACGGTCGATGATGTGCGAACGTTTTGGGAAAACTCCCCGTTGTTCACCGGCGAGAGCCAGTTCGACGCGGGGAGCGCCGAGTTCTTCAAGGAACACGCGCGGGTCATCATCGACGACGGCTTCGTCGGCACGATGGATGGGCGGATTTTTCCCAGCGATCGGGACAACGCCGTCCTCGATCTGGGCTGCGGTCCGGGCTTTTGGCTGCCGCAATTCGCCGCCCGCGGGTTTCGCAATCTGCACGGCGCCGACCTCACGCAAAGGGCGCTCGAACTGGCGGCCACGCGTTGTCGACTTCTGGACATCCCCTGCGTTTTTAGCCGGCAAAATGCGGAATCGTTGACTTTCGCCGATGCAACGTTCGATCACGTCAATTGCCAGGGAGTCATTCATCACACGCCGAACACCGAGGCTTGCGTCGCCGAGATTGCGCGCGTTCTCAAGCCGGGCGGCACCGCTTCCATTTCGGTTTATTATCAAAACGTGCTCATGCGCAATTGGTGGTGGCTCCGACATCCGGCGCGTTTGGCCATGTTTCTCGGCGCCAAACTACGCGGCCGAGGACGTGAGTCGATCTATGGTTGCAAAGACACAAGCGAATTGGTGAGGCTCTACGACGGTCAAAACAATCCCGTCGGCAAAGATTACAGTAAACACACGTATCAACAAATGCTCACGCCCTATTTTGACATCGTCGAGACCTTTCTCCATTTCTTCCCGGCGCGTACGTTGCCGATTCCGATGCCGCGGTTCGTGCATCGGTTCTTGGATCGGAACGTCGGCTTCCTGATTTTCGCCCAGGTGCGCAAGAAGAAGCCTGGGATTGGGGCCCAACAAATCGAGAGACGCGAAGCTGCTTAGCACTTGTTATTGACCCACGTGTACTCCGTTGGCGCTCGGCGCGGCGAATAGCCAGCGCTTTACCGTATCGTGCAAGTCGGGCGCCTGGCCGTTGTTGGCGGAATCGAAGTAGCACGTTTCGATCGCGGCAATCGTGTGGTCAATTTCCGTTCGTTGCGCCGGCGTCAACTTGGGATTGCCGCGGACACGGCTCAAGAAATCGATCACCGTGAACGGCGTCAGCTTTTCCGGAGCGGCCGCCTGCGTCGGCCCGAGCTGGCGATTGCTGAACCAGATCGCGATGGCGCCGAGTGCGCAGAGTGCGATGAGCGTTGCGCCGCCGATGATCCACACGAGCGAGCCCCAGCGCGCTTCTCCGTAGCTACGCTCCAGGTCGATTTCCTGGCCGACCTTTTCCACGTCGGCATCGCGGAAGCGTTGATAGGTCGTCTCCGCGGCGTTCTTGGCCAGGCCGAAGCGGAAGTTCTTGGGCCGTTCACTCAAACTGTCCTTGGCTTGCAACGTGACGGTCCAACTCCGCTCGGAGACGACGGCAATCGCATCGTTGTCCTCGGCAAACTTCGAGACGTTGACGCCGTTGTCGTCGGTCTTTTTGATGTCGAAGTCCGGCGTATCGATGGTCAACAGCGCATCGAGCGGCCCAATCAGGCCGATGCCGTCTGCCTTGATTTCGAGCAGGAGCTTGCCCTTGTCGGCCTGGCGTTCGTCAAGTGTCTGGATGATGTGCAGATTCGTGAGTGGCCGCGGCTCGGGCTTGCTCGCCTTGCAGTCGATCGGCAGGGCAGGGGATTCCACCGGCAAGACGACGTAGCCCGAGGTATCGAGAAAATCGAGGTCGAGCCGGACCGGCGGAATCGCGTCCACCTGCGGCCCGCGCGCCTTGAGCAGCAAATACGCGTACGGCGTGACGCGCCAGCCGAACTTCGCGTCGGCGCGCGAATGGACGCTTTCGCTCTGGAAGGTGATCGACAGCACGTCGAAATGCTCCTTGAGCGCGTCCTTGACCAGTTTTTCAAAGCGATCGCGATAATCGGCGGTCGGCCGGCCGTAGTTGTAGGAGAACATCAGCGAGTTTTGATTTTGCAGATAGCGGCTGAACCCGCCCGATTCGCGTTCGATGTCGCGCGTGTGCCGCAAGTCGATGAAGACGCCGAACGGTTGGCCGTGGCCGACCGACGCGGGGCCATCGAGGCGGGCGTCGAGCTTGATCTCGGTGACGAGGTCCTTGTAATAATCGAAAACCTTGCGCGCTTCGCCGGCGAGCTTGTGTTCGGGATCGACAATCTCGAAGCCGCCATTGAGATAGCGGAACTTGACGTGCGGCTTGACGGCGGTGAGGCGCGTGAAGAGGTTGTTGGCGAACTTGTCCATGTGCCGCTTCTCGGCGTCGGCGGGCAGCCGCGCGAACGCCTCCCGAATCAGCTTGGGCTGCTTCAAATCTGGAAGGCGATCTTCCGTGATCATGCCGAGATCGACGGCGCCGAGACCTGCATAGAACCAAAGATCGTAAACGTCCGTGCTTTCCTCGTCTTCCGTCAAGACGCGCGAACGCACGACTTTCTCATATTGATCGGCAGCGGCGGCGAACTGAGCGAGGATCGACCTACGCCGCTGCGAAAAATCCGATGCGCGAGCGATGTCTTGCTCGTACGTCAATTGATCGTGCAACAGGGCCGCCTTCGCGCTCATGAGCGCGTAATGATTCGGGAACTTGGCGAGGCCCGATTCGAGTGTTTGCAGCGCGACCTCGTAGCCGCGTTTCACCTCCGCTTCGATGTCTTTTTGTTTGCGCTTGGTCTTCTTCTTTTCCTGCTCGCCCGGATCGCGCCAGATGCCGGCGAGATTGTTGCGCATCGTTTGCGCCAGGCTGGCCAACGTCTTGGGGCTGAGTTTGTCCATTCGGCCGAAAACGCGTTCGACGGCCTCGGTGCGATAGACCTCGGCCGAACTGTGACACGTCGTGAATGCCTTCGCGAGCATGGCTTCATCGATGTCGCCCAGCTTCAGTTTGCGAATGCGTTCGACCCATTCGGATAGCTCAATCAGGTTGCGTTCTTGCTTGGAGCGCGTCAGCGGTATGCTCTCGGCACGTTGCTCGAAGCCGTAGAAGTAGATCCACGAGTTTCGATACATGTTCTTTTCGCCGTTCGGGTCGTGGCTGCGGGTCCACACGCGAAGAAACTCCTTGATCAACTCCTTGGCTTGCTCCGGATGCGTCACGGCCAGCGCTTCGATATGGGGAAACGCCTTGGTTTCTTCGGAGACTTTCAGATGCAATTGTGCCAGCACGATCGCGATGCGCGGCTTCAGTCCGTCGTCCGCACGCTGGAGCCAGGCGGCCGACGGGGCGCAGCGCAGGATTTCCGGCGTCGTGATCGGCTGCGGCAGGCCCTGTTCGCGCATCATCATGCCCTGGCGTTGTTGCATGTCCTCGTCGGGGTTGAGGAAATAAAAGTTGCCGAAATAGTCGCGGCGCATGCGAGCGTCGGCGCCGGTCGAGCGATCGTACTGGCGTGAAAAGTCGGCTTCCTTCAGCCAGTTCGCGGCTAAAAGCGTTAAAGTGGATTTCCACGCGTCGGCCTTGTCGGGCGCGACTTTCAGAAGCGCGTCGATGGCGGTCTTCTGCAATTGCAAACTCTTGAGTCGGCCGTCCGTGTCATGCGGATTGGTTTGAAAGCCCTTGGCGACCATCGTGCCGAGCGTGGCGAGGATTTCCATACCGCGTTCGGGATGCTTGGTGTAGCTCTGATCGAGCCAGGTTTGCCCCAGTTCTTCCTTGATGCGCGGCGCGAGATCGACGGCGCGGCGCAGCGCTTGCTCTTTTTCCTCGCCCGGACCTTCCAGGGCCAGAATGTTGAGCGTCGCCTCCCAGGCTTTTTCGAGGTTGTTGGATTTTTTCTCGCGCTGGTGTAATTCCAGATAATGGCGTGCCAGCAGATTGAGTGCCTCAAGGTCCTTCTCCTTCAAAGCTTCGTCCGGCGTCGGCAGGAACGCACCCATGGCGTGATTCTCGCCGGCGTCCGCGAGCAGCCGGGCGCATTGGCGGCGCGTCAGGATCGCGTTCGCAGCAGGCCTCTTCGCTTCCATGGCCAGGCGATCGACGATGTGCTCGATGACGACGCCGTTGGTGAGCGCCTGGCGTAGCGTGCCGGAGAGCGCCTTGACATTCTCTTTCGTCAATGGACCGGGAGCGCACGCGGCCAGGCCGACGAGATCGTCGGCAAAGAAAACGTTGCGTTCAAGGATGTGCCGGGGAATCTGCGCGCCGGCGGTGATGCGTCGCTGGATTTCCGGGTCGATCGGCGCGTTGGCCAGCGAACGGAGGATTTGCGCGTACGCGATCTTGGCTTCGACCGGATGCCAGCTCGCCATCTGTTTCTTGACGCGTTCCCAATCGCCAAGCGTGACGGCGCGATGAAACGTCTCGAGTTCCGCGTCGAGCCGCAATTCTTCCGGCGTTTTCTTGGGCTTTTTCTTGGAAGCGTCGGCCTCCGCCTTGGGCGCCCAGGTCGTGAGCATGGCGCCGGGCCGGCGATCGAACGTCATCGATTTAAGGCGTTGCCCGCGCGGCCCGGCGGCGAAGGTCCGATGGACCGGCAGCGACACCTGCACCGCGGCCGCGAACGGATTGGTCATCGTCAACGCCGACAGCACGCTCGCATAATCGGGCTCGTCGTCGATTTCGGTTGCCACCGGGCGCGGCGGACCGGGCGGGCCGTCATGATCGGGTTGGCCAAATGCGGGCGCCATGGCGATCAAGAACAAACTGCAGCCAATCGTGATGCGATTCATGGAGCGGACTCCTGCGTCGAATATGCGAGTCCGCCTATGATAACCCGCCATTTCGTGGGTGTCCAAAGAATTGACGAATGACACCCTCGACGTTTCCTGCGATAAGAGCTTGTCATTCAGTCGTTCACTCGACACCCCTCGAAAACTGAATACCGCTGAAAGCGGCTGAATACGGCTGAAAGCGGCTGAATGCGGGCGGGATGTAAGTTTGGGGAGCATCGTTTTTACTTCGGTCCGAGGCAGAACCGGAGACGCAGGTCGCTGTTCAATCGTGGTTAAGCACAGAAGTTTGCTTGCAATTGGAAATTGTCAATTGATAATTGTCAATTGTCAATGCACGTGCATCTCCATGGGACGCCGAGGACGCATCGCATGCAAGGTCAGTTGGAGAGCGCCGATACGCTCGATTCGCGCCAGTTTCTGATCGCCATCAAGAAACTCGCCGACACGCTCAGCTATGGGGCCGATCACTCGCCATTCCTCGGCAGCGGCATCGAGTACGTGCAGTCGCGGCCGTATCAATGGGGCGATCCGGTTCGCGCCATCGACTGGCGCGTGACGGCACGGACGCGCAAGCTGCACGTCAAGGAATACGAAGCGCCCAAGCGCATGCCGTGCTATCTGCTGATCGACACGTCGGCGTCGATGACGATTGCATCGACCGCGCACAGCAAATATGCGACGGCGATCCACATCGCCGGCGGTCTGGCGTTCGCGTGCCTCGATCGCGTCAGCCCCGTCGGCGTCGTCGGCGTCGGCGGGCAAGACGTGCGCGTGTCGCCGAGCCTGTCGCGCGGGCAGGTGCTGCAATGGCTGCACAAGTTTCGCCACTTCCGCTACGATGAGCCGACGAACCTCGGCCGGCGCATCGCCGAACTGGCGCCGACGTTGACGAGCCGGGCGCTCATCATCGTCTTGTCCGATTTGCACGATCCGCAAGCCGTGCCCGCGCTCAAGCTGATGGCGCAACGGCACGATTGCGTCGCGCTGCAGTTGCTGGACCCTGCGGAGCTGGGCTTGCGCGGCGCCGGCTTCGTGCGCGCGGGCGAGGCGGAAACGGGACGCGTCGTCGTGGCGCGCGGCAGCACTTTCAGCATCGATCCGGCGGCGACCGCGCGCGACTTGAAACGCGCCGGCGTCGATCAATTGCTCGTTCGTACGGATCGGTCCTTCGTGGCCGACCTGCGGAGCTTTTTCAAATCACGAAACTTGCTGGGGCGTGGAGCGCGATGATCCCTGGCGGGCGAAAATGACGAATGCCGAAGCACGAATGACGAAAGAAGCACGAATGTCGAATCCCAAAATCGGCTCTGACTGCATTCATTCGTCATTCGGATTTCGTCATTCTTTCGTCATTCGTGCTTCGTCATTCGTCATTTTGCTGGATCTCGTCGCCTCGTCGGCACGCGCGCAAGTTCCCGAGACGCCGGTCGGCATCGGCGGGCGAGTCGATCAAATCGTGATTCCCGGCCCCGAACTCGAAGCGGCGCCGCACGATGATCGCCAAACGCCGATTCGACTGCGCATCGTGGCGACGTACCCGCATGGCGCGGCATTTCGTTATGACCTGGAATATCAGGGACTGCAACCGGGCTCGTTCGATCTCAAGGACTACTTGCGCCGCAAGGATGGCTCGGCACTGACTGGCGTGCCCGCGCTTCCGGTCAAGATCGTAACGACGTTGCCGCCGGGCCAGATCGAGCCGAATGCGCCGGAGCTGGGTGGGTCGCCGGTCGCAGGGGGATATTTCATTCTGCAAATCGTCGTCGGCTCGATCTGGTGGATCGGCTTGCTTCTGATCATCCACTACGGCTTCCTGCGGCGAAAACGCGCGGCCGAAGCAGCCGAGTTGGCGAAACCGAAGACGCTTGCCGAACGATTGAGGCCGCTGGTGGACGGCGCCATTGCGGGGCGTCTGTCGCAGCCGGAGCTGGCGCGGCTCGAGCGCACATTGATTGCTTACTGGCGGCGGCGCTTGCAAATGGACGACGCGGCGCCCGATCAGGCGATCGTCGCCTTACGGGCGCACGCCGAGGCCGGGCCGCTATTGGAGCAACTCGATACCTGGCTGCATCGCCCCGGCACTTCGGCCTCGGTCGATCCCGCCCGGCTCCTGGCGCCGTATCAACATTTGCCCGCCGACGCGCTGGAAGGAGCGGCCTCGTGAGTTTCCTTTATCCCTGGGTGCTGTTCGCGCTGGTCGTGCCGACCGCCCTTCTCATCCGCGTGTGGGCGCAGCACTGGGCGCGCCACCGCGCCGACGTGACCGTGCCCTTTGATCACGCGCGTCGGCGCGGCGGCTGGGGTTGGTGGCTGGCGCTGAGCCTCGCGGAATCGACGCCGGCGTTGCTCTTGATGACTGCGGTGATGCTCCTGGCCGGGCCGCAAAAATATGGCGCGCCGGAAAGCAAACGGCGCATGACCAACATTCAATTCTGCGTCGATATCTCCGGCAGCATGACAGCGCCGTTCGGCGAAGGCACGCGCTACGACGGCGCCATGCAATCGATCGACAAGTTTCTCGATTATCGCAAGGGCGATTCGTTCGGCCTGACCTTCTTCGGCGACAACTACATTCACTGGTGTCCGCTGACGACTGATCCGTCGGCGATTCGCTGCTCGATGCCGTTCATGCGGCCCGAGGTCGCGCCGCCGTGGTTTGGCGGCACGGACATCGGCAAAGCGCTGCGCGGCTGCGAACGCGCCCTGCGCGGCCGGGAAGAAGGCGACCGCATGATCCTGCTCGTCACCGACGGCTTCGATTACGCGCTCGATCCGCAGGCGCAGGAGCTGGCCAAGACGTTTCGCGATCAGAACATCACCGTCTTCTGCGTGATCGTCGGATTCCATCAAATCCAGGACGGCATCATCACCGTGACGCGCGGCACCGGCGGCGACGCCTTCACCGTCGGCGATCCCGAAGCGCTCAAGACCGTGTTTCACAAGATCGATCAGATGAAGCAAGCGAAGATTGAAAAGACGATTGCCGAGCCGATGGATTTCTTCGGCCCCTACGTCATCGCCGGCCTGGTGCTTTTGGGCCTGGCGCTCGCGGCGTTATTTGGAATGCGGTATACACCATGGTAGAAACGTTCGACCCATTCCTGTTGGCGGCGCTCGTGAGCGCGGCCGTGGCGATCCTGGGGCTGACGGCGGAGGCGCTGCACGCGCAGCGCGTCCGCGCCGTCGCGGCGCTGGCGTTCGGCCCGAGTCGCCGGCCGCTCGCATGGGTGTATGCCGCGCCGTTTCTGCGTGTCGCGGCATTCACGGCAACGGCGTGGGGCCTGGCCTACGGCGCGCTGCTTGCCGCCGCGACGGTGA
>DAIOGM010000018.1:21426-27133 GCA_036745215.1 Gemmataceae bacterium
CCGCCGCTTTCTCATCGCGCGGGGGACGTGAAACCGCACGAGATTCGCCGGCTCGTTCTGGTGCTGGATGTGTCGCCCAGCATGAAGCTCAAGGACGCGGGACCGAATCTCGATCAGCGGCGCGATCAACGGGCCGCCGACTTGCTGCAATCGTTTTTCAACCGCGTGCACAAGGAACGCTTTCGCACCAGCGTGGTCGCGACATTTACCGGGGCCAAGCCGGTCGTTCAGGATACGACCGATCTGGAAGTCGTGCGCAATATCTTGACCGATTTGCCACTGGCGCAGGCGTTCAAGGCCGGGCCGACGAACTTGAATGCGGGGCTGAAGGAAGCGGTGAATCTCGCCAAGCCTTGGCCGCCGGGGAGCACGATCATCCTCGTCGTCAGCGACGGCGGCGATCCGGAGCCGGGCGTGCGTTTGCCGCCGATGCCGGCGGCGGTGAGCCATGTCGTCGTGGTTGGCGTGGGCAGCCCGAACACCGGCAAGTTCATCGACGGCGTTTTGTCGCGTCAAGATGTGTCGTCGTTGCGCCAGGTCGCCGGGCAGCTCACGGGGACTTATCACAATGGCAATGAGAATCATTTGCCGACGGATCTCGTGCAAGAGATGAATCAACCGCCGGGCGGCGCGCGGAAGGAGCCGTGGACGCGGCGTGAATATGCGCTGATGGCGGTTGCCGGGGGCGCGGGGGCGTTGGCGCTTTTGCCGCTGTTGCTGTCGGCGTTTGGGACGTTGTGGCGGCCGGGGGTGCGGCGAGGTACGTAGATTGCTGCGTTCATAGCACGTGCCTGAAATCGATTTGATACCGTAACCGGGTAACGGAGAACCGAGAACCGAGAACCGAGAATGAAGGAAGGAAACGACCTGTATTGCCAGTTCATTCTCCGTTCTCGGTTCTCGGTTCTCCGTTACCCGGTTCGGCACGCAGGGATTGCCTCGAAAATTCTGTTTGCAAATCCATCCATATCGATTATTATCCATCCAACCAATTCAATGCGGAGTCCAACCATGCGAATCCTCGTTTTGTCGGCGTGGCTCCTTCTTGTGCCCGTGGCGCTGGCGTATCATTTCGGGCCCGGCCAGTCGCAGCAAAAGCTCGACGCGACCGCCAAGAAGCTCGCGGAGGCGCAGCGTCTCGCGGCAGCTGAAGATGGCGCCGGCGCTGTCGAAGCCTTCAATGACGCGCTCAAGCTGCTGCCCGATGGTCAATCCGAGCAAGCGCGGCAGATTCGTTTGCGCCGTGCCAAGGCGCAGATGATTGCCAAGCAGTTGCCGGAAGCGCACGCCGATTTGACGTTGCTCGTCGATGAACTGTCGAACGATTCGGCCGCCGATCCCAAGTTGCTCGCGGAAGCTCGCTCCGTGCTGGCGAACTCGCAATATTACATGACGTGGCTGATGCGTCTGGAAGGCCTGGGGCGCGACGCCTGGGAGCCGGAAATTGAATCGGCCCGGCAAATCTATCGCCACCTCGCGGAAGCAGCGCAAACGAGCGGCGACGCATCCGCGGCCAAGCTACATCGTGAAGACCTCGAATCGGCCATCCGGATGGCCCGCATGGATTTGAGCGAGCTGCAAGGCCTGGCGTTGCCGTGCCAGTGCAAGGGTTGTTGCAGCGGCAAATGCCAGGGACGCGGCAAGTCGCGGCCTGTGCAGTTGCAAAAAACCGACATCCGCTCGGCAGGGACGGGCAATATCCCCGATACCGGCGGCCGTTAGTATTCCGCTTGCGGTTTCGCGATCTCGCGGCGCGATTCGAACGCGAAACCGCAAGCGGTCAATTCCGTCCCGTCGCACTTTCGTTCAGAATCGACTTGAGCACGCCCGCCCCCGTCTTGCCGTCCGCGAGCGCTTCATAATTCAAACGCATCCGGTGCAACATCACGTCCTCCGCAAGCGCGTAAAGATCATCCGGTACGACATAACGACGCTTTCGAATCAACGCTCGCGCCCTCGCTGACTTGATGAGCGCGATGCCGGCGCGCGGACTGGCGCCGAGCTCGATGTCCGCATGTTTGCGAGTGCGCGTGACAATCTCAACCACATGTTCCAGAAATGTATCCGAGACGTGCACGGTCGTCGCCGCCTCCATCGCCTCGACGACGTTGCTGACCGTGCCGACCGGCTCGTTCTCCAGCACGTCGAACTCCGTACGCGCCACCGCGCCTTGTTCTTCACGGCGAACGCCCAGGTTCATGTTTCGCCGCAGGATGTCGCGTTCCTCGTCCACGCTGGGATAGTGAAGGCGATGGCACAACATGAAGCGATCGAGCTGGGCTTCCGGCAACTCGAAGGTGCCCGATTGCTCGATCGGATTTTGCGTCGCGATCACGAGGAACGGCGCCGGCAGCTTGAATGTCTCCTTGCCGATGGTCGCCTTGCGTTCCTGCATCGCTTCCAACAGCGCCGACTGCACCTTGGGAGCGGCGCGGTTGATCTCGTCCGCCAGGAGCAGGTTGGTGAAGATCGGGCCCTTGTTGACGTGGAACTCATGACTTCGCTGGTCGAGGATTTCGGAGCCGAGGATATCGGAGGGGAGCAGATCGATGGTGAACTGAACGCGAGCGAAACGCAGGTCGATCGACTTCGACAGGACCGACACGAGCAGAGTCTTCGCCAGGCCCGGCACGCCTTGCAACAACAGGTGTCCGCCCGTGAACAGCGCGATCAAGACGCGCTCCACGACGACGTCCTGACCCACGACGACGGTGGCGATGCGCTCGCGCAGCTTTTGAATGAAGTCGATGACCGAGTCGGCCTGATGGTTCGGCAGTTGGACAGGAGTCGGGTTCATGCCGCATCCGTTGGTTCGAAGGAAATTGGCGCCGTGAAAACCTCGGACTGTAGATAATAATGGCGCGCCAGATGAATCGCCATTTTTTTCCGCCGAGAATGCCCCTATTTGCACCAATCTTTGGAGTGCGGTGGTTTGACACCGCTTTCCTTTTTTCTTGCTTTGGAAACTCGATGGCGAAAAGAAAGAAAAAAGAAAGAAAGCGGCGCCAAACCGCCGCACGCCAAAATGATTTAACGTTGAAATTCTGTCTCACTTGAGAGTCGATGAAAGTTACTCTCGAAATAGAATTATTTTTTACTTGAAACCGATTCGGGTTCTGGTAAAAGTGGGAATTTCCGTGCCGGCGCCCTCCAGCGTCATGAATGGTTGAGGATTCAACATATGGCGTATACGACTAACGAATTCCGCTTTGATCAAACGACCAAAGGCTCGGTAGATGATTCTAATGTACGCATCCAAAACGTCGCGCTTATCGGAGCCCATTAAACTATGTGGCGAGCCGTGCATTTCGCCCGTGCGTTGCTCTTGCCATCGGATTGGGATCGCAAGCCTGAAGAAGGCGCGATCGCCGCGCAGTGCAAGATCGTGAAGTCATTCTTCGTTTCGGATGCCTCCAAAACGGTTGGTCTGGAACGACTTTTTCGGCTCGTATTTGCCCTCCTTGCGTTTGTTTGGCCCGCTCTCTACATACGCGAAATCGGCGGATGGGCGGGTTATCCCATTCGAAAAATTGCCATCGATCTCTATGTCGTTTTCAAACTGACGCTGCCGCTGGTTTTCCTCGCGACGGACACGGACCAAACGTGGCTCGGCGTGGGTGTGACCATCCTTCTTCTGGCCGAGACGGTTTCGTATCTTGTCGGCGTATTCCTTTTCACCGACGTCTATCCGCCGCCTTATTCCAAACGCCGGTCGTACTTTTTGGTACTGGTCAACTACTTCGAGATCACTTTCGATTTCGCCGTGCTTTATCGCGGCGTCGGGGAAATCTCCAAGATCACGACGGCGATGGACGCCGTCTATTTCAGCACCGTGACGAGCACGACTCTTGGCTATGGAGATATTGCGCCCGAACAACAGATCGGACGTTTCCTGGTCGTGGTGCACGTCTCGACGATCGCCGTTTTGGTGGTCGCGGTAATCGGCGCGATGGCGTCAACGCTGCGACAGGATTGACACGTTAGCATCAGGAGGGGCGCGGGATGCGCGCCCGTCGTCCTAATAACAAGGGAGCTGTTCGCGATGAACGTCACGATTCGAGTGTATGGTACGGACGATGAATTCAAACTCGCCAACGGATTGAAAGGTCCGATCCAGGCGTCCGGCATCGGCGCAATATTCGAGCCCGGTGGGGACACGCGAAAGCCGGAGGAGCTTGAAGCGGTCGCTCAGTGCGACCTGGTTCTCTTTTTCGTTTCACCGGATTCCGCCAAGAGCCGAGCCGACCTGGTTTTTCTGGGCAAAGCAATCGTCGCCCACGGCGCGTGGACCTACTTGCCAATCGTGGTTGTCGGTGCGCCGTCCAGTCCTCGTTTGCAACGAATCCTATTCCGGCTTGGCGCCTCCGCGTACGTGGATCGCATCACCAGCGATGGAACGCCTGTCAAAAATGAGGTGCTGGCCGAGCAGATCAAGAAAACCGTTCTCGGCAGCTTGAAGCGAAGCTGGTGGCACGGCGAGGAGCAAGGAGAATTGCCGGCGTTTATTGTGAACAAGGATGGGATCATCATTCGGGCCAACGCGGCGGGGCGGGTGTGGGTTTCCAACGACAAGGCCGTCGGCACAGATTACATGACTACCGTCGAACAGCAACCCTCGGCGGTGTTGCCGATCGATCATCCGATCCGCCGGGCGGTGCAGACGCGGACCGCGGTCAGCGCCGATCGCAAATGGCTTCGCGATGGCCGGGAAGTGCGCGCCAGCCTTCTTTGCAGCCCCATTCACATTCCCGATGACGACGTTCATTGCGCGGCCGTTTGGTTGCTGGAAACCACGCGCTCGGCTCGACTCATCGAATCTTCCAACGTTTTCTCGCAGGCCAAAAATCGCCTGGACTTGTACGAGAAAATCGTCGAGCAGGCCAAGTCGATGGGATTTGATCGCGTTCGCCTGTATGAACTTGCCGAACAAAAAGATCGCTTGAAAGGCGTGGCGGCCGTCGGCTTCAAGAACCAGCGGTTTTACGAACACTTCGCCAAGAAGTTCTGGTTTGACCCGAACAAGGACCGATTCTCGCAAATCACGTTCGGCGGCGACCCCGACTATCCGTGCCGGCTTTATGCGTTCGATCCGCTTGGAACGCAAGTGGACACCGAACTCAGTCACTACGTCACCGACAAGAAGAAACTGACTTATTACAAGTTCCTCGAGCGCGAGGGAGTGAATCGCTGGATCGAGGCGCCGATTCGGCTGCCATCGGGAAGATACTGGGGCAAGCTGAGCGTTGATCACGGCCTGAAATCCGATTTTCTCACCACGCGCGACGCGTGGGATGTCGCCGCCTTCTGCAATATCGTCGGCAATGCCCTGGCATCCATGGAACGCAATGAGGCCAAGGAGCATACACTCCAATTCGTTCAACAAGCCAGCGATGACCTGGATAAACATGTGCAAAGCAAACTGCACGGTGGCGGCTCGGCGAACCAGCCGACACAACCCGAGCAGAACGAAATGATGGTGGGCGATGTTCTATCGAGTGCGATCCAACTGATCACCAATCTTTACTTGCAGATTGTCGGCGGCGAAATGGCTCTTTATCGCCAACAAGATCCCCATTATCCAGACGGCCTGCGTCATGTTGGCCCCGTGGCGTATGCGAAGAAAGTCGAGGCGGAATTCAAGAAAAACTATGAAGTGCCGAAGGAGTTTTCCCTTGGCACGGGCATGCGCGGGTACTTCAGTCTATTC
>DAIOGM010000018.1:27143-34193 GCA_036745215.1 Gemmataceae bacterium
ACGAATGGTTCGCCGCTGTTGCCGCTGGTCGTTGACGATCCGCGCGCGGAGATCGACCGCTTCGTCGCCGCGCATGGCGAAAATCTGCGTGCCAAGGAAATGGACTATCTGAAGATGATTCAATCGGAGTTTCATGTTCCCGTGTTCAAGGGCCGGCGCGTCGAAGGAGTGGTCGTAATCGTATCGAGCAAACCGAAAGCGTTCAGCGAACGTCATGTGATGGCCACGCAGAATCTGATGCATGCCGTCAGCATCTCGATGGAGCTGGCAAAGCAACAGGCCGGCCGGAATTGGGCCGAGGCGACGCTGAAGAACCTCTTGCCTCATCTGACCAATCTCGGCCAGTTGCCGCTGGACCGGGACGATTTGTTTTTCTCCGGTTTGGCGACCCTACTCAGCGCGCACCAGGCGCTCCTTTGGAATCGCGTCTTCATTCTGAGTTGCCATGCCAGCCATCGGCAGCATACGGCCGAGCTTTGTTTCGCCCTGGGAGGTCTGAGCGACAACGAATCGGCGCGCAACCATCGCGAGAAACTCCAGGATCCCATGTTCAAGCCGGATAGCGAAAACGTCCAGGATTTGGCGACGCTGATGCAAAGCCGCCTCAAACATCCGACGCCCCATTTGCGCAATGAGAAAGGTGAGATCATCCAGGAAGATGCTCTCTATAAATGGTGCATGGAAAATGCGCGCGGTAAAGAAAGTTTCCGCATCCCCTATCTGGCGCCCGGCGATCCGGAAGTAAGAAAGCACCTTCAGTTTGACGAACCGGTCCAGTGGCTGTTGAGCTGGGACTACAGTCGTTACCGCGGCAAGCCGGATGTGCCGCTCGAGATTCCGGTGGATCAAACGAGGTCTTGTCGCTGGATTCGCGACATCAACACGGTTTTCCAGGAGCTCAACCAGGGGTGCATCTTCGATGAAACCCGGCGAATGTATGCCTTTCCCCTTTGGTGCACGTACGAAAAGATCAATGAGCCATTGGGCGTGGTTCTCGTCGATATGACGCACGCCTATCAACAGCGGCGCGAGGACATGATCGAGACCACGCGCGCCTTCTTGGCGCTGGCAGCGGATATCCTCGGCTTCCGCTACGACCGGCGCCGCCTGAAGAAATACATCAACGCCCTGCCGGCCCTGCACCATCGAGGCGACTCGATCGTCGATCTGTTCAAAGAGCTCACCAGCATTCTCCACGCATTGATTCCCGTGCCCGAGACCTTCCCGTCCGACGACGCGGGGAAAATCGAGCTGGCGGCCAAGTTGGCCGATCTCATCAATATTCCCGCCGCCGACGCCAATCTGAACTCCTTTTTCGAAAAATGGACTGCCCTGGGCAAACAGATCGGGCGACTCGACCACAAGGCGCCCTATGCGCCTTATGTCGCGAACATTGGCGCCGCCCTGGGCGATATCCAGAAGGATTACGAAAACCCGGCCCGTTGCCCGGACCATGTGCGCGTGCTGGTCCATGAGGGCACTCTGGCCATCAGCGAACCCATTCCGTGCGACCCGCTGGTGTTCCGAGACCTGATCCGAGCTTTCGTTTCCAACGCCAACGACGAGGCCATCCGCCTGCAAGAAAAAGTCGGCAAGGGCACGATATTGACCATGGAACTGTCCGTTCAGGTCATGAAGACCGGTAACCCGAGCCTTCCCAAGATCGTCGTGCTTTGTTATGATGACGATGGGAGCGGCGTGGCCGAAGCGATCCAGGGTCTGATCCTGCTTGATTGCTTCACCACCAAGTTGGACCCAGGCGGCAACAAGGGTAAAGGACTTAGCCAGATCAAGTCACAGTTGAACGCGTGCGGCGCCAATCTTGAGTTGAATCATTCGCCCAAGACCAAGGCCGGCCAGGGCGCCCACTTCATCGTCCGCTTCGGCGTTCCCCGCGACTTTACGGAATTCATCGAAAACACTACGACGGTGCCATATGACGAAGTTGTTAATCGTTGACGATATGGACGTCGAAAGACTGAAAGCCATCCGCATCGCAAACCATGTCGGGCTGGAAGGTGCGGACCAGTTGCTGGCGAAAGATCTTGATGAGGCTCTTGCAATCATCCGCCAGGAGCCGGTCATCGATCTGGCGATCGTTGACATTGTGCTGCGTGGACAAGAGTCATTCGACGAAGACGGCCTGGACGTTATTGCAGCGCTGCGCAGCCGGCAACCGCGTAGCATGATCATCGCTCTGACCCGGCAACGCGACCTTCCCGTCGGCGTTCGCGCCATGAAAATGGGCGCCAACGACTTCATCGCCAACTGGGAGAAAACCGACTGGGAAGTGCTGTTGGAGAACAAGCTGGCGATATTCAAGGCGCTCGTCGAAGGTCGGCCGGTCCCCAGCGTACCGGAGCCGGCCTGGTGATCCTTTCCTGAACTCCACGGCGCGATTGCGATCCGGGGGCAACGCCCATGCCGTCAAATGCGGAATCCACGCCTCGCGAACCTCATCTCTTGCCCCCCTTTTTTGAGGTGCAATTCACTCAGGCCGAAGACTTCATCGCCAAGCTCAACGAACTCCTCGAAAAATACCGCGGCATGGAATCGCAACGCGTTCGCCTGTTCTTTCGCCGCGAGTGGCTGCGCCTTTCCACCGAAGACGGCGCCAAAATCGCCCAGGCCAACCTGGAACAATTCACGCGTTACTTGAACGACGGCGTCCTGACCGACCTGGCCGCCATCGAACGCAGCCTCGACGAGAAGATCCGCTTGATCGACGCCGGCATCCAGGAGGAAGAACGCGCCATTCTTACTGCCGCAGAGCCGCTTCCCGCGACGATGGACGACTACCTTCCCCACGAAGCCCTTACCCTCGAACTATTCTTGAGACGCGAAGGACTTCTTCCCAAAGCTCAGCCGCTGCCGAAGCCGCTCCTTTCGCCCGCCACGGGCCAGCAGGGCAAATCGCGCGTCTATCATTTGTACGTCTCGGCCAGGGCGGGCAATCGCTATCTCGTCGCCAAGTTCGACGAACATGGCCGCGATGCGCATGAATGGGACAAGATCGAACGACTGCGCGACCGGAAACTCCCTGGGATTATCTTGCCTCTGAAAAACAACCGTCAAGGGGACGGCGTGATCGTGGCTGAGGCCGCGGGCACCGATCAAGCTCAGCGCGTCATGTCGTTGGCCGAGTATTATCGCAAAAGTCCCAAGACCCGTGACGACCTGCCTGCGTGCTTTCGGTGTCTCGATCTGGCCTTTCAAGCACTGGAAGGTTTTTATCAGCATGAACCGGGCGCCCACGACGAAAACCGCAAGGATCGCACGCTGCGCTGGTCCGACCTTTATCCCAAATTGGCGGAATCCCTGGCCGGCAGCCGAGCCGTCGTCGAGCAGGCGTGGCCCAATCTCAACTGGGCCGGCGGCGAAACGCTCGACTTTCCCATTGCGCCGACGCCTCGTCCGCTGCCGAACCCCTACTTCGCTTTCGCGCGCCTGTGGTCCCAGCCGACCCATCGGCTCTGGCTGGCGCGGACGCATGGAGATTTGAATTTGACCAATCTTCTGGTGTGCACGTATCCGAGCCGCTGGCCTCATCAAGTGTTCGTCATCGACATCGCCGAATCCGAGCCGGAGCAGGCCCCGGCCGCGGACTTTGCGTTTCTGGAGGCGCAATTCTGGAATGAGGTCTATTACCATTCAGCGCAAGACGCCGATGCCGTGCTGCCGAACTATTTGGCCATGCGCGACTGGCTCGACGGCCGCGTGGGGGGCGAACCGCAATTTCCCGGCGAGACCCTGATCGTACGGCACCTGCGCCACCTCGCTTTCCGCCGTCTTGCCACGGAGCCGCGTGCCGCGTATGTTTTGAATGATTTTTTTTATTGCCTGTATTTCACTTACATGCGAATCTTGACGTTCTCGACGGTGCAGAAAAACCCCGCTCAAGTTCGCTTGAATGTTCTCGGCGCCGCCCTTTCGCTGCAGGTCCTCAACGATCTGGAAGACCGGTTCCTCTACGCCGGGCAGAATGGCAATCGACGTCCCTGGGAATCACCGCCGCCTCAATATTAGATACAGTAGGCGCAGCTCGAATCGTCGCTTGCGACTTGGCATTGGCACGATGCCTCACTATCAGGAGGTCTAACCCATGCGTCCTGACCGCCGAACTTTTTTGACCGCATCGGCCGCTCTCACCGCGGCCGCCGCCATCCCGGCGACCGCCCGTGCCGCGGAGGTGCAAGATCGGAACCCGCCCGCGCGGGCCAACCGCATTGCCGTTTCGACCTATTCGTTCTGGCAGTTTCGCAACAAGGAGCTGCGCAGCATCGAGGCGTGCATCGACCTGGCCGCCGAGATGGGCTTCGACGGCGTCGAAATCTTGCACCGCCAGATGGAACGCGAAGACAACGAATATCTGCAGCGGCTCAAACGCCGGGCCTTCCTGCTCGGGCTGGACCTGTGCGGCTTTTCCACGCACCAGACGTTTTTGTCGCCGGACAAGCAGGTTCGGCAAAAGAATATCGACCACACGATCAACTGCATCGAGCTGGCTTATGCCATGGGAATCCCGACGATCCGCGTCAACACCGGCACCTGGGGCACAAGCAGAAACTTCAACGAGCTGATGAAAAACAAGGGCATCGAACCGCCGCTCAAAGGACACACCGACGAGGAAGCCTTCCCGTGGGTCATCGACAGCCTCACGGCTTGCCTGAAAGTCGCCGAGCGCCGTGGCGTGACGATGGGCCTGGAAAATCACTGGGGCCTGGGCCGCACCGCCAAGGGGGTCCTGCGCATTGTTGACGCCGTCAAGTCGCAATGGCTGCAGGTGACGCTCGACACCGGCAATTTCCTGGAAGACATGTACGATCAGATGGAAATGCTGGCCCCCCGCGCCGTCCTCGTGCAGGCCAAGACGTACCACGGCGGCGGCACCTGGTACACGCTCGACATCGACTACGGCCGCGTCGCCGCGATGTTGCGCAAGCATCGTTATCGAGGTTACATTTCGCTCGAATTCGAGGGCAATGAGAATCCCAAGACCGGCGTTCCGCGCAGCCTGGAAACGTTGCGGCGGGCGTTTCGATAGGGACTCACGCAAAGGCGCAAAGGCGCAAAGAAAGTAAGAAATCAAGCTGAACTAACGCTCCGAACAAATTTGTCTTTGCGTCTTTGCGCCTTTGCGTGAGGTTTTGCTGTGGAGGTTAGCGTATGCGCGTGACAGCCTTCATCGTGTTGCTCCTTGTCGCCGACATTGCGGCGGCGGGCGGTTTCCCCAAGCCCGTTGAAGGCGATGTCATTCTCAAGGATTTCAAGTTCGCGTCCGGCGAGTCGCTTCCCGAAATGAAAATGCATTACCGCACCATCGGCAAACCGGACGGCGGAGAGGGCGGCAAGGTGACCAATGCCGTCCTCATCCTGCACGGCACCGGCGGGGCCGGCAGCAACTTCGTCGAAGGCGCGGGCGCCACGTTATTCGCCAAGGAGCTATTCGGCAAAGGACAGCCGCTGGACGCCAATCGCTACTACCTCATCATCCCCGACAACGTCGGCCACGGCAAATCCGCCAAGCCGAGCGACGGCCTGCGCGCGCGTTTCCCTCGCTACGGCTACGAGGACATGATCCGCGCCCAGCACCGGCTGCTCACGGAGCTGAAGGTCGATCGTCTGCGGCTCGTCCTGGGCACCTCGATGGGCGGGATGCACACCTGGCTCTGGGGGCAGCGTCATCCCGAATTCATGGACGCGCTCGTGCCGCTCGCCAGCCTGCCGACGCAGATCTCGGGCCGCAATCGCATGTGGCGAAAAGTCGTTATCGACGCCATCCGCACCGATCCGGAATGGAAAAACGGCGATTATCAGACGCAGCCGCGCGGCTTGCAAACGGCGGCGCAAATGTTGTCGCTCATGTCGGGCAACCCGCTGACGCGCCAGAAGGCCGGGCCGACGCTGAAGTCGGCCGACAAGTTCTTCGAACAGGAAGTCGCCCGCCGGCTCCGCACCATGGACGCCAACGACACGTTGTACGCCGTGGAAAGTTCACGGGACTACGACCCGGGGCCGGGGCTCGTGAAAATTCGCGCTCCGCTTCTTGCGATCAATTTCGCGGACGACCTGATCAATCCACCTGAGTTGAAGATTCTTGAAAGTGAAATCAAACGAACGCCCAAGGGACAAGCGATCGTCATCCCCGCCAGCGAAGAAACGGTCGGCCACGGCACGCACACCAAGGCCGCCGTCTGGAAAGCGCACTTGCAGAAGTTCTTGAAGGAAACCGAGCGATGACGACTTCAGGACGGACAGGAATGTCCGTCCTACGAAACTCACCGTTTGCTGTAGGCCGGACATTCCTGTCCGGCCTTTTGGAAAGGCGCCGTCGATTGACTATCAATTTTGATACGCTTACGCAATAATGGATGCACCCCCCTGACCAGCGCGTCCCCGCGGTGAATTCCCACATGAACCCAATCCGCTTCGCTCTGCGGCATCCGATCACCGTCATGGTCATGATGGCCGGCATCGTCGCCGGCAGTCTGCTCGCGGTCCTTGGTCCGCGCAGCATGAAGGTGGATGTTTTCCCGCAGCTCAACCTCCCGATCGTCTACGTCTGTCAGCCCTATGGCGGCATGGATCCGGCGCAGATGGAAGGCTTGCTGACGAACTACTACGAGTATCACTTCCTCTACATCTCCGGCATCCATCACGTCGAATCGAAGAACGTGCAGGGCACGGCGATGATGAAGCTGTTTTTTCATCCCGGCACCGACATGGCACAGGCGATGGCGGAGACGATTCAGTACGTCAACCGCTCACGCGCCTTCATGCCGCCCGGAACCGTGCCGCCGTTCGTCATGCGTTTCGACACGGGCAGCGTTCCCGTCGGCTATCTCGTGCTGTCAAGCGAGACGCGGACCATCGGCGAGATTCAAGATCAGGCGCTCTTCAAAGTGCGGCCCATGTTTTCGAGCTTGCCGGGCGTGTCCGCGCCGCCGCCGTTTGGCGGCAGCGCCCGCACCGTCGTCTTGCGTGCCGACCCCGATCGCCTGCGCGCCTACAACGCGTCGCCCGATGACGTGATCGCCGCGCTCATGTCGG
>DAIOGM010000019.1:0-3513 GCA_036745215.1 Gemmataceae bacterium
GGTGTCGCGATCGGCGACTTCCTTGTCCTTGTGCGATTGCACGAACAGCCGAGTGTACGGCCGACTGAAGACCGTTTGCAGGTCGGCCTCTACGAGCGGACGGTCGTCGGGCTACAGCGTGCCGTCGATCAACTTGCGGTAATAATCCGTGGTCGTCGCCACATAGAGCGGGCTTTTCTTGCGGCCTTCGATTTTGAAGCACGAAACGCCTGACGCGCGCAATGCGGGCAGGTGATCGGGAAGCGCGAGGTCCTTCATCGAAAACGGAAAGCCTTGACTCGGATCGCGCTTCACGGCGCTGCCGTCGCGCAGCGTCATCGGCGCGTCGGCGACATCGTAGGAATCGCGGCACGAATAGGCGCACTTGCCGCGATTGCCGCTCCGGCCGAGCGTTTGCGATGAGAACAGGCACAGCCCGCTGTAGGAATAGCAGAGGGCGCCGTGGATGAAGACTTCGGTTTCGACGCCGGCGGAATGCGTGATGTCGTTGACTTCCTCGAACGTCAGCTCGCGCGCCAGCACGACGCGATGAAAGCCGAGTTGCGTGAGCACCTCCGCGCCGGCGCGATTGTGCACCGCCATCTGCGTGCTGCCGTGAAGTTCGAGTTTGGGAAAAAACTCGCGCATGGCGCGATAGACGCCGAGGTCTTGCAAGATGACCGCATCGACGCCGATGTCTTCCAGCGCGGCCAGCGTTTCGATCAGCTCGGACAGTTCGTCCTGCCGGATCAACGTGTTGATCGTGACGAAGACGCGCCGCCGCGGCGTGAGCGAGTGAGCGTACGCGGTGACTTCATCCAATTCTTCAAGCGTGAAGTTCTCGGCTTCGGCGCGGGCGGAGAATTTCTTCAAACCCAGGTAAATCGCGTCGGCGCCGAAATGAAACGCCGCGAACGCGGCATCGGGGCCGCCGGCGGGCGCCAATAGCTCGACCGAACGCGGCCCGCATTCTGCGTTCAAAAGCGGCACCGCGAGCGGCATCTCCGGCTCGGCGCGACTGTACGCACCCTGCGGCGCGTCCGGTTCCGAGACGTCCTCGGCGACGCGCGGCATCGGGCCGGCGAGCGATAAGCCCTCCCAGCTGACGGGGTCGGCGATCATTGGCAAGTTGAGTTTATTTGACACTTGTTCATTGTAGCAAGCCCACGGGTGAGAAACCTGCATCCCGATGCATCCCAGGGGTTCGGAGTACCTCACCCCTGGGCGTCATTTGTCCTTAAACCGCCACATTATTTGACAGTACCGCTTTTTTATCCCATGTTTCAGGGAGATGCTGCCACCAGCGCGCGCTGTTGGCTCGTCCATGATTCCCCCGCATGAGCGTTCTCGGTGGTTGCGAGCATTGCTCGGTGGGTCGGCTTGTTCCCCAAAGTTACCCTAAAAAGTCTGGAGAGGACGCAGCAATGGTCACGACTGAATTGGGCGCCTGCGAATGGTTTGTCTGGGATCTGCGGCGCAGCAACCTGATCGACCGCGGCCGGCTCGATCAAATCATTGGCGAATTCCTCACGAAAAGCCCGCGGGCCGAGCCCCCTGCCCTCGCGGATTTCCTCATCGCTCAAGGCATCTTGACGCCGTTTCAAGCCGAACGTCTCCTGCAAGGCAAGACCCAGGGCTTCGTCCTCGGACCGTTCACCTTGATGGACGCCCTCGGCTCCGGCAGCATGGGCACCGTTTATAAAGCACACAACAAGACCGACAACGAATGGTACGCCGTCAAGGTGCTGCCGCGCCGCAGCATGTGGAACGTCCGCATCGCGCGCCGCAAGGTGCGCTCCTTCGAGCAGTGCAAGCATCCGAGTGTCGTGCCGTTCGTCGATGTCGGCACCGCCGGCGGCATGCACTATCTGGCGTGGCCGTTCGTCGAAGGCGACACGCTCGACAAGTTCGTCGAGCGCGAGGGCAAGCTGCCGGCGAGCGTGATCGGGCCGGTCGCGATGCAGATCGCCGAGGGCCTCGAGGTCTGCCATCAGCAGGGGCTCTTCCACGGTCTTTTGAAGCCGTCGAACGTCATGGTCGGACCGGATCGCACCGTTTACATTCTCGACTTCGGCATCGGCTGCTTGCTCGCGGAAACGGAAGGCGAATCGCTGGTCGATACGATGTCCACCGCCAACTCCGTGACGAGCGGCCTGGATTGCTCGAGTCCCGAAAGCATCATGGACCCGACCAACCTGACGCCGACCGGCGATCAATATAGCCTCGGCTGCGTGCTTTATTACATGTTCGCGGGGCAATATCCGTTCCCGGAGGGCAGCGCCGCGGAAAAGATGATGGCGCATCAATTCAAGAAGCCTCAATCGCTGGCCGAGATCGCGCCGGACACGCCGCCGGAATTCCTGGCCATCGTCGCCAAGCTGATGCAGAAGAAGCCGGAAGATCGTTACAAGTCGGCGGGGGAGCTGGTCGAAGAATTACGTCCCTTCGTGAAGCGGCACTCGAGCCATGTTTTGCAGCGGCCTTCGCTGAAGTCGAAGCAGTCGCGAGCGCAGACGATGGGCCCGTTGACGGACGTGAAGCCGGCGCCGTCGGCCCCGTCACTGAAGCCGGTGGCGCCGTCGGCGCCGACGCCGCAACCGAAGGCGGTCGGCGCCCTGCCGACGCGCAACTCGTTGCGCAACGTCACGCAGCTTGCGCCGTCGAAGCCGGCTGCGCAATTCCCGGCCAAGGAAAAGCTGTCGCCGCTCGAGCAATCCGGCAACGTTCCCGTGCCCGGCGGCGGGGGGGAAGAAGGCGGCGTCACGTGGTGGGACGGATCAATGGGCCCCGTCGGCGTCATGATCACCGCCGCGGTCGCTTGTGCTCTGGGCTACTTCGCGTTCAAGTTGTTCAACTAGCGGCGAACATTGCGCCGATCGCATTCAAGGCCGGACATCACGTCCGGCCTTTTTCCTTGGTACTCATCACGCTCCGCGTGATGGCGTTCGGTGGCCTTCCGCCATTTTTGAATATTCCGTCTGCGAACGAGTCGAACTCCATCACGCGGAGCGTGATGACTACATTGTTCTGCATGGATTCGCTGCGCAACAAAACCGTTTTCATCACCGGCGCCTCATCCGGCATCGGCCGAGCGACCGCATTGAGATTGGCGAGCCTCGGCGCTCAAGTCGCGCTTTCGGGCCGCAATCGGGACGCTCTCAACGAAGTTGCTCGTGGCGTCGAATCCGCCGGCGCTCTGGCGCTCGCTTCGCCCGCCGACGTGACCAACGCCGACGAGATGCGCCAGGCGATCGAAAACACCGTCGCCCACTTCGGCAAGCTCGACATCCTCATCGCGTCCGCGGGGCTGTCGATGCGCGCTTACTTCGAAGGCTCGTCGCTGGAAGCGATGGAACGCGTCATGCGCGTCAACTTCTTCGGCGTCTTGTACGCCACGCATTTCGCGTTGCCGCACGTCAAGAAAACGCGGGGCTCCCTCGTGGCGATCAGCAGCCTGACCGGCAAGCGCGGCATTCCGTCGTACGGTATATACGGCGCCAGCAAGTTCGCGATTCAAGGGTTGTACGACGCGCT
>DAIOGM010000019.1:3523-32988 GCA_036745215.1 Gemmataceae bacterium
TGTCGTCGGCTGCTCGGCGGTTCTGTTTGGAGTGTTGATGGCGGAGGGCGTGCACGTCGGCGTGGTGTCGCCGGCGTTCGTCGATACGCCATTGCGCGACAACGTGCTCGGCCCCGACGGCAATCCCTGGCTGACGCCGCCGCCGCCGCCGTTTCGCATCTGGCCTGTCGAAAAGTGCGTCGATCGCGTGATTCGGCTCATCGTCAAGCGCAAACGCCAAACGCTGATGCCCTGGTTCACCGGGCCGCTCCTCGCGTTGGACGAGATGCTCGGCCGCGTCATCGGCGATCGCATCTTGATGAATCGCTTTCCGCGCGACGCGTCCTCGTAGTACTATCGTCTTGCAATTGTGGCCAATTATGGTACTATTTGATAAGCTGCATGCCAAGGTCGCAAGGACGTCCAATGGCCGGTCACGACAAAACGCTGCAAGCCCTATTCGAAAAACCAACGCGGTCGGACATCGCCTGGCGAGAAATCGAGGCGCTGTTTCGTCATTTGAAAGCCGTCGTTACCCAGGGCAAAGGTTCGCGTGTGCGCGTCGCTTTGAACGGGGTAAGGGCCGTTTTTCATCGGCCCCACCCGCGCAAGGAGGCGTCCAAGGGCTGCGTCGAAAGCGTGCGGACCTTTCTCGAAAATGCGGGAGTCGAACCCGATGTTTGAACACAAGGGCTATCAGGGAATCATCACCACGGTGGATACGGGCGCCGGCCTGTTCCATGGCCGAGTCATCGGCATTCAAGACGTTGTCACTTTCGAAGGCAAAGCGGTCACGGAACTGGTGAAGGCGTTTCGCGATTCCGTGGATGATTACCTGGCGTTTTGCGAAGAGCGAAAAGAAGCTCCCGAAAAACCGTTTTCGGGCAAGTTTGTTGTTCGCTTGCCTGCCGAGCTGCATCGGCTCGCGTCGGAAGCCGCCGGTCGTGAAGACTTGAGCCTCAACACCTGGATGCTGGCAGCCGTGGAATCGCGATTGGATCCGGCGCCGACCAGCGACACGCGATTGTCGTTTGATGAATTGAATCAAGTAGCGACCTGTGTCGCTGCCATCCTCGCGGAGAAAGGGCCCGCCGCGGCGAGCCCAAGGGCCCGCGCGACCGGCAAAAGTCCAGTCGTCGGCTCGCGCCGGCGAAACTCCGTTCGCGAATGACCAAATCGGATTGCCATCACCGCACCAGCACATCGGGCCGCACGAATTCCGCGCCCTGGATGCGAATCCGCTTGAGCGGCCAATTCTCCGCCGGCGTGATGGCGCGAGGCCCTTCCTCGGAAATGAGAAACGTGTCGCAACTGACCGACGCGCCGATCGCGACGCACCACGTCAGCGACCAGCGCGCCTGCAAAAGTTGTTCGTCCGTGAGTGTCAAATTCTGCTCGACCGGCGCATGCCCGGTGAGATGCCCCTGCGGCGCCAGGTAGAACTCGTGCTCGACGCCCGTCAGTTGATAGATGCGCTGGCCCGTCAGCAAAATCTGCCGCGGCACCGCGTCCGGCCAACTGCCGGCGACGTACGTGGCGCTGATCTTGCATGCGGCATCGTGATCGCGCCGCAAAGCGACGTCCGGCTGACCGAACGCAATCACTCGGCTCGCCCGCGCGCACAAGCCATACTTGCGCGCCGCCACCGTCAAGACGCAATTGCGCGTGATCGGCGTCGAGGTGAACGCGGATTGACGATAGCTGCGTCCGCGGCCGTCGGCGGACACCGAAATCAATAACGGCTGCACGCCGCGGTGCAACAGGCGATGGCTGAGCTGCCCCGCCGCCTCGCGTTCGGTTTCGCCGATGGTCAAGGTGCGCCCCGTCGCCTCGATGGCGTGGCTCAACGTCTGTCCCAGCGTGCGATAGCAGGCGATCTCGTAATCGCTCAGGCTGCGCCGTATCTTTTGCAGCTCGGCCGCCACGTTCTTGGCGCCTTCCATCGGCATATCGGCGGCGACGTTGCGTCCTTGACGCAGGTCGGCTAAAAGCGGAGCCCGTTCGAGATGCCAGGACCATTCTTTGAGTTGGAAGCCCAGGCCGTCGATTTCTTCGTCGAAGAGCCGCTGCGAATCGACGTTGCTGGAGAGAACCCAGCGTGATTCGGGAGTGTAGTACAGGCCCGGCATGGAATCGGGATCGAGGACGCCGCGCGCCGTGCCGCCGCCGGTGAGCCAGGCGAAATTCTCCGGCTGCACGATCAGCAAGCCGTCGCAACCGATCTCACTCAAGAAGGCGGCGATGCGCGACTGCTTCAGTTCGATATCCGCCCGGCGATCCACGGGCGCGCTGATGTTGATTTCAACAGCGCTCGCCGGCGAGGAAACTCGAGTAGCCTCCGTCACGTTCATGCGAATGATCCAGGCCGCGAACGGCGTAGCAGTTTCACCGCGTCCACGGCGGCGGATAGGCGCCGCGCACGTAGCGCTGCGCCATTTCCAGATAGTGAGCGCAGATCATGTGGGTGCGTTCCAGCTCTTCGTCTTTGATGGGCCGCACCACCTTGCCCGGCACGCCCATCACCACGGAGCGCGGCGGAATGCGCCGGCCTTCCGTCACCAGCGTCCCGGCCGCGATCAGGCATTCGTCGCCGATCTCGCAGCCGGACAGCAGCTTTGCCCCCATGCCGATCAAGCTATCGCGGCCGATGCGCGTGCCGTGCACGATGGCGCCGTGCCCGATGACGACGCCTTCCGCGATCGTCAACGGCGCGTCGGTGTCGGTATGAATAATGCAGCCATCCTGAATATTGACACGCGGCTCCAGCGTGATGATCGCGAGGTCACCGCGAATGATCGTGTTGAACCAGAGATTGACGCCCGGACCCAAGACGACGTTGCCCGTGACGACGGCGGTGGTGGCGACGTAGTAATCCTTGATGGCGAGCATGGTGGCCGTCATGGTTTTTTCCTGGCCTCGCGGGTTCCGCTGCGGGCGGCGTTGGCCCTCTCATCATACACGTTTCGCAAGAAGCGTGCACATGCTGAAGTTGCCTGAAAGCTTGGGCAATTTGCGAAAAGACGGACAGAAGATCGCAATGTGCGGGATTTGCCGAAAAAGATGAAAACCACGTTCTGCGAAATGACGAATGCCGAAGCACGAATGACGAAAGAATGACGAAAACCGAATGCCGAATGAATGCGGTCTCCGTTGAATTCGGGATTCGTCATTCGTGCTTCTTTCGTCATTCGTGCTTCGGCATTCGTCATTTGCGCTATACGTTGCGGCTCAGCCGCGCCATGGTTCATCGGTAGTTCTGTCTCTTCAAGGCGAACCCGCCTTGACCGGTTGCTCCAGGCGCAAGAATCGCCGCAGTCGACCAATAATCCAACTGAGGCTGCGTGACAGCCAATCGGTCTCCGGGTTGATCGGCGGCGCCATGCGATCCTGCAAGTTGGGACGGAAGATCATCAACAACAACAGCGGCACATACCACAAGATGTAGATGCCGCCTTGATCGGCGCACCACCATTGCAAGCCGATGAACACCGCCGCGGACAACGCGATGACATGAGCGAGGTTTTTCGGCGTCGGCCAGAAGGTCGTGACGAGCACAAAAGACAGATACAGGAGAAACACCGGAATGCGGTACGCCCAGTGCACGCCCAGCCAAAAGCCTTCGGTCTTCGGCTCCCGCCACCAGGGTTGCCACGCGGGGGACTGGAGCGCGAGCGTCAGGCTGTTGCCAAGTTGATTGCTCTCCGACAAGAGCCAGCCGACATAGAACAGCCCCAGCCCCACGGTGACGAGGAAGGCGGCCAGAAATCGCCCCACGCCGCGGCCGCGATAGAAGCTGACCCAGATCGGCAACGCGAGCAGCGGAAAATACGTCGCCGACGTCGCCAGGCCCAGGAACATGCCGGTCAGGATCGGCCGGCGATACGTCAAGAGCGTGCCGAGGAAGAGCGCCATCGGCAAGACGTGATGCACCTGGCCTACGGATAATCCCGTATACGGAAGCAACAGATAAAACGTCGCCGCCGCCATGCCTGCGGCCACGTCCTGGAAATGCCGCCACGCGATGAGCACCAGGCCGACGACGACTGCGAAATGCCCCGCGAACGCCAGCGCCGCGACCGCCCAGGCGGGCCAATCATTCCACAGAAACGCCACGGCAAAGACCAGTTGATCCTGCGGATGCAGCAGCAAGAACGTCGTCGGCGCCGCGCCATTCGCGGCCGGCAATGGATTGATGTGCCGTTCCACCTGCCGATACGCCACCGCCAGCAAGCAAATCATGAGCGCGCCCGCCAGCCACGCCAGGCCGCCGATCTGAAGATTCGGCGCCAGCGCGGGACGTTGCACCAGCGCCAGATCCAACAAACATCGACAAAAGAAATAAACGCTGCCGACCAGGAGCCAAAGATAGCCCCACCACAACCAGCGCGAGCTTTCCAGCGCCTGCCCATACTGACAACCAAAACACCCGGCCGTGCTCGCCAGCGCCGCCGCCGACTCGGCGCCGGCGCTCTGCGCGATCATTGCCGCGACCTGCACGCCCGGCTGCTGCTCGATCGGCATCGGCTGCGGCCGCGTCGCCTGCACGAGAAGCAGGCCCGGCGCAAGCAGGAAAATCATGACCACGTCGAGATTGCGCACGCTTAACAGCCGCGAGAATTTGAAGAACAACGCCATCGCCAACAGAAACGAAAAGATCAACCACGTCGTCGCGTTGGGTAAGTTGAAATCCAGGAAGGTGATCACCGGCGAAGGCATGGAATCTCGGTTGCATCCAGACGGACATGGCGCGCTGTGGCGAATGGAGATTGTATTATTCTACCTAATGAGAATTCCCGCCTGCACGTGTTTTTTCGGATTTTGCCAGGGTTCTTAGTACTACAGCGCTACCTCCCCTCTCCCCTGTACTCAGGGGAGAGGGGCCGGGGGTGAGGGGTTTGGGGCGCCGCGCAACAGTCTGCTCAACCCCCTCACCCCCAGCCCCTCTCCCCCGGAGTACCGGGGGAGAGGGGAGCAAGAGCTTGCAACGCATTAGCTTGTGGCTTTCCATTTGGCATTATCCAGCGCCGTAGTGTTAGCCGCGCAACCGATACGGCACCTCCAGACCATGCGCCTCCATCAAGGCCGCGTCACGCAGGATTTGCTCCGCCGGCCCGTCGGCGACCAGCCGGCCGCGATCGAGCACGAGCACGCGGCGGCAGGTGTCGAGGATCATTTCCAGGTCGTGCGTGGCAATGACTTTGGTGATCGCAAGCTCGTTCAACAGGCCGATGAGTTCCCGTCGGCCGCGCGGGTCGAGAAACATCGATGGCTCATCGAGCAGCAATATTTGCGGATGCATCGCCAGAATGCCGGCGATAGCCGCTCGGCGTTTTTCGCCGCCGGAGAGATGAAACGGCACGCGCGCCTCGAAGCCCGCTAGCCCGACGCGCGTCAGCGCCTCCGCGACGCGTTGCCGCACTTCCGCCGCGGGGACGCCGAGATTTAACGGGCCGAACGCGACGTCATCGCCGACCGTCGTGCTGAAAAGTTGATCGTCGCTGTTTTGAAATGCGATGCCAACCTGGGCCGGCAGCAACTTGCGCTCGGCCGGGTTGCGCGGATCGAGCCCGGCGATGCGAATCGACCCCGCCTGGGCCGACAGCACTCCGGCGAGGCACAGAAACAGCGTGGTCTTGCCGGCCCCGTTCGGACCGACCAGGCCGATCGTCTCGCCGGCCGCCACGCGCACATTCAATTCGCAAAGAGCGCGGGTGCCGTCCGGATAGCGGAAGTCCAGCCCGTTGACATCGATGGCGTCCACTCTGGATTCCGCTCCACGACTACACGATTGGATTCGAATGTCTTGCTCCCCTCGCCCCCGGATTAGCGGGGGAGAGGGGAGAAAGGAGATCGCGCGCACCAATCCCACGCGATGAGCGCGAGCGCGTAACCCAGGATCATGCTAAATCCGAGCACATCGGCCGGCCGCGCCGAAAAGTCGTCCAGCGAACGAAATTGCCCATCGAAGCCGCGCGCCTGCATCGCGTGGGCGACGCGCTCAGAACGTTCGTGGCTGCGTACTAAAAGGGTTCCCGCGACCTGGCCGATCGTGCGATAGCTGTGGAGATTTGCCCGATTGCGAAAGCCGCGCACGCGCAGTGCCGTTCGCAGTCGAGCGAACTCCTCCATCAGCAAAAACACGTAGCGATACGTCAGCAGCATCAACAATACCAGCAGCCGGGGAATGTGCAACGCGCCGGCGGCCTTGAAGAGGTGGTGCATCGGCGTCGTCGCCAAGAGCACCAGCATGAACGACAGCATCGCGGCCAGCTTGGCGCTCAAGACGGCGAGACGTTCGAATCCCGTCCAGGAGAACGCGAGTCGGCCGTCGTCAATCGTTAATGGAAGCCAGATCAGAAACAACGCAAACATTGCCATCGCAAGGCCCAGCCGCCGCAGGTACCAGAAGGCCGGCAGCCGCGCGAGCAGCACGACCGCGAGCGCCCCCGCCAGCGCCGCCAGCGCGGGCCCGAGCGTTTGCAGAAGAGCGCACGCCAGGGTGACGACCAGGACGCTCGCCAGCTTCCAGCGTGGGTCGAGGCGTTGCACCACGGTCGGCGCACATTCCGGCAAGTCGAAGACGAGGGTCATGAAAGGCATCCTATTGGTTGATAGGGAATTAACCGCCCGATTCCGTGCCGCTCGCTTGCGGTTTCGCGTTCGCGCAGCGCCGTGCGCGCGAAACCGCAAGCGGCGGTCACCTCGACTTGCATCAATCGCCCAGCCCCGATTATACTTGCCAGCAACTGCATTGCATCACGGAGGATGCCGCCTTGCGCTCCTGGTTCCACACCGACTCGCGCTGGATGAAAATCGCTCTGCTCGCCTGGAGCGCGATCGTGCTATTCGTGACGGTGCGCGTAATACTGTCGCCGGAAGCGAAGACCGTTTATCCCCTGTTCAGCGAATCGGGCCGACTGTGGTGGCACGGCACGGATTTGTATGAACCGCATCGCCCCAAAGACGCCGGCGATGGCTTCCGCTACAGCCCGACGTTCGCGGCGTTGATGGCGCCGCTCGCGATCCTGCCCGATGGCGTCGGCGGCGCGCTCTGGCGCATCGTCAACGTCGCGGCGCTGCTCGGCGCGTTCGCCTGGTTCGCGCGGTCCGTATTGCCGCCGCTTGACTCGAAGCATTGCGCCTGGCTCGCGCTCTTGCTCCTGCCGCTGTGCTTGCAAAGCATCAACAACGGTCAGGCCAACTTGATCGTCATCGCCGCCCTGCTCGCCGCGGTCGCGGCCGTCAACGAACAACGCTGGAACCTCGCTTGCGTTGTTCTCGCGTTCGCGTTCGTCATCAAGATTTATCCGATCGCGCTGGGGATGGTGCTGATCGTCCTTTATCCGCGGCAACTGAGCTGGCGTTTGCCGCTGGCATTGATGGTAGCCGTCCTTTTGCCATTCTTGTTCCAGAATCCCGCTTATGTCGGCGATCAATACGGCAAATGGACCGCGTTGCTTTTCGCCGAGGATCGATCCGCCATTCCGCTCGAGCACATGTATCGCGACCTCTGGCTGTTGATACACCTGTACGGCATTCCCATCAGCCGGCCGGCATATGCGTTGCTTCAGTTGCTCGGCGGCGCGTGCGTGGCGTTCGTTTGCTGGCGGCAACAGGTCACCGAACGGCCAAGCAATCAAGTGCTGACGACCAGCTTGACGCTGACCACCACATGGATGATGTTGTTCGGACCGGCGACGGAATCGAGCAGCTTCGCGCTATTGGCGCCGTCGCTTGCCTGGTCCATCGTGGAATCACTCGACGCATTCAACGTGCGGCGCCTATTGTTGTGGGCAAGTTGCGCATGCTTTGTGTTCGCCGTCCTGTTTGGCGGTTTCCGCGCCACGCTGCGCGTCCACGAACTCGGCATTCATTCTTGGGGCAGCGTGTTTTATTTCGCGTATCTCCTGGCCGAAACACAAACGAAACCGGCGCTGGATCTTGCGACCCATCCAAAAAGCGCATGGGCATCGTAGCAACAAGCTGCCAGCTTGTCGGCTTGCGTAGGGCATACAAGCTGGCAGCTTGTAGCCACGACACAGGGAAGTTCGTGTCATGTTGAATCTTGAACCCGTGCGGCGAAGCGATTTCCTTTACGTCGCGCTTTTCACAATGGCGCTGTTCGGCGTCGTTCTTGCGGCCGGCGGACCGTTGACGTTGCACGAAGGCGTCCTGTCGCGAACGACGCAGGCCATGCTCGTCAATCACGATTGGCTGGTGCCGCGCTACGGCGACGCGCCGTGGCTCGAACGGCCGCCGTTGCCGCAATGGATCTCTTGCGCGATTTGCGCGGTGATCGGCCATTGCGATCAGGAATGGCATGTGCGCATCGGTCCCGCGCTGGCCGGCTTGATCACCGTGTTGATCGCGACGTGGCTGGCGGGCCGGCTGTTCGGCCGCGCCGTCGGCATTCTGAGCGGGTTGATGCTCGCGACGATGTACGAATTCCTTCGCTACTCGACGCTTGCCGAGGCGGACGTCTTTCTGGCGCCGATCGTCGCCGCCGCTCTCGCCTGTTTTGCCAATGGCGAATTGCTTCGCCCGGCCGCTGCCGAATCGGACAGCCGCAACTTTTTCGGCACGCGGCCATGGTGCGTGCTGGGCTTTTTCGTCTTTCTCGGCATGACCAATCTCGCCAAGGGGCTCGTGTTCGGCACCGTCATCGTGCTTGCCCCCGTCGGGGTCTTTTTGTTGTGGAACTTCGCATGGACGAGCATCACGCGCTACCTTTGGCTGTGGGGCTGGCTTTCATTCTTCGCCGTTGCGCTGCCGTGGCCGTTGCTCGTCGTCAACTCCGGCTACGAGGACGCAGTCGATGTGTGGCGCTTCGATTTATTTGGCCGACTTCACCAGAACTACCTCGCGGAACCGGCATGGTACTACTTTGCGTGCTTGATGTGGGTGCCGCAGCCGTGGACGTTCCCGGCGTTTGCCGGCCTGGCGTTGAGCGTCAACAAACTTTGGCGCAACGGCTCACCCGCGCATCGATTCATCTGGTGCTGGGCGTGGCTGCCGATCCTGGTCTTCAGTCTCTCGCAGGGCAAGCATCATCATTACATGCTGCACTATCTGGCGCCCTGGGCGATCCTGTCGGCGCAAGCCGTCGTCTGGGCCTGGCAACGCGTCGCGGCGTCGCGTCCAAAATGGCGGCCCGATTTCGCGATCGTCGGCGGTTTCGCGTGCCTCGCCCTGCTCCTGGCCGGCGGTTTCATCTACAAGGGGGCGTATCTGAATCGTTCGCGCGAGGACACGGCGTTCCTACTTGAAGCGCGCCGCACCGTGCCGCTCAGTCAGCCGCTCATGATCAACTCGGCCGATGAAGCCCTCGAAGGGTTGCGCATGCAATTCTACATTGGCGACAGCACCATCTTCTTGCACAACCTGAGCTTCGTGCGCGACGATCGCGTGCAAACGCCGGACGTTTACGTGGTGACGCGTTACAATCGTGTGCCGCAGCTTCAGAAGTATGGTCAGGTCGAGCCGATGCTCAAAAGTAAACACAGTCGGCGTGAGACGTCGGAGAACGATCGCTGGACGCTGTTTCGCATGCACTTGCGTGATGGCTTCGAACGCAAGAACGCCCAGGTGCGCATTTCGCCGATGCAGGCGATGTATCGCGAGCCGGGGCCGGACTTGGACTGAAACGCCGCCGCTTGCGGTTTCGCGCTCTCGTCGCGCCGAAGAGCGCGAAACCGCAAGCGGTGGTTCCCTTCAATCTTTCACGATCATTTGCTATACTTGACATGTCCGGCGGACCGAGCAAAAACTCTAGCGCCTTGCGGGAGAGTTGAGCGTGTCGAAGAAGAATTCCATGCCGGTGAAGGATCGCGCCGCCTCCATCCGTGTTGAAACAGGCGACGAATTCCTTCCCGCCGAGCGTTGCCTGACGATTCACCGCGTCATGGTGCGGGCGCGCGTCATGGAAGAGCGCATGATCAAGATGAGCAAGTCCGGCGAGGGCTACTTCTGGATCGGCGGACCCGGTGAAGAAGCATTCAACGCCTGTCTCGGCCTGCAAATCAAAAAAGGCGAAGGCCCCACGTTCGATTTCCTTCTATTCAAATACCGCTCCAGCGCCACCATGATCGCCATGGGCATGGAACCCATCGACGTCGTTCGACAAATGGCCATGACCGCGACGGACCCGTTCTCGATGGGGCGCAATTTCCCGAGCCATTTTTCTCGCAAGGACTGGAACGTCGTGCCGGTAACGCCGGTGATCGAATTGCAGTACGCCATCGCGCCCGGCACGGCCATCATGCAAAAGCGCGTCGGCGACGGCGTCACCATCGTCGTCGGCGGCGACGCCGGCTCGGCGGAAGGCGACTTCGCATCCTGCTTGATCTGGAGTTCACGCCCCGGCAACGAATTGCCCGTGCTCATGATCGTCATGAACAATGGCTGGGGCATCTCCACGTCCCATTGCTCGCAGCACGCGGCCGAGCACGTCATCGATCGCGGCAAAGCGTTTGGCATTCCCGGCGAAGTCGTGGACGGCAACGATCCGGTGGCGAGCTGGTTCGCCATCGAACGCGCCCTGCGCTACGCTCGCTCGACGCGCCGCCCGTTCATGCTCGAACCGATGGTGACGCGGCTCTATGGCCATTCGTCGTCGTCCGGCGCGCCGCGCTCGAGCGATCCGGATTGCCTCGCGGTTTTCGAGGAAAAGCTGCTTGCGGCCGGCGTCGCGGATCAAGCGGCGATCGATCAGGTTCACGAAGACGCGCACAAAGAAGTGGACGCCGCCGCGATTCAAGTCATGCAGGAGCCGAAGCCGCGGCCGGAGGATGTCGAGAAATTCACCTATGCGCCGAGTCCGGTCGATCCGATTTATCCCGACGATTACACGGGATTGCCGTGAACGCGAATCAGAAACCGCCATGACGACCGAGCGCGATGAATTCCGTCCATTGATGCTGGTCAATCGCAACGCGCGCTACAACCTCGTCGTCCTGTCGACGGACACGCTGTACGTCGCCAGCGTGTGGAAGTCTCAGTTACCGCGCATTGATCTGGAGCTGGAAGCCGGCACCAACCCCGATTTGGTACTGCCGCCGAGGGCGTGGAAGATACCGCTGAAGGACATCGAGCGTTTCCAGTTCAAGCACGTGCCGGTCGTGGTGCATCAATTCATGAACAAGGACGTGACGGTGCATTTTCGCTATGGCCAAAAGTCGCGCAAGTTGACGCTCACGCTGGATTCGCAAAAATCGCGTGACGAATTCGTCAACACGCTCAACGACCGCGTCGGACCATGGCAGATCGGCGAGGCGCACGAATCGCCGTGGTTGATCCTGGCGAATTACCTGTACATCATGTTCGTCATCGGATTGATGGCGATCTTCTTCAGCGGGTTGGGACTTTCCATGCCGCCCAACGACGATGGCTCATTGCCGAGCCGCTATTGGTACGCGACGGGTCCGTGGGGCCTGGTTGTGCCGGCGATGGTGATTTGCGTCTTCGTGCTGATCGCCGGCATTCGCCAACTGCGGACGCCGCCGATTATTGTGACGTACCGGCCAGCGGAGTCCGCGTCATGAAAAAACGAGGCCTGATGATCGTCGCGGCACTTGTCGTCGGCGCGTTCGCCGTTCCCGTTGTTGTTCTTCTAACGACGCCGCCGTCGATAAGTGCAACAAAAACCAGTTTCGATCGACTTACGGATGACATGACCGAAGCCGACGTTTACCGGACTCTCGGCCGAGCGCCTGACATGAACCTTCTGGGCATGCCTGACCGCATAGGCGTGCGATGGTTTGCGGCGGATGGAAATGCAACCGTGCTTTTTAAGGACGGCCGTATCTACCATAAATGCTGGAGTGCGGAACCTCCTCGTGAAACTTGGGCACAAGCGATCCGCGACTTGTTAGGTTCCTAATTAGTCCGTAGGGTGGGCCGAGTCTTCGAGGCCCACCGGATGTGCGATGTCGCTCTCGGTGGGCCTCGAAGACTCGGCCCACCCTACGAAACGATCAAGAGGCACGAAGAATGGCCACCATGGTCCAAGCCGTCCGTCTCGCTCTTCATTACGGCGAGGAAAATCTCGGCGTCACCGATATCTTCGGCGAAGACGTCGGTCCGCCGCTCGGCGGCGTCTTCACGGCGACGCAGGGACTCAAGACCGCGTGGAACTCGCCGCTCGATGAACGCGGCATCGTCGGCACGGCCATGGGCATCGCCTACGCCGGCGGCCGGCCCGTGTGCGAAATCCAGTTTTGCGATTACGGCTTCAACACCATCGATCTCTTGAAAGTCGCCGGCAATCAACGCTGGGCCGGCGCCGGGCAATGGGAGTTGCCGATGGTGCTGATGACGCCGTCCGGCTCCGGCATCCGCGGCAGCCTGTATCATTCGCACAGCTTCGAAAGCTGGGCCAGTCGTTTGGCCGGCTGGAAGATCGTCATGCCCGCGACGCCGTACGACGCGTATGGACTCATGCTGTCCGCGATCGTCGATCCCAATCCGGTGATGGTGCTGTTGCCCAAGGCGTTGTTGCGTGTCAAGGGCGACAAGCTCATTCCCGGCGAACCGGACGATCACGAAAAGCTCAAGAGCATGATCGACGCCCCCGTCGGCGACCGCAGCCGCTGGAAGCCGCACTGGCCGGACATCAAGGAAGTGCTGATCCCGTTCGGCGTCGCATCGCTGGTGCGCGAGGGGGACGGCGCGACCGTTATCAGCTATGGGAGAACGTTGCCGTTGTGCGCCCGAGCCGCCGACGAGCTGCGCGAGGAAACGGGGCTGACTTGCGACGTGATCGACCTGCGCAGTATTTTTCCCTATGACTGGAAAGCGATCAAGGCGAGCGTCTTGAAGACGGGCCGCGTGCTCATCGTCAACGAGGACACCGAGGTGACGAACTTCGGCGAACATCTGTTGCGTCGCATCGTGGACGAGCATTTCTATGATCTGCTCGTCCGCCCACGCGTGCTCCTAGGCAAGCACGTGCCGGGCATTGGCTTGAATCAGGTGTACGAGCAGAACACGGTGCCACAATTTGTGAACATCAAGAAGGAACTTGCGGAACTGACGAGCGAAGAGGTGTAACGTCAATGCGATTTACTCATTTGAAATTGGAAAATTGGCGCAATTTCCTCAAAGTTGACGTTCCGCTGCAACGACGCGTATTTTTGGTCGGGCCAAATGCATCTGGCAAATCGAACTTGCTCGACGTATTCCGGTTCTTGCGTGATATTGCCGACGACCAAGGCGGCTTTCAAAGAGCGGTAAAATCACGGCGTGGAGTTTCGAAGTTGCGTTCACTCCATGCCCGGCGCTACCCTAATATTGTCATCGATGTCACGATCGAAATGGAAGCGCACACTTGGAATTACCGTCTCGAATTTACGCAAGATAACCTTCGCAGACCTATCGTGAGCAAAGAGACCGTATTACGAAACGGCGACGTGATGTTGGATCGTCCCAATGATCAAGATGTTTCGGACAGCGAACTACTTACGCAAACTCATTTAGAACAAATCAACGCGAACAAAGAGTTTCGGCCAATCGCCGATTTTTTTAAGAAGATTCGATACCTTCACATCGTTCCGCAGTTGATTCGGGATCCTGATCGATCCAGTGGCATGCAAGGAGATCCATTCGGCGGCGACTTTCTCGAACAACTCGTGCGCATGCCGAAGAAAACACTCCAATCACGTCTGCGCCGCATCGTTGGGGCGTTGAAAGTCGCCGTCCCCAATTTCGATGAATTGGAATTGGAACGTGACGAACGCGGAACTCCACACCTAAAGGGACTTTACTCTCATTGGCGACCGGATGCAGGGTGGCAGTCGGAAGATCAATTTTCCGATGGCACACTTCGTCTTCTAGGTCTGTTGTGGGTATTCCTCGACGGAACGGCGCCGCTGTTGCTTGAGGAGCCGGAGCTATCGCTGCACTATGCAGTGGTGCGTAATATTCCAGGGATACTGGCTCGGTTAGGCCGACGTACAGGCCGCCAGGTGATGCTATCGACTCACTCTGCGGAACTGCTCGCAGACGAGGGCATTGATGCAAATGAGGTTTTCTTGCTCAGGCCGACAACGGAAGACACTGTGGTGACCGTTGCGTCGCATGATTTGGAGATTCGCCATTTATTGGAAGGAGGATTGTCCATTGCCGATGTCGTATTGCCACGCACTGCGCCGCCGGTCGTGCAACAGCTTACGTTGTTCGGGGACTCCCTATGACGTCGCCGTCGATAAGCGTCACGGTAGAAGGTAATTCTGATGAAGCTTTGGCGCGCAAGCTGCTTGAATTGGCGGAATTCACCGTGAGTTATGTCTATGTACAAGGGGGCAAGGATCGACTGGACGAAAAACTGCGGGCCTTCAATCACGCAGCGAAGTTTACGCCCTGGTTCGTGCTTCGCGATTTAGACCAAGACGCGCCTTGTGCGCCCGACCTCGTGAAAGAACTGCTGCCTGACCGAGCTGTCAATATGTGTTTCCGGATCCCGGTGCGGACCGCGGAATCTTGGTTGTTAGCCGATCGCAAGAATATCAGTCAGTTTCTTGGCGTGCCTATGTCCAAGATCGGCGCGAATCCTGACGACTTGGACGATCCGAAAACGGTGTTGATCAATTTGGCCCGAAAATCGAAGAGCAAGCAAATCCGCGAGGATATTGTCCCGCCCACCAACGCCGTGGCCCGAGTAGGACCTGCTTATGTGTCGCGAATCATCGAATTCTCGAATGAATATTGGGACCCAAGAAAAGCATCGAAAAACAGTAAAAGTCTGGCTAAATGCCTGCTCGCGCTTGAAAAGCTTAACCAAGCATTGACTTCGAAAACTTAGGACAAATTGGCATGCAATTCAAACTCCCCGAACTCGGCGAAGGCGTCTACGAAGGCGAAGCCGTGCGCTGGCTCGTGCAGCCGGGTGACGCAGTCAAGCCGGGTCAAACGCTGTTGGAAGTGCTGACCGACAAGGCGACCATGGAAGTGCCCGCGCCGTTCGCCGGCGTCGTTGATAAGTTGCTCGTCAATCCCGGCGACAAGATCGAGATCGGTCAGCCGATTCTGGAGTATCAAGAGAAGGCCGGCGGCAAGCAGTCGGCGAAAACGGAGCAAGAGAAGGCGAAGCCCGAACCAGAAAGCAAAGCGAAGCCGGAACCCGAGAGCAAATCGAAGCCGGAACCCGAGAGCAAAGCGAAGGCGAAACCGGAACCGGAGAGCAAACCGAAGCCGACCGTCACGCCGGCCCCGGCGCGCGACAACGGCGCCGTCGCGATTAAAGCCGCGCCATCGATTCGGCTCATGGCCCGCAAGCTCGGCGTCGATCTCGCCAAGATTCGCGGCAGCGGCGCCGACGGCCGAATCCTCATCGACGACCTCTCGCGCCACGTCGCGCCCGGCGCCGCCAAGCCCGCCGCGCCGCCCGCCGACTACGGGCAACCCGGCACGCGCGTCAAGCTCGCCGGCATTCGACGCAAGATCGCCGAGCACATGGTCAAGTCGATGCAAACGGTTCCCCATTACGGCTTCGTCGATGAATGCGACGTGACCGACCTCGTGAAGCTGCGCACCTCGCTCAAGGAACCGTTCGCAGCCAAGGGGCGCTCAAGGAAGTGCCGATTGTCAACGCGAGCCTGGACGATGAAGCGGGCGAAATCGTGCTGCACGATCATTATCACATCGGCATCGCGGTCGCCGCCCCCGCCGGCTTGATCGTGCCGGTGATTCACGACGCGGACCAGAAGAGCCTGTTCGACATCGCGAAGGACATCGAACGCCTTTCGAACGACGCGCGCACGGGAAAGTCGAAGCTCGAAGATTTGAAAGGCGGCACGTTCACGATCACGTCGATCGGCAACCTCGGCGGGCTGTTCTCGACGCCGATCATCAATCATCCGGAGGTCGGCATCCTCGGCGTCGGCAAGATCGTCAAGCGGCCGATCTTCGACGAGCGCGGCCAGGTGCAGGCGGCGGATATGTTGTACCTGTCGTTTTGCTTTGATCATCGCGTGTTGGACGGCGCGATCGGGGCGGCGTTTGGCAACGCGGTGATCAACGAGTTGCTCAATCCAGCGAAGATGCTGTTATAACTTAAACCTATTTCTTTTTCGTTCGTTTGCCTTTGGCGGCGGCTCGAATGTTATCGTTGGTTGTTTGATCCACCCAGGAATGACGTTCGCGGGCATAGTCGCCGTGGCCATTTTCGAAAAGCTGTAAGAATCGAATCATGCCGGCCTTGCCAAGCTCGCGCTCCAACGCGGCAAGGCCCTTCTGGCGGATTTGTTCAAGTGTAGGCCTCATTCACGTATCCTACCAATCACGGCCGTGGCAAGCCCAACTGCACCGCGGGCAACCGCGGAATCTCCACCGACATCGGCACCGGCGACTCCAGCCGCACGCCCGGCTGCCAGCGCGTGCGCTCGTCCGGCATCGCGCCGCGCACCACCGGCTGCGGGTCCAGCGGCTGCACCGGCGGCGCCGTCGTTCGCACTTTCATGCCGCTCGCGTTGCCCATGAAGTTCGACGCGCCGCTCGCCGGGGTCGGATTCGCATTCGGATTGGCGGCGATCGCTTGCGGCGGCGACGTCTTCTTCGAGTCACGCAAATGTTGCAGCCACGCTTGTTCCAGCTCCTCGACGTTGTTGTGGCCGAAGTACGACTTCGACGCGTTGTCCCAGCCGTGCTGCATGCCGTGGCCGACGAAGTTGAGGAAGTGCTGCTTGTTCGAACGCTTGACGAGGAAATCGGAAACGGAGTAGCCCTGGGCGTACAGGCACATGACGTTGGGCGGATATTGTTTCAAGGAGAGCAGCGTGCGCATTTGAAACTGCTGCCCCTTGTTGAGGATGCTGCGGGCGAGCTTGTCGTGGCGGTCGCGCTCGGCGTCGTCTTCGCTCAGCACCGAGCCTCCCTCGTCCGCCCAGCGCGGCACCGGAGACTTGAAGTGATACGCGAAGATCGTGTGCGTGACCTCGTGAGGCAAGACGCTATAGATCAAGCGGTCGAGCGGACCGCGTATTTGCATGCGTTGGCTGGACACACCGCCGTAGCCGAAGGTGAACTCGGTTTCGCCGGACGGCCCTTCCATGTTGACGGTGACGCGCAACGGGCACGGCTCCGGCCAGTTGGGCATCTCGCGGCCGAGCCACTGGATGGCTTTTTCTTTGCGATAGTGTTCCGCCCATTGGCCGACGAGCTTGCAGACCTGGGGATCGGCGGAGATGACGGTGAAGTTGGTGGTGCGGAAATCCGCGCCCATGGCCAGGGCGGCGGCGAGCACCAACAGAAGCGCGATTCGCTTTCGCATGTTCCGCAAACCTCCAGGCCGGAGTCAGGAGTCAGGGGTCAGAAGTCAGGAGTCAAAAATCAGTTTTGAGTTCTGACTCCTGACTTCTGACCCCTGACTCCTGGTTTGGTGCAGAGAAATGTCTGCGTGAAGTGTAAAAGCAAAACGTGAGCCAAGCTGGCGCGAGAGGTGTTTATTTCTTGGAATCGCGATCCGAAGTTGCGGCATCGACACGACTTGCGGAGCGCGCCGGGGACGATGCAGCGGCAGGATCGATTTGCGCGGAATTTGTAAACTTTTCGCTTCGAATTGCCGACACGGCAACGATTGCAATGGCGGCGCGAACGGACGCAATCTGGGCGGCGCGGCGGACCTTGCAATCGCGGCCGCCAATGGTGAAGATGGAATGATGATTCGTCTCATTCATTCCACGACACCCTCTGATTTTGGGACGAATGAGATGCATGAGACGAATGAGATGCATGAGACGAATGAGATGAATGAGATGCATGAGACGAATGAGATGTACGAGACGAATGAAATCAACACGGAGCCGTTCTCGGCGTTCTCTGCGCCTCTGCGTTTCATAAATGGTTTCGTTTTGAAACGCAGAGGCGCAGAGAACGCGGAGTAAGCATCTACTTGCATTCCGCGCGACAATCGGCGATGATCGAATGGTCATTTTCTGATCGAGATCGCCGCACATGAATCCCGCCACGCCAACCAGCGCCCCGTCCGCACCCGCCAAACTGCCGCGCCGCCGCCACGGCGCGCTGCCTGGAAGCGACGACATCGCCTTTCGCCTGTGGCACGAACGTTCTCGGGGACAGCCGCCCGTCGCGATGCCGGAGAAAGGGGCCAAACGCAAATGACGACGACCATGCCGACGCCGGTTGTTCCCGCGACCGCCAAACCGCGCCGCCGTTGGTGGCTGCGCGGGTTCATCCTCATCGTGCTGCTCTTCCTCGCGGGGCCGACGGCGCTGTATTTTTACTCGAACTACCAGGCGCGTGTCACCTGGGACGCGGCCGAGGAGGAAGCGGATCGCACCGATCCGGAATGGCGCAACTCGGCGCTATTGAAAGCGCGCCGCGTCGTGCCCGATAACGAAAACTCGGCGTTCAAGATCATCGCGGCGGCGGGCAAGGCGAAGGATTTTACGGTCGGAAGCGTGCCGAACTACAATCACGTTTTCGACAACTTCTCGCCGCAGGCGCCGCTCAACGAAACCCAAGCACAGCTCATTCGCGGCGAGCTTGGCAAAATCCCCGGGCCGCTCGACGAAGCGCGGCAAATACGAAAATATCCCTATGGCCGAATGCCGATCAAGATTTCGCCCATCTGGGTCGCGACGTTGTTGCCCGATCATCAAAAGGTCCGCGAACTCGCCGATTGGCTCAAGCACGACGCGTGGCTCCTCGCGCATGACGGGCAGCACAACGAAGCGGTCGAATCGTGCCTGGCGTGCTTGTGCGTGGCGCGGGTGATGGGGGACGAGCCGATCATCATCTCGCACCTGATTCGCGTCGCCGTGCAGAACGAGACGATCATCGCCCTGGAACGGGTGTTCGCTCAGGGGGCCGTGGACGACGCGCCGCTGAAGGAAATGCAAGCACTCCTGGCGCTGGAAATCAAGGAATGCACCTGGCTGCATTCGCTGCGCGGCGAGCGGGCGGGATGCCATGCGTTCTTCGACGACCTGCGCAATTCCCGAGTGCCGATGGTGGCGCTCAGCGGCTTCGGCATGACGCCGCCGACCACGCTGTCCGAAAAGATCGCCGACAAATTCCCGTCCATGACCCTGAATTCCTATCCCGAACATTTGCATCACATGACGCGTGCCGTCGAAATCGCGAGGCTGCCGTTGCACGAGCAACGGGTGAAGCTCCAGGAGTGGGAGGAAGCGACCAAGGCGACCAACAATCGCGTGATTCGGGCGCTGACGCCGGCCATGGGCAAGGTTTACTATGCCGAATGCCGCAGCCAGGCGAACCTGCGAGCCGCCCTCGCTGCGGTGGCATGCGAGCGTTATCGGCTCGCGCACCACGTTTGGCCGAAGTCACTTGACGCGCTGGTCGAGGCGAAGTTCTTGAGCAGCGTGCCGATCGATCCGATCGACGGCAAGGCGCTGCGCTATCGCAAGAACAAGGATTGGATCGTCATTTATTCGATCGGCAACAACGAGAAGGACGATGGCGGGCACATCGAACGCGATCGGGCGGACACGACGGACATCGACTTCGGCTTTCGCTTGTGGAACGTGGGCGAGCGGCGCAAGGCAAAGTAGTCATCACGCTCCGCGTGATGGAGTTCGGCGTCATTCGCAGAGGGCTCAACACCCTGTGAACGATTCCCAACTCCATCACGCGGAGCGTGATGACAACAATGTGGTCATCACGCTCCGCGTGATGGCGTTTGACGTTGTCCGTAGCAGGATGAGAATCGCCCGGGATGCGGCCCAACTCCATCACGCGGAGCGTGATGAGTACGTTGGCCAACAGGCCCTTGCACTCTGTTGTCAAATCGGCGATGATTAATCGGTCATCTCCTGATTGGTGCCTACCCATGAGTTCACCCGCGATCGCGACCACGCCCCCCCTTCCCGCTCCCGCGAAGCCGCGACGCCGGCGCTGGCTGCGCGTGATGCTCGTCGTTTTGGCGCTGGCGATCCTCGGTCCGCTGACGTTTTACGCCTATTCCGAATACGCATCGCGCCGCGCCCTGGAGGACGCGGAAGCGGCCGCGGCGATGGATTTGCCGCGCTGGCGGCTCGCGGAACTTCAGGAGGATCGCAAGAAATTCGCGGATCACGAGAACTCGGCGCTGCACATCATCGCCGTCGCGCGCAAGGGCAAAGGCGTCTACGTCAGCGGCGTGCCGAAATACAACGAGATTTTCGACAATCTGCCGCCGACCGCGCAGCTCAATGACCAGCAGATGCGCATCATTCGCGGCGAGCTGGACAAAATCGTCGAGCCGCTCGTGGAAGCGCGCAAGCTGAAGGACATGCCGGGCGGCCGATTTCCGATTACGATCAGCGACGATTTCATTGCCACGCTGATTCCGGACCACCAGAGCGCCCGCCAACTCGGGGATTGGCTTAGCTTCGACGCGCGGCTTCGCTCTCAAGACGAGGAATATGCCGAAGCTATCGATTCGTGCCGGGCCTGTCTGAATGCCGGTCGAGCCGCGGCCGACGATCCGTTTGTGATCACGCTGTTGATTCGCATCGCCATCGGGGAAGTCGCCATTGAGTCGCTCGAACGCGTCGTGGCGCAGGCGGCCGACACCGGCGACGTGACCTACGATGCAGCCCTCAAGGAAATGCAATCTTTGCTCGAACTTGAAGCGAAGGAGTGCAACTTGGCGACGACCATTCGCGGCGAGCGGGCGGGTTACAGCCATCTGTTCGAGAATATCCGCTCCGGCAAGATCAAGCCGGCTTTTCTTCGCACCATGGGCATCGGTGGAAACGACGGCACATTGAATCCAATCTCCGCATGGTGGCTGAACAACGTCCCGACGGCGCTGCTCAAATACTATCCCGAATACTTGCAGCACATGAATGCCGTCGTCGAAGCCGCCAAGCTTCCGCGCTCCGAGCGTGCGAGCAAGCTTGGCGAACTGGAAATGGCACGCGTGAAGTCAGGCAATCTGGTGATGCAGCTGTTGTCGCCATACGTCTCCAAGGTGTCACAAACGGAGACGCGGCACCAGGTTCGTTTACGCGCCGGCGCGGCCGGCATGGCGAGCGAACGCTATCGACTCAAGCACGGCAACTGGCCGGCGTCACTTGAAGCACTCGTCAAGGAAGGCTGGCTGGCCGAAGTCCCCGTCGATCCACTCGACGATCAACCGATGCGCTTTCGCGTTACGCCGGAAGGCATCGTGATCTATTCGATCGGCTTCGATCGCCAGGACAACGGCGGCATCATCAATTTGAACCGCATGCAAGAAGCGGACGTGGACATCGGCTTTCGCCTGTGGAGTCCGGCCATGCGACGGCAGGCGCCGCGGCCGGTGGTGGCGGTTGATGATTTGAAGAATTGACAATTGACAATTATCAATTGACAATTGCCAATTGAAAGGCGTGTTTCCTACCTGCAATTTGAAATGGTCAATGGTCAATGGCCAATGGTCAATGGTCAATGCATTCGCCTCGGTGCAATCCAATGAGTTCACCCGCCACATCAACGAAGCCGACCCTTTCCGCTCCCGCGCGGCCAAGACGCCGCCGTTGGCTGCGCGTCACCATTGCCGTGCTGGCGCTGGCGATCGTCGGGCCGCTGGCGTTTTATGTTTACTCCGAATTTGCGACGCGCCGTGCCCTGGAAGACGCGGAATCGGAGGCAGCCAGGGATTTGCCGCGCTGGCGGCTCGCGGAGCTGGAAGCGGATTGCAAGAAAATAGCCGATGAAGACAACTCGGCACTACACATCATCGCAGTCTTGAGCAAGGGCAAAGGCGTCAGTGTGAGTGCGGCGCCGAATTACGAGGCGATGTTCATCAAACTGCCGCCGACCACGCAGCTCAATGAACAGCAGTTGCGCGCCATTCGCGGCGAGCTTGCTAAAATTGTCGAGCCGCTCGCGGAGGCGCGCAAGCTCAAGGACATGCGGTATGGCCGATTTCCGATCATGTTCAGCGATGATTTCATTTCCACGCTGATCCCCGATCATCAAAACGCCCGGTCCCTCGCGGATTGGCTGAAGCACGACGCGTTTCTGCACGTTCAGGAAGAGCGGCACGGGGACGCGGTCGATCGCTGTCGCGCGTGTCTGAATACGAGCCGGTCGATTGGCGACGAGGCATTCTTGATCACCTTGTTGATCCGCATCGCCATCGGGGAAGTCGCGATCGATTCGCTGGAGCGCGTGGTGGCGCAGACGAAGGATCCCGTCGAGGGCGACTATGAAGCGTCCCTCAAGGAAATGCAGAGCCTGCTGGAGCTGGAAGCCAAGGAATGCAGCTACGTGCGCGCCCTGCGCGGCGAGCGTGCGGGCTACGACCATCTCTTCGAGAACATCCGCAACGGCAAGATCTCGACGAATTGGCTGCGCAACCTCGGCATCCGGGTTGGCGGCGGCAGCTTCGCCAACCCCGTCTCCGAAATCTGCGTCAACCTGTTTCCGACGACGCTGCTCAAGTATTATCCCGATTACCTGCAATACGCGAACGAAGTGGTGGAAGCCGCCAAGCTGCCGCGCCATGAACGGACCGTCAAGTTCGCGGAATTCGATGCGCAGAAACGCGCGTCGAGCAATCCCCTGGTGCAGTCCCTGTCGCTCGCCCACGAGAACGTGGAAAAAGCCGACAACCGCTACCACGTTCACCTGCTCACCGCGGCGGCGGCAATGGCGTGCGAGCGTTATTGGCTCAAGCATCAGCGCTGGCCGGCGACGCTCGATACGCTCGTGCAGGACGGCCTGCTCGCCCGGATTCCCACCGATCCGTTCGACAATCAACCGATGCGTTTTCGCCACACCAAGGAAGGCGTCGTGATCTACTCCGTCGGCATGGATCGCAAGGACGACCGCGGCACGATCGATCCCGAACGCACGCACATGCCGGGCGTGGACATCGGGTTTCGCTTGTGGAACCCGGCGCTGCGTCGCCAGCCGCCGCGGCCGGCGGTGGTGATTGAGGAAAACAAGGAACGCGGCCCACGCTAATTGGTGCGAGCGAAGGACTTCAAATGCATTGACAATTGACAATTATCAATTGCCAATTGAAAGACAGGTGCATTCTTCAATGGTCAATGGTCAATGGTCAATGGTCAATGGTCAATGGTCAATGGTCAATGGTCAATTCTTGAATGCCCGGCGAGATGCCTTATTGAAAGCGAATGCGGGATACCCGAATGAACCCCACGCCAGAAACCACCGTCACCGCCACGCCACCAACGCCAATGCCGCAGCCCAAGCCGCGGCGTTCGCGAAGGCGTTGGTACATCCTCGGTAGCTTCGCGCTGCTCTTCATTGCGGCGCCGGTCACGTTTTTCACGCTGTCCGCATGGTGGCGCAATCGCGAGATGGAAGCGATCTATGCCGAGCTGGACGCGGAGGATCCGAACTGGCGCTGGCACGATCTGCTCGCGGAATTCAAGCAGCCGCCCGACGATCAGAACTCCGCCGTGCAAGTTCAGAAGGTGCTCAAGCTGCTCAACTCCAAGGCGTTCAATCCGGGGCCGAAGTGGGACAACAACGCTTCCGATTTCAAGCGCAACGCCCGGCTCGCGGCGGACTATGAACAGCTATTGCGCGAATCGTTCGCGGGGCTTGAGCCGACGACCGTTGCGGAGGCGCGAAAGCTGAGCGAAATGCCTCACGGCGGCTTCGCGATCGAAGCCGTGGACGTGCCCTACTTCCACTTGAAAATGGATTTCATTCAAGAGACGCGCAAGGTGATCATTCTCTTGATGTGCGATGTGAGCTTGCTCGCGCAGGACGGCAAACAGGAAGAGGCCCTGGATTCGTGCCGGGCCATGCTCAACTTGTCGCGGTCGTTCAAGGACCAGCCGTTCCTGATCTCGCAGCTCGTGCGCTTGGCCGAGCAAGCGATCGCGGTGCACGCCATCGAACGGACGCTGGGCCAGGACGACAAGGTCGGCGACGCCGGCTTGCAAAGGCTGCAAAAGCTGCTGGAGATGGAGGTCGCGGAAGACGCCCTGCGCATCGCGATGCGCGGCGAGCGCGCGGGCGGGCATCAAATGTACGTCCAGATTCAGGAAGGCCAAGTCACGCTTTCCGAGATCATGAACGGCGCCGGCGCCGTTGGCCGGGCGCCGAACCTCGGGGAACGCATGGTCGATATGTTCCCTGGCGTGATCTTGAGCGGCTATCCCGATTACCTGCGGCGGATGAGCGAACAGGTGCGCGCCACGAAGCTCAAGGACGTCGAACGCGCCGAGGCGATGGCGAAGCTTGAAGCCGATCTCCGCGGCAAACGCGTTTCCATGATCACCCGCATGATCATGCCCGCGACCATGAAGGTCAACGATTCGTCGCTGCGCGTCCAGGCGCATCTGCGTTCGACCCTGGCCGCCGTCGCCGTCGAGCGCTATCGCATCCAGCACGACGCCTGGCCCAAATCGCTCGACGACGTCGTCAAGGCCGGCCTGCTCAAGGAAGTGCCGCCCGATCCCTACGACGGCAAACCGCTGCGCTTCAAGCGAACGCCGATCGGCGTCATCGTTTATTCCATCGGCATGAACAAGGTGGACGACGGCGGCACACTCACGCGCGGCAATCCCAATGCGCCGAACGCCGACTTCGGCTTCGAACTCTGGGACCCGCAGCAGCGCGGCGTCGCGCCGTTGCCGGAGCCGGAGAAAAAATGAACCTTTCGCACGCGCGTGTCGTAACCACAAATAATAAGTTTTTCATGTATTTTCGCTTTACATTTGAATTCTGAATGCAGTATTCTCCGATCTGACATGCAGAAACCCGCCACCCCTTTCAGACGCGGAGAACCGGAATGTACGCCTCTCCCCACGAAGCCGACGCCCATCGGCACCGCGGCTTCACGTTGATTGAATTGCTCGTCGTCATTGCTATCATTGCCATTTTGATTGCCCTTCTCGTGCCCGCGGTGCAAAAGGTGCGCGAAGCGGCCTCGCGGACGCAGTGCATCAATAACCTCAAGCAGTATGGGCTGGCGATCCATGCGCACCATGACGCACACAAGCACATTCCCGAAAGTGTATCGCCCTGGGGCGAAGGGGGACCGCCGCCGCGTACCGGACGGGGTTGGATTCTCAAGATTCTTCCCTACATCGATCAAACGCCTCTCTATGAGGCGTTCAACCCGTCTTTTGTAGGCGACTTTTTTTCCGGTCAAGGCATCGATCTTTGCCGGCCGCAAATGGCCGTCAATCTCACGATCTTGCGTTGCCCGGCCGATGACTCCGGCCGACAACTCTCGACGACGACGGCTCAATGCGCCTTCCCGGTCGCGACGACCAATTACAAAGGCGTCATTGGCACGACGAACATGGGCGGCGGCTGGCCGACCAGCCCGTCCGGCACCGTCGATGGGCACAACACGATCAACAACAACGGCTTGTTTTTCCGCAATACTTATCAGGTCAAGCTCAAGTTCGCACACATTACGGACGGTTTAAGCAACACGTTGGCGGTGGGCGAGGACCTGCCGGACCAGAATATCCACGGCGCCGCGTTCTATGCCAATGGTGATTACGCGAGCTGTCATGCGCCGCTCAATTTTTTCCCCAATCCGCCGAATCCGGGTAATTGGCCGCTCGTCATGTCATTTCGCAGCCGTCATCCGGGCTCGGTCAATTTTTGCCTTGCCGACGGCACCGTGCGAACCATCAGCCAGAGCATCCAGTGGTTGCATTACCAGCAGCTTTGTACGCGCGCCGGCAATGAAGTGAAAGAGATTCCATGAGGCCTTCGTCGCCGCCTGTTGGACCGTTCCTTTGTCGTTGGACTTCCGTCATTCGGAGCTTTTGCATGTGCAAACAAGGATTCCGGCGCCATGCGAGCTTCGTATTGCTGATTCTGATATTGCTTGGCGCCGCGGGTTGCGGCGATCCCTGGGGAACGGCCCAAGGAACCGTCATACTGGACGGCCAGCCACTGAAGAAGGGAGTCGTGACCTTCCATCCAGTCGTCGAGGGCAGCACCGCCTACGCTACGCTTAGCGAATCCGGAACGTTTATTGCCATGACCGGCGCCAAACCCGGACTCCCGCCCGGAGAGTATCAAATCACGGTCATTGATCAAACCATTCCGACGCCGGGGACGAATGAAATCGCCAAGCTATTGACTCCGGAAAAATACGCCTCTACCAAGACCAGCGATCTGAAAGTCACCATCACGCGAGGCTCCAATCGCGTCGATCTGGTAATGAAGAAATAGGTCGCCTGGCGGAGGTTTATCCGATGCCAAAAATGAACTTCTGCATCGCCGCGATCTGCGGCCTCCTGGTTTTCGGATCAGCGTACGCCAATCAAGTCGGACAGTCGGCCGACGAAAAAAAAGCCATCGAGTTTCTCACCGGCAAGGGCGTCATTTTCCGCTGGCATGAGCCGAAAAACACCAAGGAACCCGTCGAGCCTTACTGGCACGTCTACGTGGGTAAAGCGCAGATTACCGATGTTGAATGGGAGCACTTGAAAGTCATCAAGAAATTGAAGTATCTGGGCCTCGGCGACAAGGTTACCGATCAAAACATCGGCAAGCTCGCGGAACTCAAGGAACTTACGGAACTGTACCTTTCCGGCCCCTCCCTGACCGATCGCGGCATCGACAAGATCGCGGACATCAAGACGCTTGAACAGGTGAGTTTGGTCGGCATGAACATCACCGGCGCGGGCTTCGAACGATTCGGCCAACTGCAAAAGCTCAAGCAACTGATGGTAGCGGGCGGCCCGTTTTCTGACGAGGGGCTCAAAGGACTGGAGGAATGCACGTCCCTGAAGCTCCTTAGCTTCGGGGATACGAAGGTGACCGATGAAGGCCTCAAGTCGCTCAAGGCGCTCAAGAATCTGGAAATGCTGACCCTCAACGAAACGCCGGTCGGCGACAAGGGAATGCTGGTGCTGGCCGAGCTGCCGGCCCTGACGACCCTTTCGATCCGCGGCACCCACGTCGGCAATGATGGGGTCAAGCACCTCTCGCGCAGCAAGACCCTGGTGTCCCTGTACATGGACAAGACCAAGTTGGATAACCAGGGCATGGCGCACTTCCCGGCCTTCGAGAAATTGGAAAACCTCAACATCGGCTATACGCAAGTAACCGACAAGGGTCTGGCGCATTTACGGAACACGAAGTTGAAGCGGTTGTACTTTCACTTCACGTCCGACGCGAAGATAACGGACGACGCACTGGAACATTTGCAGCACGTGAAATCGCTGGAGTACTTCGACTATTCACTCTTTTCGAAGAATTTCTCCGCGCAAGGCATGCAAAAACTGAAGACCGCCTTGCCGAATTTGCGAGTTCCCACCGGGAAGAAGTAATAGGCGGAGCGGCGTCCGGATCTCGGTCTCGGCGTTCTCTGCGCCTCTGCGTTTCAAAAGTTTTGAAACGCAGAGGCGCAGAGAACGCGGAGATGGAAACTCGAAGTGATCGAGTTTTTGCCGCCGCGCAACGTTCGCCTGCGGGACTTGCGCCTCATATCTTATCTGCGGTCGATCCTGCCGTTTTATCACCCTAAATCCACGGTGTCGCGCATGCCATTCTTCCCCGAGATTCCAAAAATCAAGTACGAAGGCCCCGACTCCAGGAACCCGCTTTGCTTTCGGCATTACAACGAAGCGGAAATGGTTGAAGGCAAGTCAATGAAGGACCATTTGCGCTTCGCGGTCTGCTACTGGCACACCTTCCGCGGCATGGGCGGCGATCCGTTCGGCCCCGGCTGCGCGAAACGGCCCTGGGAGGACGGCAGCGATTCCGTCGAGATGGCCCTCAAACGCGTGCAGGTCGCCTTCGAGTTTTTCGAAAAGCTCGGCGTCCCCTATTATTGCTTCCACGATCGCGACGTCGCCCCCGAAGGCAAGTCGTTAAGTGAAACCAACGCCAATCTCGACAAGGTCGCCAAGGCGCTGAAAGCGGAGCAGGATCGCACCGGCGTCAAGCTGCTCTGGGGCACCGCGAATCTCTTCTCGAACCCGCGCTTCGTCCACGGCGCCGCCACGAGCTGCAACGCCGACGTGTTCGCCTACGCGGCGGCGCAGGTCAAGAAGTGCCTGGAAGTGACCAAGGACCTCGGCGGCATCAACTACGTCTTCTGGGGCGGCCGCGAGGGATACTCCAATCTCTACAACACCGATCTCAAACGCGAACTCGACCATCTCGCGAAGTTTTTTCACTTTGCAGTCGAGTACAAGAAAAAGATCGGCTTCACCGGCCAGTTTTTGATCGAGCCGAAGCCGAAGGAGCCGACGGTTCATCAATATGATTTCGACGCCGCGAATGTGGTCGCGTTCCTGCGCGGCTACGGGTTGACCGATTCGTTCAAGCTCAACATCGAGACGAACCACGCGACGCTCGCCGGGCACACGATGATGCACGAACTGGCGTACGCATCAAGTTGCGGCCTACTGGGCTCAATCGACGCTAACCGAGGCGATTTGCTGCTGGGCTGGGACACCGATCAATTCCCTACGGATTATTACTTAACGACCCAGTGCATGCTCGTCATCCTCGCGCAGGGCGGTCTGACGCCGGGCGGCGTCAACTTCGACGCCAAGGTTCGCCGCGAAAGCTTCGAGCCGGCCGATCTCTTCCACGCCCACATCGGCGGCATGGACGCGTTCGCCGTCGGCCTGAAGCTGGCGGCGCAGATTCGCAAGGACGGCGTCTTGAAGGATTTCGTCAAGCAGCGTTACGCATCGTGGGACGCCGGCATCGGCGCGAAAATCGAGGTCGGGCAGGCGAAGTTCGAGGACCTCGAAAAGTACATGCTCGAAAAAGGCGACGCGGCGGCGAACGTGTCGGGACGGCAGGAGATGTTGGAGAATATTGTCAATCGGTACGTGAAGTAAATCCTCGTTTACTGATCATCAGGAAAGAATAACACTTGCCTCGGGAGGGCGAGGCTCCTGCCGAGCCGTTTGGGCTCCGTTTTTTCGAGGTTCGCGGCTCGGCGGGAGCCTCGCCCTCCCGACACGTCGCGCTTTCCTTTCCCGAAGATCAATAGCGCCCGCATCGCGGCCTCGGCGGCGCCGTGTTCAAACGCACGCCGCCCGCCGCACGCTGAATAATCGCGCCGCGCGCGACCATAACAAATTCACCTGTTCCTTGTACACCGGCATCTCTTCCAGATCGACCGGCGCCCGCAACGGCTCGTCGCGGCGCAAATCGTCGCCGAGTTGAGCCCAGAACTTCCGCTCGAATTCGATCGGCCCCTCCGCTTCGAGAAACTCATCCTCTTCGCGCGTGATGAAGAACGCTTGATACACGCGCGCCAGCTCCGCGACCCTATCGAATTCGCCATCGGGGCTGAACGCACGCGTGAAGTACAATGCACTTTTCTTGCTCTTGTTGCTGAACGCTGGATTCATTGAAGCAAACCCGACGCTGAAGCGCGTTGTCAACGGGATCGCGTTTTGCAGGATGAAAAAGAGCGCCGTCACGAAGAGTCGCGGCACTTCCTTGTCGGGCACGTCGCAATAAAGAATGACTTCGCCGACCGCGTCCTCGCCGTCGCGCGCCAGCCGTTCCGCGATGCCGAGCGAGGCGTAGACGTGGAATCCTTGCAGCGCCCAATCGTGCGT
>DAIOGM010000020.1:0-32577 GCA_036745215.1 Gemmataceae bacterium
ACAGGTAGCGACAAGCTGATCGTCAACGGCATCGCCGGCACCTCGGACCACTTCATTGTCGAACCGACTGCGACGGGCGCCGGCAGTATTACCGACCGGAGCGGCACGGCTGTCCTTCTGGCCCCGGATGTGACCTTTGCCGGCGTCGAGGACCTTTCCATCATCGGCCAGACGCCGGACAGCGACGGCCTGGCTGTGACCGGTACGGCCGGGAACGACACGTTCACCGTGAGTCCGGGCGCCGATCCTGCCGCTGGCCTGCTGACCGGTTTTGCCCCGGGGTTCGCCTTCGTGCCCATGACCTATGCCGGCATCAGTGATTATGTCGCACCGGCAACGTCCATCGTGAACAAGACGACCTTCCTCACCCTCATTTTTGGGACCGTTGGCGGCAGTGATACCCTGATTCTCGACGGCAGCGCGGCGGACGACGCCTTCAACTGGGATGCGACGCTCGCGTTTGCCGCGCAGGTCCGCGTTGACACCGGGTCCAATGTTCATACGCCGGTCGTGCTCTCCGGTAACGCTGGCGTCTTCGGCGCCCTCACCCAGGTGACGATGCGCGGGTTGGCAGGGAACGACACGTTTAACCTGGCGCCGCCGCCGGCCGGCGGTTTTAACGGCTACAGCATCCGTGTCGAGGGTGGCGACTCGGACGCTACAAGTGATGTGCTCAACTACACCGGAACGGGCGTAGGGGCGGTAACCGTGAACCTGGGCGCGCAAACCGTGGCGCAAGCGGGCTTCCCGATCGTGACTTTCTCCGGCGTGGAAACGGTGAACGCCAACGCCAGCGGCGCCGACGCCAACGTCGTTGCCACGGCAGGGGATGATTCGGTCGATGTCACTCCGACCGGGGCGGATGCCGTCACGGTGCGGAACAACAACATCGCTCCAACGGTGAACTTCAGCAACGTGGGGGCCACGTTCACCGCCGACGGCGGCGCGGGAGTCAATTCGTTGACGTTCAACGGCACGGCCGGCGTCGACACATTCAACCTGACTCGGTCCCTTGGCGGACGTACTCTCGAACGCACTGGCCGGCAAATTGTCACCGCCGCTAATTCGTTCTCCTCCTGGAACGTCAACGGCGGGGACGGCGTGGACACGTTCAACATCAACGATGCCGTGGGCATCACCAACATCGAGCTCAACATCCATGGCGGAACCGGATCGACGAACACGATCAACTACAACAGTGACGACAACGTGACCTACGTGCCCAGTACAACGGGCACGTCGGGAGAGTTCCAGTTAACGAATTTCGGGTTAGGCTTCATCGTCAACTTCACGGGCATCAGCGTGGCGAATGTCGATCTCGTTGGGAACACCCTTGCGACGGTGGAAGCCGGCGGCGGGGCCAACCAGATCACCGCGACGGGCACGGCGGCCAATACCGTTGCCATCACGGTGGACAACGGCACTCTGGTCAACTTCATCGACCTGACCGTCCTGAACCTCAACGGCAACAACGGCGACGACGTGATCTCCGTCACGCCGAACGCCCTGGCCATCACCGCCATCAACGTCAGCGGCGGCGCTCCGACCGCTAGCGACACGGTCATCGTCACCGGCAATGCCGGGAATGATACCGTCAACTTCTCCCCGACCGGGGTTGACGCGGGCACCTTTACTGGCCTGGCGTCGCCAATCAACATCACCACTACCGAACATGTGATTTATGATGGGCTGGGTGGATTCGACGCCGTGACGGTGACCACTCCCGGATCCAATGGCCTCGTCGATTACCGGCCGGCAGAGCAAATCGACGCCGGCGACGTACAGGTGACTTCTTTGGGCTTTTCCTTGCTGCCGTTTTCCTTTGAGAATATTGGCAACACCTTGTCGTCGCTGTCATTCGCCAACGCGGGTGGCGTGCGGACCGACCGTCTGACGTACCACGGGACCGCGGCGGACGATGCATTCACGGTGACTGCCGCCGGCGGGATTACCTTGAATCGGATTCCTTCCGTCGCCACTCTACCCGTGCTAACGCCTGGAATCAATCGGCTCGTGCTGCTTGGATTGGAAGGCGACGACGTCTTCAATATCCCTGGCAATCATCCCTTCGTGAACGGCGTGGTTGTGCAGGGCGGCGATCCGTCGGCCAGTGACGTGCTGAACTTCACCGGCACGGGCGCAGGCGCGGTAACCGTGAACCTGGCCGCGCAAACGGTGACCGAAGCCGGCTTCGGTGCCGTGAGCTTCACGGGCGTGGAAACGCTCAATGTGGTCGCCAACAATACGCTGGCCGTGACCGCAACCGGCAACGACGACGACGTGACCGTTACCGTGTTCAGCGCCAGCAGCGGCAGGGTGGAAAACGGCATTTCGCTTTTACAACTGGGCGCGCCGCCGCAGACCGTGATTTCCCCGGTGGTCAACTACACCAACATTGCGGGCGCTCTGAGCGTCGATCTCGCGGGCGGCGAAGACACGCTGGCCGTGGTTGGCAACGCGCTGAGCCAGACCATCAATGTCAATGCCTTCACCGCTCCGGTGGTGATCCCCGGTTACGGCGCCGTGCCCGCCAGCACCGTCCAGGTGGACGACGGCAACAACCTCAGCATCGATGGCGCCGTCACGTTCAGCAACACCGAATCGGTCCAGGCCGCGGGCCTTCAAGGCAACGACACCTTCAACGTCGTGCCCGGTCCGATCCCGGTGTTCGTGGACGGCGGCGATCCGATCGGTACTTCCGCCGGCGACTTGCTCAACATCATCGCCAACGGCAACCCGGTCCTGTTCGAGGCCGGCCCGGAATCCGACGAGGGCGGCTTCGTGTTCGGCGCCACCGAACGTGTCAGCTTCGATCATATCGAGGCAGTCGGCGCGATCGTTGGCCCAACCTCGGTCATAATCCTCGGCACCAATGGCGACGATGACATCACCGTGATCGCTCGCGACGCTTCGACTCATGCCCTGGCGGACGGCGTTCGCGATTTCACCGTCAGTGTCAACGGCGGTCCGGAAGTCCTCTACATCGACGTCGGCGGAGTCGCCCCGACCATCGGCCAGCTCCACATCGACGGCCTGGCCGGCGACGACGACATCATCATCCGTGCTCCGGCCCCCAACGATGCCGGCTGGTCGATGTTCGTGGAAGTGGCCGGCGGCTCGCCCTCCACCGGCGCCCCCAATGAAGGCGACCGCCTCGTGGTCGAAACCCCGGGCACCGACACCGTCTTTTTCACCCCGACCGGCGCCGACACTGGCATTATCGACCTCGATACGAACGGCATCGCCGCCGTTCAGGTCATTGGCGAAACGCGGATCGTCATCGGCGCCATCGTCAACGCCGATCCGCCGATCAACTACAACTCGACCCAGCCCCCAGGCATCGAGCTGTTCGAGTACGACGGCGAAGGCGGCAACGACACGTTCACCATCGTCGCCACCGGCGGCGCGGACACCATCGTCCACACGCCGGGCAGCGGCACGGACGAGGGCAGCTTCCGCGTCAACAACCTGCTGGGCGTCACCTATCAAAACCTCGGCGCGACCGCCACGATCAACGTGGGCGGCGCCGGCGGCGCCGACACCCTCGTCGTCGACGGCACCCAGAACAACGATAGCTTCGCCGTCGCCGCGACGACCGGCGCAGTCACCCTGAGCGTGTCCGGACTCGTCCATCTGCCGATCAACCAGACCGGCGTCGAGAACCTGACGCTTCGCGGCCTGGATGGCGACGACACGTTCAACATCCTCGGCGGCCACGGTTACACCAATATCAACATCGAGGGCGGCAACCCGTCCGGCGGCAGTGACTTCGTCAACCTGACCGGCACGCCGGGCGCGGTGGCCGATAACGTGGTCATCAACCCCGATTTTGTCAACCCGACCGAGCAGGACGTGACCGGCCTGGGCGGCACCATCCACGTAACCGGCGCCGAGCTGGTCCGCTACACGGGTGTCGGTGGTAACGATAGCCTCTCGATCAGGCCAGGCCAGGGCGATCACACCGTCCGCGTCGACAACGGCCCGGAGAATTTCACGGATCGGGTCGAGAGCGATACGCTTCCGGAGATCCACTTCGCGAACGTGCTCAACTTCGTGGTGGATGAGTTTAGCTCGAATGGCCAACTCACTGTCACCTTCGCGACCAGTTTCCTCGCCGGCGCGACGAACTACCAAACCATCTTGGACAGCGACGACACCCTGGTGATTGAGGGCAATGGCGGCGCGGCCGACAACTACCTGGTCACCAACCCGGCCGGGGCCCCGAGCGTTGCTGTCGCTGACGTCGTCTCCGGCAACACAGTGACCGATCTAGGTACCGGCACGGGCGGCCGGCCCGGCCGCTTGCAGATCAACACCCTGGGCGGCGACGACACCGTCACGGTGGACGTGTCCGTGGACGGCCCGATTGCGGCTCCGATCACCTTCGACGGCGGCCTGGGCCGCGACACGTTGATCGTCACCGGTACGCCTCCGGTCGCCGACCCGTTTGACTCTGTCACTTACACAGCCGGTCCGGCTGTCGATCAGGGCCGCCTGGCCTACGTCGATGGCGGCGTTACCGAGATGCTCATCGACTTCCGCAACCTGGAGCCGGTCATCGACCTGACCACGGCGACCACTTTGATTGTCAGCGGCACCAATGCCGAAAATGCCGTCAACTACCGCGTCGGCCGCAACAACACCGACACCGCCGACGACACGACGCGCGGCCGCGTCAGCGTCGATGGCTTCGAGACGATCGACTTCTCGAACAAGACCAACCTGGTCATCAACTCCCTGTCCGGCAGCGACACGGTCAACCTGAACAACCCGAACACGCCGACGAGTCTGGCCAACATCACGGTCAACGGCGGCGATCCGACGGGCAGCGACACGGTCATCGTCAACGGCACGACCGCGCAGAACAACGTCAACGTTGCGCCAACGGCCGTCGATGCCGCCTCGATCACCGGTCTCTCTGTTCCGGTCAACGTGACGTTCACCGAGCATCTGGTCTACGTCGGCCAGTTGGGCAATGACAACTTGACGTACACGACCCTGGCTGGCGGCGATGTGGTCGTCCTCGATGACGGCCCGCTCGCGGACATCGGCACGATTTCGTCCCGTCGGTTCGGCGGCAATGAAATCCTCGGCGTATCGTTCAGCCAGCTCGGCTTCACCGGCACCGTGAACTTCGCCGACGCCGGCGCCGTGCGGTCTGACGAGCTTGTCATCAACGCGTCCGATCCGGCTGCAACCAACGTGGTCATCGGAGTGGACGCCGCGGGCGTCATAACGACGATTTCCCCAATTGCGCCGGGCAACACGACCGAGCTCGTGAACGTGTTGACGCCTGGCGTCAACGCCCTCCGGCTCAACACGTTCGACGGCGACGATGTGTTCAACATTGTGGGCAATCATCCGTTCGCGGGCGGCGTGTTCGTGTTCGCCGGCGAGCCGTCGGCTAGCGATACGGTCAACTTCAACGGCTCGGGCACGGCCATCACCGTGAACGCGGGACTGGGCACCGTCCAGCAAATCGGGTTCGGCGCTGTCACACTGAGCGGCGTCGAAATCCTCAACGCCAGCGCAGGCGGCGCCGATGCAACCTACATCGCGACGGCCGGCGACGACATCGTCGATGTCTCACCGACCGGCGCGAATGCCGTCACCATGCGGCTTGCCAGCAGCAATCCGGCGATCGGCGCGACGCCGACGGTCAACTTCTCCAACGTCGGCGCGACGATGACCGTCAACGGGCTCGGCGGCGTCAATGGGCTGGTCTTCAACGGCACGGCCAACGTGGATACGTTCAATCTCTCCCGTGGCTTTGGCGGGCAAACTCTCGAACTGGTCGGGCGACAGGTCGTTACCACGACCACCGCTTCCTTCGACTCCTGGACCGTCAAGGGCGGAGATAACGAGGATACGTTCAACATCAACGATGCGGTCGGTATTGATACCATTGAACTCAATATCGACGGCGGCTCAGGCGTCGCCAACACCATCAATTACTTCTCCGACGACCACGTGACCTACGTCCCGGGCAATACCCCCACCTCGGGGCAGTTCCACCTCCTCCCGAACTTTGGCCATGGATTCGACGTGAACTTTGCGAATGTCAACGTGGCCAATGTCGATCTCACGATCAACACCATCGCAACCGTGGACGCCGGCGGCGGCGCCAACCAGATCACGGCGGTGGGCACGGCGGCCAATAGCGTCCGCGTCACGGTGGATAACGGCACGCAAGTGAACTTCATCGACTTGACCGTGCTGAACCTCAACGGCAATTCCGGCGACGACGTGATCGCTGTCACGCCGAACACCCTGGCCATCACCGCCATCAACGTCTCCAGCGGCGCTCCGACGGCCAGCGACAAGGTGATTGTCACCGGCACGACGGGCGCCGACACTGTGACGATCGACACACTGACGCTCGATGGCGCTCGCGTCACGGGCTTGAGTTCAGTCGTCAACGTGACGACCACAGAGCAGCTCATTTACAGCGGCCAAGCAGGCAACGACAGCTTGACGGTGACGACGCCGACGGGCCAGCATACCATCGAGGTGACGCCGGGCAGCCTGGCGGATCAGGGCGCCATCCGCGCGCGTCAGTTCCTTGCCCTGGGCGGCGCGGCGCTGCTCCCAATCGATTTCACGAACCTCGGCAGCAACGGCGCCTTGACGTTTGCGGACGCAGGCGCCGTGCGCACCGACGAACTGGTCGTCAACGGCACGAACGCCTCCAATGATATCGACGTGAACGCCGCGGGCGTTATTGACTTCGAATCGGTCAGCACCGGCGTGGGCACGACGCAGACGCTTGTCACGGTCAACACGCCGGGCGTGAGCGGACTCGTCTTGAAGGGCCTGGACGGCGATGATGTGTTCAACGTCGTCGGCAATCATCCATTTACGGCTCGCATGGTCGTTGACGGCGGAAACCCGTCGGCAAGCGACATTCTGAACTTCATCGGTTCCGGCGCCGGCGCGGTGGCGGTCGATCTGGCTGCCCAAACCGTGACGCAGGCCGGTTCGGGCGCGGTCGCTTTCCTGGGCGTTGAAACGCTCAACGTCGATGCCAACGCCGCAATGTCGGTCGTCGCCACTGCGAATGACGATTCGATGACCGTGACCGTCGGCAGCGCGACGAGCGGCCAGGTCAAGAACGGCGTGTCGCTGATCCAGATTGGCGGACCGGTGCAAACGCCGATCGCTCCGGTGGTCAACTACACGAACATCACCGGCGCGTTGAGCGTGAACCTGGCCGGCGGCGAGGATCGCCTCGCGGTCGTCGGCAACGCGCTCTCACAAACGATCAACGTCAACGCCAGCGCCGCGGCTTTCGCCTTCCCCGGCGGTTACCCAGCGACGCCGGCCAACACCGTTGAAGTCGACGACGGCAACAACCTCAGCATCGACGGCTCGGTGACCTACTCGAACATCGAAGCCTTGCAGGTCGCGGGTCTCGAAGGCAACGATACCATTCAGGTTCGTCCGGGCCTGACCGTTCCGGTGTTCGTCGACGGCGGCGATCCGATCGGCACCGGCGCCACCGCCGCGGATACCATCGTGCTGATGCCGGTCGGGTTCTTCTTGATCGAAGCCGGCCCGGAGAAGGATGAAGGCGGCTTCTTCAATCCGCCGAATCAGCGTGTGAGCTGGGACCATATCGAAGCGGTAACGGTCGTCGGCGGCGGCCCGGCCCTCATCCTCGGCACTAACGGCGACGACGACATCACCATCATCGCCCGCGATGCCAGCACGCATCCGATCCTGGCCGGTTTCACTCCGGGTATTCAGGACTTTACCGTCAGCGTCAACGACGGTCCGGATGTTCTGTTCATCGATCAGCCGAACGTGCTGGTCGACGCGCTGGCCGGCGATGACGACATCGTCGTCCGCGAACCGGCGCCGAACAACGCGGTATGGGACGTGAACGTGTTCATCGCCGGCGGCACCCCGGCCGCGGTGACCGGCGATCAGGGCGACGTCGTCGCCGTCGAAACTCCGGGAACGCAGACCGTCACCTACACGCCGAATCCGACGGCCATCGCTCCGCTCGTCGTCGGCGCCGCAACGATCACGCCGACCGCGGGCGGCATCGACACGGCCATCCTCGACGACACGACCAACTCGTCGCCAATCACGATCGCGCCGTTCACGCTGACAATCGCGGCGATTCCGTTCACGTACACGTCGTCACCGGGCGGCGCGGAACAGGTCGTCTACACCGGCCTGAGCCAGACTCATGTCGGCGCCCCGGGCACGCCGGGCGACGATACGCTGACCATGAACGGCACCAGCGTTGACGACACCTTCGTCGTCGATCCGAACAACGAAGGCGCCGGCAGTCACGAGTCCGACCGCGCCCCGTCCTTCAGCTTCACCGGCGCGACGACGCTCACGGTCAATCCGGGCACGGGCGGCTTCGATGTCGTCAACATCGATGGCACCGCAGGCAATGACATCGTGAGATCGACGGCCAACACGGTCCAATTCAACGCGGGCTTGGTGACTGTTGGCTCCGTGACCATCGGCGCGGGCATCGACCGCATGAACCTGGCCACGTTTGACGGCAGCGACAATGTCACCTTGAGCCTGAACGTCGCTGGCTTGCAGAAGGTAATCGACGTCGGCGCGGGCGACGACATCGTCAACCTCAGCGCCACGCTTGACGCCACGATCCTGGGCGGCGCCGGCGACGACTTCCTCACGGGTAGTCCGACCGCCGACTTCATCGACGGCGGCCTGGGCAACGATTTCATCTTCGGCATTGGCGGCGTGGACGACATCTACGGCGGCGACGGCAACGACCTCCTCGTCGGCGGCGCGGGCAACGACAACGTGTTCGGCCAGGACGGCTCCGACACGCTCGTCTGGAACCCAGGCGACGGCAGCGACCTCTTCGAAGGCGGCGACGGCCAGGACGTCCTGCAATTCGTCGGCGGCGCGGGCGCCGACACGTTCACAATGAGCGCCAACGGCACGCGGCTGCGGTTCGATCGCCAGCCGGCCAACATCATCATCGACGCGGCCGGCCTGGAGCAGGTCGACGTCAACACCGGCATCTCCTTCGGCGGCACGCTCACCGGCGCCGCCGAGGTCCCGCCAGTCGTCACGGCGGCGACGGGCCAGGTAGCCTTGGTGCTCAACGCCGCCACGGGTACGTTCGACCTGGAAGTCGTCGCACAAGGAATCAGTCTGGCAGATGCCGGATTTGCAGCCCACATTCACCAGGGCGCCGTCGGCGTGAACGGTCCAATTATTGTCGATCTCGGCCCCGCATCGGCTTGGGCCGATGAAGGCGGCAGCATTCGCCGCACGTTACACCTGGCCAACTTCCCGGCGGCCAACATCGCGGACCTGTTGGCGGGCAACACCTACGTCAACATCCACTCGACCGCGAATCCGGGTGGTGAAATCCGGGCCCAGCTCACTGCGGTCTCCGGCGCTCCGAACCTCAACGGTGCGGATATCTTCACCGTCAACGATCTGTTCACGACCGAGGTGGCCACGATCAACCTCGGCCTGGGCAACGCCGACGCGGCCGCCGTGGATAATGTGACGGTCAACGGCCGAACCCTGGCCGACGAGCTGATGATCACGGCGCCGACGCCGGTCCCGACTCCCACCGTGCCGCAATCGCACGTGCTGATGGCGGGCTTCACCTACAACGTCAACATCTTCGGCTCCGTGGCGACGGACCTCGATCGGCTCACCGTCAACGGCAACGCCGGCAACGATAACATCAAGGCCGAGTCCGGCGTCGAAACCACGATGTTGATCACCCTGAACGGCAACGCCGGCAACGATACGCTGTCCGCCGACGCCATCCTCAACGGCGGCGACGGCAACGACTTCCTCGAAGGCGGCATCGGCGCCGATCAGCTCAACGGCAACGCCGGCGAAGATGTCATGATTGGCAACGGCGGCGCAGACATCTTCGACGGCGGCGCCGATTTCGACACGATCCTCATCCGCGGCACGGCCGGCAACGATGCCATTGACGTTAACCAGAGTTCCGCCACGACATTGATCTACACGGTCACGCCGCAGGTTGGAGTGCCGTTTACCGAAACCGATACGCTCGTCACGATCGCCGGCGTTCGCACCGTCGAAGCCGTACGCATCGAATCCGGCGCAGGCGCTGACCTGATCCGGACCACATGGGCGGATGCGCTCGGCGTCGATGGCGTGGTGAACAGTCTGCGCATGGACGTCATCGCCGGGCCGGACTTCACTCAGGATCGGCTCAATGTCCACGACGATGGCACCGGCGATTTGACATTGCTCCGGCACGGCGCTGTATTTGGCACCGGTACCGTCACGATCGGCCCGGGCAACGCCGAACCGCTCCAGCTGACCTATCAGGACGTCGAGCGCGTCGACCTGACGCCGATCGATCCGATTTCTCCGTTGGGCGTGACCCCGAACGGCGGGCGTATCGTCGTGTTCCACAACGATCCGCACGAGTTCAACGACAGCCGCCTGCAGTCCGGCCAGCTCGCGCGGGTCGGCCAGAGTTCGACCAGCCCGAACATCGATCCGGGCGCCTCCGCTACGTTCGGCCTCAACGGCGACGAGGACTGGTACGAGTTCCGTCCCCAAGGTACGAACACGTTCCAGGTCAAGATTCTGTTTGACCTGGTGCCGACGGTGGGCAGCGGCCGACCCGGTCTGCCCGGCGCGGGCAACCTGTCGCTCGATATCTACGACGCGAATGGCGCCTTTATTGTGACCGGCGCGCCGTTCGTCGGCGGCAGCACGGCGACGTTTGGTGCAACGAACGACCCGGCATCCCCGCAGTTCAATCGCATCTTCGTGCGAGTGAAGGGCGCCGGCGCTCAGCCCGCGATTGCCATCAACAAGTATGACTTCGACAACCTCGCCGGCGTCGGCAGCGGCATCCCCGGCGTCACTCCCGTTGACATCATCGGCCCACAAGTCACCGGTGGCAACATCGCCGACAATCCGGCGACGCCATTCGATGAATCGGCCTACGACATCTTCACGCCCAAGCCGACGGACGGCCCGACGCCGCTCGTCGATCAGTTTGAGATCCACTTCAGGGATCTTCCGCTGCGGGCGCCGGGCTTCCTCTATCCAGCGATCGACCCGGCACTGTTCAATCCATTGGAAAACTTCCGGTTTGGATTGATCCAGGTGGTCGGCGATCGCGTCGGCAACGTGCCGATCTTGGACCTCACGCTGACGCAAACGACGCCGGGTGTTGGCGGCCTCGCCGAAGCCACCATCACCGTGATCTTTGATACCTCCAGTACGCTCTTCAGCGGCGGCCTGCCCGATGATCGCTACACGCTGATCGTGCTTGACAGCGTGAGAGATCCGGCTCAAAACAAGCTGGACGGCGAGAGCAACGCCGCCCAGCCGACCGGCAACCCGGCGTTCCCAAGTGGCGACGGCAAGGCAGGCGAAAACTTCGTCGCTCGCTTCACCGTCAACAGCCGGCCCGACGTTGGCGTTGCGGGCAACGGCACGCAGCAGCTCGACGTCAACGGCAACGGCCTCTGGGACATCGTCAACGCCAAGGACATCACCAACAGCGACAAGGGCTACGCATTTGGCTCCTACATCGATACCGTGTTCGCCGGCAACTTCTCACCGGCCGGCCAGGACGCCAACGGCTTCTCCAAGCTCGGCGCTTATGGCAAGATCAACGGTCAATTCCGCTGGATCCTAAGTTTCGGCGGCATCGTATCGAGTCCGATTAGCGTTGTCAGCGGCCGCCAGATCAATGGTTTGCCTCTGGCCTACCGCTTCAACCCGAACCTGGAATCGGACCAGATTGCGCTCTTCGACGGCCAGGGCAATTGGTACATCGATTTCCACCACGTCAACAATATCACGTCGAGTTCGCTGGTGATCTCGAACGGATTCCGCGGCTATCCGGTCGCGGGCGATTTCGACGGCGACGGCAATTTCGATCTCGCCGCCTATCAGCCCGACACCAACCTCTGGCAGTTCGACCTCAACCCGATGACCGGGGGTCGCCGGATTGTGAACTTCGATCGAGGGTATCCGGGCATCAATGAACGGCCAATCGCCGCCGACATGAATCGCGACGGCGTCACCGACATCGGCCTATTCCTGCCGGTGTCGCGCGGCGTCGGCGGCTCCTCGGCCGACTGGTACTTCTTGGTATCCCAAGTTCCGCCGGCCTTCGCGGGTGCGACGCCTGGACCGGGCAGTCCGTTCAAGGGCACGCTCAGCGCCTTCAATCACATCTTCAATCCGGCGCCGCTGGGCGGCGATCTCCTGGTTCACTTCGGCAACGGTCTGTTCCGGCCATTGGTCGGTATTTGGGATCCGCCGTCGCCGCCGCTGCCAGCGGTGGTCAAGGTCGCTCCGGGCGTCTTCACCGACGTGACGGTCTCCGCTCAGGTGCACAACGTGCCCAATGGCATGATGTCCGGCCTGTTCGCACGCCGCAGCACCAATGGCTTGAACCAATACTGGGGCGGCGTGATTCGCGACGGCGCCAACTACACAGCCCAGATCAAGTTGCTCAAGAACAACGTCTGGGTCACGCTGGCGTCCGCGCCGGCGACGAACTTCACGCCGGGCAGCACGATGACATTCAGCGTCGTCGGCACCACGCTGACCTTCTCGGTCAACGGCGTCGAAATCCTGTCTGTTGCGAATTCGGTGTTCCAGGCCGCGGGCAAGGTCGGCAGCTACTCCGGCGCCGGCACGGTCATCGAGCCCGCCGTCGCCACCGCGATCACCCGGCCGGCGGCGACGTTGCCGTTCGGCGAAGACTTCACGCAAGACAACGGCAAGCTTCTGGATGATTCGTGGAATCAGCTAACCGGCAGCTTCCGCACGCAGGGCAGCGTACTCATCGCGCAGGACGCATTGAACCTTGCAAGCCTGCACGGTGTTGCCGCGGCAGATATGATTCAGTCGATGGATATCATCAACCTGCCGGCGGGCGGCACGGCGAGCTTGATCGCTCGTCATAACGTCGCGACCGGCTACATGTATCGCGGAGCCCTCGCCGCCATCTACAACGCCAAGACCAGGACGACCGCGTACTACGCCCAGATCTGGCGCAAGTACGGCACGGCATGGACGCTCTTATCCACCACCAAGGTCAACAGCGGCACCGGCACGCTGATGTTCGTGACGATCGGCAATTCGCAGCAGCTCTACCTCGGCGGCACGCTCGTCGGGGCAACCGCGGACAAGTTCCTGAAGACCGGCGGCGTCGGCGTCTACACGACCAAGTCGGTCGCCGTGGACAACTTCTCCGCGCTCAGCCCGACCTTCTTCACGACCACGCTGCCGTTCGCGGACGGCTTCTTCGGCGGCCCGATTCCCGGCTCGTGGTATTCGAACGAAGGCGCCTTCAGTCCCACCGCCAACGGCCTGATCGGCATGGCGGCGAGCAACATGCTCACGCTCTTCGGCGTCAGCCAGGCCAACGTGACGCTCCAGGCGAGCGTGCCTGCCCTCGCCAAGGGCGTAACGGCCGGCCTGCTGGCGCGTTACAACGTGGCGAACGGCAACACGTACTGGGGCGGTCTCGTCGCCGGCTACAACGCCGTCACCAAGAAGGTCACGTACACGGCGCAAATCAAACGCCGCGTCAATGGCGTCTGGAAGGTGCTCATGAGCAAGAGCGTCGGCGTCAATCCGGGCGTGATCCGCTTCAACGTGTCCGGCAATACCTTGTCGCTGTCTTTGAACGGCAACCTCGTCGGCTCAGTCACCGACACGTTCATCTCGGCCGCCGGCACGGTGGGCGTGTTGGGCAGCAAGGGGGCTCAGTTCGACGACTTCTCGGCGCAATAGTAACGGCGCAAAACCAAAATCCATCACGCGGAACGTGATGAGTACATTCCAATGTACTCATCACGCTCCGCGTGATGATTGGCAGTTCGATCGCAAACGGTAGGACCTGTTGTAGACGGGTCAAACACCATCACGCGGAGCGTGATGAGTACATTGAATTCACTTCTTCAGCGGAAAATCAAATTGATTCGGCCCGGCGGCGGTGACTTCGGCGGAAAGCGTCGATTCCGTGTTGAACTGCGCGGGTAGGTAGTTCACCATGATGTCGAAGCCGCCGGAGTCCTTTTCGCCCGTCGGCTTGTTCGCGGTGATGACGACTTTCTTTTTGCCGGCCCGCGATTTCGTGGCGTAACTTCCCTTGATGATCTGGGCGCTGCCGGGCGGTTTGCCGTCGGGCGTGAACGCTTCGAAGTTGATGAAACCCTCGGCGAGCGGGACGCCGTCGAGGGTCACGGCGCCGGACACGTCAAACGTCGGCTCCTCGCCGCTGCGGCAGCCGACGGCCAAGGCGATGGCCGCGAGACAAAAGCAACCGTATGCGAATCTTTTCATCGGCATTCCTCAATACGGATTGATGCATTTCTCCCCTCTCCCGCGCCGTTAAAGCAGAGCGCTTGCAACAACATTGCCGGCGGGGGAGAGGGGCCGGGGGTGAGGGGGAATTCGACAAACGTGACCGCTTCATTCCCCTCACCCCCGGCCATGCTGCGACTCAAAGCGCACTGTCGTTGCAGGCCGGGGGAAAGGGGAGGAAGAATTACTGCGGCGGCAGCTCCACGGGGTTGCCATCGTCGCGGGTGGCGAGTCGGCCGAGGTTTGGCAAGGACATGCCGTTGTCCATGAAGCGGACCGTGCCGTCGCCGAAGAGGACGTTGGCGCCGCCGGGATGCTGCGACGAAATCGGGAAGTTGGAGCCGTTGCCGGAGCCGCGCGTGATGAAGACGCCCTCCCTGGGATCGCCGAACGCGCTGTTGGCCGTGAAGCTGCCGATGATCGTGACATTGGCGCTGTTGAACCCAGTGGTCTGGTTGATGCGATATCGGACCGTCGTACAGTTGTACGTTTGGAAATCTGCGGTGGCGTTGTTTACACCATTCGGCGGTTGCGAGGTCGTATAAGTTCCCGCGGTGAAGCCCAAGTCGCCGCCGGGGCGGAGATCAAACTTTCTGCCGTCGGCGAACGTGATCCACGCCGACGTCTCGGCGACCATGATCTGATTGCTGGTCCCGTCGGGCCAGTTCATTTTCACGCGGCTTTGCGAAAAGAGGACGCCGCCGGCACTGACAATGCCAGCCGCCGTGCTATTGACCGAAGTTGGCGGCAGCAATCCCGGCCTGGGCCAGGTGCGAGTTTCCGTTACGCCCAAACCGTCGACGGCGCCGCAAATGCCGGCGTAATCCGCCATCATCGCCTTGCCGGTGCCCCATACCGGTGATAGTTGATCGGGAAAATTGCTTGATGGGCAACGATATGCGGCAATGATAAGGCCGTTGACGAGAGCCCGGTTGTTCGGGTTGTACTTCCCGGAATACCCGCTAAAGGATGTGTAATTCCAGCGCGACCAAATTTGGCCCTGATCAATGTACGGCGTGATGTGAACCATCCAGGACGTGCCCCAGCCGCCGTTGACTGCCGGCGCCCACGGCGGAATGTCCGAGGGAGCGCCCGGCGGCAGTACCTTGTAGGCGTCGTGATAGTTGTGCAAGGCCAGGCCTTGCTGTTTGAGGTTGTTGATGCATTGCGTGCGCGCCGCGGCTTCGCGGACTTTTTGCACCGCGGGCACGAGCAGCGCGATCAAGATGGCAATGATCGCGATTACAACCAACAATTCGATCAGCGTGAACGCTTTGCGACTCAAAAAGTGCTTCATCGGTCGTCCTCCACAAAAATGGGCGAGAGAACAACGAGCGTGTTTTGGAGAGAGGGTGAGACTTCGAGGGCGCGAGACGCGCGTAGGTTCGTAAGATTGATCTATTGTGAAGCGACGGTGAAGGGATGTCAACACAATTGCCGCAAGAATTCGCAAGGTTTGGATGCGACACACTTGAATAGCCGGAGAATTGTTGCGAGAATTCGCCAATTACTCGGCACGGAAGGGGGTCGCGAATGGGATGGCTCAACTGGCTATTTGGCAGCAAAGGCGGCGATGGTTCGTCGGCGGCGCAGGCGGTCGTCGTCGGCAGCGTTGCGGAAGAATATGCCTGGGTAGCCCGGCACTGCCCGGGCTTTCAGTTTCAGATGCAATCGTTGCAACTGATTGACGGCAAGCCGTACGATGTCCTGACGTTGCGAAATGCGCAAGGCGAGGAACGGCAAATCTTCTTCGACATCTCTCGTTTCTACGGCAAGTTTTGACATGGCGAGCCGAGCCGCGTAAGCGGCCGGTTGAGTTCGTCGATACTCAACCGGCCGCTTACGCGGCTCGGCTCGCCGTGGTACGAACAAAGGCTCCCAAACCGCAGTTTGGGAGCCTTGCATTATCACATCAATTCACTCGCTTAGCGGCTGCCGAAGCCTCCGCCGTTGTTGACGGGCGGCAACGACGGGCGGTTTTCGAACTCGCGAGCCGAGGGCAACGGCATCGGCGGCATCGACGGCATCGGCGCCGCCGGCGTCACCGGGCCCAGGGCGGGCGTGCCACGCGTCGGCAGCATTTGCGGAATGTCCGTCGGCTCCAGCGTCACGCGGTAGTTCGGATTGGCCGGGGACATCGCTTCCGGGAAGCTCGGCGATGGCATCGTCGCTGGCGGCGTCGTGAAGCCGGCCGGACGCATCATCGACTGGCCCGGGATGCCGCAGTTGCCGTTGGCGCAACCGGCGGTGTGTCGGCCGCCGTAGCAGCCGTTGCCGTTGCCGTTGTCGCCGCAGGGGTACAACCCGGTGCTCGGGCCGCTGGTATGCGCCGCCTTGTAATGGTGCGGATGGAAGACGACCGGACGCGGGCCGCGCGGGGCTTCCATGATGCCTTCCAGGAACAATTCGAAGTCGTCGGGGCTGCGCGTTTCGCGGCCCGGCAGATACTTCGGGAACTTCGTGCAGTCGATCGCATCGACCAGACGCGGCGTGACCAGGACGATCAGCTCTTGCTCCGAATCGGCATACGTCTTCTGCGAGAAGAACACGCCCAGGCCGGGCAAGTCGCCCAGGAGCGGCACGCGGTTGATCGTGCCCGTGACGTTGGTCTGGATCAAACCGCCGATCGCGAGCGTTTGGCCGTCGTCGATTTGCACGGTGGCCTGAACACTGCGAGTGCGGAAGCCGGGGACGACCGTAGGCGTCAGGCCGGCGATGGTTACGTTAAGGGTCGGGTCCGGTTCGCTGATTTCCGGACGCACTTCGAGGTGGATCTTGCCGTTGCCAAGGACGATCGGCAACACGTGGACCACCGTGCCGAACTGCTTGTAGGAGACCGACGGAGCGCCGGTGCCGCCGCTGGTGAGAATCGGCGTTTCACCACCGCTGACGATGTAAGCGGGTCGGCCGCTCAACGTCGTGACGCGCGGTTCGGCCATGATCTTCAGCAAGCTTTCCGAACGAAGCGCTTGCAAGAAGCCGAGGAAGCTGCCGTTGTTGTTCAACACGCCGAACGGGATGTTGGCGCCGGTGCCCGGGGTGGACGTCGCCGTCAAGGCGCCGGGGGACGGCGTCAAGGCGTTGACGAGGCTGAACGGGCCGCCGAACGTGCTGGCGAGGAACCAGTTGTTGCCGTTCAGGTTCCAACTGAACGCCATGTTGCGGCCTTCGGAGCGGTTGACGAGCGCGACGATGACTTCGAGCTGGACCTGCTGAACGCCGCCGATGCGGACGTTGTTGACGACGTTGCCGCCGACCGCAACGGCCAGTTGCTGCAACGTGCGCAGGTCGTCCACCGTCAACACCGTCCCCGTGAGGATGATGCTGGCGCCGGAGTCGGTCGAGGTCACGTTGACCGACGCGGTCGGGACGGACCGCGCGACCAGTTCGCGCAGCTCCTTGACCCGGTCGCTGATGACGGTCACGTCGAGGAATTCGACGCGATCCTTGACGTCCGTGAAGGTGACGCGCGTCCGGCCGGGCGACAAGGCGACCAGCTGGACTTCGTTCAGCACCTTGGGCACGGGGCGAACGTCGAGGACCTTGCTATTGGGATTTTCGACGCGTTTCAGATCCGCCTTGTTGGCGGTCATGTAGATTTGCGTCGTGCCAACGACCATGGTGATGGAGTTGGCGACTTGTTGGATTTCTGGGGATCCATTCTGGACGAAGCTCGCAGGCAACAACGATTGGGCGTTGGCGGCGCCTTGGCCGATGAGCAGGGACAGGAGAGCGAACAAACTCGCCCAGCCGAATAGACGGGGCACACGGAACGTGCGGTGCATCCTTTCACCTCTTCTTGATGGGATATGCAGGGTGAGTGTCGCCACCCACCAGCGAACCAGGTTACGGTGGGGGCGATTGACTCGCCCCACCCCACACAACAACTTTCAACGTAGGTCAGGCATTCCAGCCTGACCGGTCAGGCTGGAAAGCCTGACCTACTTGAGCCTCGCGGTTGGCGCCACGTAGCGCCAACCGCGCGGTTTCGTTTTCAGTCCTAGAAATCCCGCGACGGCTCGCGGGGCGCTTGCGGCGACTGCGGCGACCCGCGCGGCGGCGTCGGTTGCGTCGTCGTCCGGGGGCGCGGCGCCGGTTGATGCGGATTGGCGCTCACATCTTCCACGTCGCCGTTCTCATAGCGCTTCAGCGTCGTCGCTTGAATCCGCTCGCCGCTGACAATCGTCAGCGTGTTCAGCGAAAACTTCTCCGCGGGAACGGGCGGCGCTTCGACCGTTTCCGTCTTCTGCGCGGACGGCGGGTCCTTCACGACCGGCGGCGCGTGAGCGATAGCCGGCGCCTCTTCCTTCTTGTTCTTCTTCAGAATTTCCGCGCCCGAGATCCGCGTGATTTCGCCCTTGGTGTCGTCATGGAACTTACGCAACGACAGACTCAGAACACCCATGTCCTTGGCCGCGATCATCGTCAGCTTTTCCTTTTCCTTGAGTGCAAAGGTCACGACGGACGCCGGAGCAATGATTTCGCCTTCGCGATTCGTACGGGCGTCGGCCGCCAGCACGAGAACATTTTCAAGCACGGTCAAGGCGATCACATCCGACGCACCACCCTGACCTTGACGCACGGTGAGGATCAGGTCAACGCGCGAGCCGGGCAGCGACGCCAGGCCGTGAGCCGTGGTCGCGAGGTTGACCGGCAAGCCAACCGCCTGGTGTCCTTCCGGGATATCCAGGCCCCCTTCGACGAGCAGATTCGCCAGCGTGACATGGTCGCCCTTGTTGCGGCTCTGCTTCATCGTCTTGTTCTTGAGCGCCTCGATGTCTTTGATCGCATCGGGCGGTTCGTTTTCCCTGGTGACTTCCTTGTATTCGAAGATCTCTTCCGGTTTTGCCAGGCGTTCGCCAACACTTAAAGCTCGTTTGCAAACGAGCACTTTGACTTTTTCTTCTTCCGAGATTGAACGTTCAGCCAACAGTCGGCTGGTCATGTAGCTGGCGCCCAGTCCGCAGACGATGGCCAGCGCCATCAGAATCATGGTTTTCGGTTTCATGGTGCATACCTCAGGTTGCGTTGGGGAAATGGAATCGTTTGTTTCCAGGGACGATGCCCATCTCTCCGCATTTCTTTTCGACACGGAGAGGCGGGCAACTTCAACTTTTACGGTTATTGCGGTCGCAATGGTTGTGCCGACCGTGCCGGCCAACCTGGCAAACTGACGAATCCGGGCAACATTGCTGCTTTGCGTTTAGCGATTGCAGGACGCCTGCGAGCGCGAAATGCAAGCAAACACAACCTCAAAAATTGAAGTTGTGAATATACGCCAGATAGCCAAGGAACCCGATGCACAACGGAACGCCATAAGGCAACCGATGCCAGCGCGGCCGGCGGTTGTTGGCCTTGTCCGCGATTTCGCCGATGCCGGACGACTTGAACATGTCGCCCAAGATTTCGCGGAGGTGCTGAGCATTTTGACGGAATTGGCCGCGGGCCAGAATCATGCCTAAACCGATGACTCCGCCGACCAGAACGCCCCAGCAGAACGCCCAAAAGATAATGGAGGTGGCGTCGTATTCAGCGCCGGTATTGACGCCATAAAACGCGCCGATCCACGAGCCGAAGCCCATGGTCATTTTGACATCGCCCGCGCCCATGCCGCCGATGGCGTAGACGGGAATCAACAGAGCGCAACCGAGGACGGTGCCGAGCAAGGCGGAGCCGATGCCCCCTTCGCCCGCGCCCAGGCCGAACGTGTTGGCCAGGCCAAGCGCCCAGCCCGTCAGGATGAGCGGGAAGGTCAGCTTGTTGGGCACCTTGAACTTCCACCAGTCGATGATCGCGGCGGCGAGCATGCCGATCGAGATCACGACGATAGGCCAGTTTTCCACACTCAACAAAGGCTTCTCGAACATGGGGATTTTTCCTTATTCCGGGCAACAGCAAACGAGCCGCGCAGCCCCTAAGCTCCGCGGCTCGTCGTTGTGCCAAGGGCCACTTTCGATGCCGATGGCGGCCTAGCGTCAAGCTAAACCGCCCGCGGTGTCGATGGTTCAGCTCGAGGCCGAGCCGATCTTCGTGCCGACCGTGCCGAACGTTGCATTGGCATTCTGGCCGAGGGTCGTGATGGCCGCGAGGCAAACCACGATGATCAGGGCCAACATGACCGCGTACTCGACCGCCGTCGGGCCGTCTTCGCGTTTCATGAAATTAACGACTGCTTCGGTGAACTTACGCATGATTGGGTCCTTTCTCTGTTACCCGTGTCCACTTCAAAAATCCCTGATGCATGAATCTGGGTTCGATGCGGTCAGGTTTCCCATTTAACAACTGACCGCAACGCGCGATCAGAGGAGATACAAAATTAAGGGGAGAGGACGATTGGTTCGCGACGGAGACTTCTCCGCGCAACCCGCATTACGAAGACGCCGACGACGCGATGGCGCCGTTGAGCGCCACGTTTTGAAACGTAGCGTTGGCATTTTGGCCAAGAGTCGTGATCGCGCCGAGGCAAACCACGATGATCAAAGCCAACATGACCGCGTACTCGACGGCGGTCGGACCGTCTTCCTTTTCGATGAACTGGACGACGGCTTCACACCACTTCCGCATGATAATTCCCCTTTCTCGGTTTTCCGGCCCCACGTGGGCATGCCCTATTCCGCTGACCTCGTCCTCGTATGATTGCGGAGCTGATTGACGAAGCGAAACGCTCGGAAACCAGACACCCTTTCGGCAGCTTGGCGACCTGGAACACCAGGCCCATAGCTTTGCGTCACCGCCTCGCGGCGGTTTTGCCTTTATCGAGGATCGTGAGGAAAGTTCACATAGCGAATTTCGCAACTGCCTTGCGCTGTTCAGGTTGCCGCATTCGTTATGTGACTCGCTTGACAATGAAACGTAGGTTGCACAATCGGCACAGTCAAATTATCGCGTGATTTTTTTTGGATTTGGCGCAGGATTTCAGGAACCCCCCGACAGCGTTTCTACGTGGAAAAACACGGGAACAGCACGCTTTCGCTGGTATTCTCCGCGCCCTCTGCGTCTCTGCATTTCAAAGTATGCAGGATGAAACGCAAAGACACAGAGGACGCGGAGAGTGAAACTCGCCCACGAGAATCATTTGTGATTCGTCCGACCCTCGGTTATAGTGAAGCCGCCAAGTTGAGCAAAAGGGGGGGTGGCCGTTGCGACGCTTCCTTATTCTCGTGAGCATTCTCACCGTCGCGCCAAGTGCGTACGCCGACACGCCGGCCGTCGCGCGGCTCGAAATCCATCCGGCCGATCGCATCTTGCACGCGCCCGCCGACTCGCAACAGCTTTCCGTGATCGCCCATTTCAGCGATGGCGCCCAAAGCGATGTAACGCGGCTCACGAAGTTCACCAGCAGCGATTCCGAGGTCGCCACCGTCCAGCCCACCGGCAAGGTGCGTTTCCTGAAAGCAGGCGAAGTCGCCATCTTGTGCCACTATCGCATTCACGCGCAAGTCAAACTCGCGTACGCCGATCCAAAGCCGGGTTACGTTTGGCCCAACCCGCCGATCAATAATCTGATCGATCACCTCGTTTTCTTAAATTTGAAGCGCCTGCACATTCCGCCCTCTGATTTATGCGAGGACCACCTATATCTGCGCCGCGCCTACCTCGACGTTTGCGGTATGCTCCCCGCCCCGCACGAAGTTCACAGCTTCATGAACGATCGGCATCCGCTGAAACGGCAAAAGCTGATCGACGACTTGCTCGACCGCCCCGAGTACGCCGACAACTGGGCGCATTACTGGAATGACGCGCTCAACATCAACTGGCGGCTCGAAACGAAGGACAGCGCCATATTATTGGCGTGGTTTCGCGACCACGTGAAAAGAAACACGCCGATCGACCGGCTGACGCGCGATCTCGTCATGGGCGTCGAAATACCGACCGGTCGGGGACCGCGCAGCTTTTACAATGACACCAGCGACTCTCGCTATTTGGCCGACCGCACCGCGGAGGCCTTTCTCGGCTTGCGCCTCTCCTGTGTGCAATGCCATCCGCACTTCCGCGCTCGCTGGATGCCGGAAGACCGCGTCCATTTCTTGCCATTCTTCGTCCAGATCACAAGCAAAAGAGTCGGCGTCGGCCTCGGCAGTTACGACATTTATCTGATAGACCGCACGCGCGACATGCTTCATCCCGTCACGCGAAACCCGGTCCCGCCTCGATTTCTCGATGGCGTCGATGTGAAACTCAAGAGCGGCCAGGATCGCCGTGATGCCCTCGCGGACTGGCTGACTTCACCAAAGAACCCCTACTTCGCCCGCACAATGGTCAATCGCATCTGGCTTCGCCTGATCGGCAAGGGCTTTGCGGATGCGCCGAACACGCTTCACGAAACGCCGTTCATCGCCAACGAAGCCCTGCTCGACGCCCTGGCAAAGGGCCTTGTCGCCGAACGGTTCGATATGAAGCAAACGATCCGCGGCATCATGAATTCGCGGACGTATCAGCTTTCCTCAAAGACCAACCAACACAACCAGGACGACGACCGATTTCATTCGCACGCCTATCCGCGCCATCTCGACGGCCGGTTGCTCCTGGACGTGCTGGCCCAGTTGACGGAGATTCCACCCGTAATTGACGACATGCCGGCCGGCACCAAGGCCGTTCACGTCCTGGAAACGCAAGCCAGGCTGTTCTTTTTCAATAGACCGCCGCGTCTGTCCGAATGCGATTTTGAGTCGGGCGAGGCCGGCAATCCAACCACGATCCACGTCCTCAACACCGACGTGATCATGAAAACGACGACGCACCCCAGCAATCGCATCGGCCGACTGCTCGCGCAAAAGCGAAGCGACAAGGAAATGATCGAGGACCTGTACCTGGCGTCGTACGCGCGTCTGCCGACCGAGAAGGAAGTGCAGACGATCACGACGCACCTCGGCAAAGCCGCCGATCGCCGCACCGCGTGGAACGACGTCTTGTGGGCCTTCATGAACACGCGCGAATTCCTGGTGCGACAATGATTCTCCCCCCGCCCCTCCGCGTTCTCTGCGCCTCTGCGTTTCAATAAATTGGCTACGTCCGCACTTCCCAATAATTGAAACGCAGAGACGCAGAGAACGCCGAGGAGGATTCATGCCATTCAAGACTGCCCTGCACTCCGTCAGCTACGCCGGCGTCTGGACGGGCCAGGCTCGCCTGAGCCTGCCGGAGTTCCTGCGCAAAGCCAAGTCGTTAGGATTCGACGGCGTCATGCTGATGGCGAAACGGCCGCACCTGTCCGTCCTCGATTGCGACGCGAAGACCTGCGAAGAGCTGCGCGGCCTGATTCGCGATTTGTCGCTCAAAGTCGTCTGCCTCGCCGGCTACAACGACTTCACCCTCGGCAGCGAACGCCCCGACATTCCCATGCGCGAGATGCAAATCCTCTACGTCCGCGAACTGGCCCGGCTCGCACAATCACTCGATTGCTCATTGATCCGCATCTTCACTAGCTATGATGATCAACGCAATTCATACGATCAGCAATGGACCTCTACCGTCGCCAGCCTTAAAGAATGCGCTCAGCAAGCCGCCCGCTTCGGCGTCACGGTCGGCGTGCAAAATCATCACGACACGGCCGTGCATTTCGAGACGATGTACGACCTGCTCGAAGAGATCAACGAGCCGAATTGCAAGGCAATGTTCGATGCCTGGGCCCCTGCCCTGCACGGCATGGACCTGGAAGCCGCGGTGTTGAAGATGGCGCCGTACATCGCGCACACGACGGTCGCCGACTACGTTCGCCGTCCGCGCTTTCGCTACGAGCCGGCGCTCGTCAATTACACGCGTGAAACCGATTCGATCCGCGCCGTGCCGATGGGCGAGGGTTTCATCGATTACGGCGCGTACTTTCGCACGCTCGAGAAGGCCGGCTATCAAGGCTACGTCGCCTACGAAATGTGCTCGTACCTTAAGGGCGGCGGAACTGAGGCCAATCTCGATCGTTGCGCTCGCAAGTTTCTGGAGTACGTGACGGGAGCAACGATGTACAAAACCTCGTAAACAAGGATACAACTCGTAGGGTGGGCCGAGTCTTCGAGACCCACCGGAGCGATTTGCGCGCTCGCGGTGGGCCTCGAAGACTCGGCCCACCCTACGGTTGATGCGACGCTTCTCCCTCCGAAAACAGAGGGAGAGGGTCGCGTCAATTGACCTTATTGGAACACCTGGATGTTCTTCAAATCATAACGAAACAGACGATTGCCGTTGTTGCGGAATCGTTGCACCGTCATCTGCGTCTTCGCTTGACCGCCGACCGACGTGATTTGGCCATTGGGCCGCACGACGATCGCGTCGCTGCCGAGGAACTGCGTGGACGGAAACGCGGCGACGACGGAATCGAAGAAATCGCCGAGCGACTTGGTCACATCGACCGCGCCGTCCTTGCCGGCCGCCTTGAGTATTTCGACGGCGACTTCGGTCGCGCCCTTGAGCAGTTCGGCAATCACGGCCTGATCCGCGGAGTCGTCCTCGAAAATCGACGCGGCGATTTCGACGTCCCCCTGGCCCGGCTGCTTGCCCGGCGGCGGGAACACGGTGACGTCGGCGCCCGTGAACTGAGCGGTCTTGCCGGTGTCGAGGCCCGTGTAGATCTTCGTCTTGACCGGATCAAACACGGTCTGGCCTTGAATCGCGGTGTAGATCACGAAGATTTCATCGGAGCCGACGAATTCCGGATTCGTCTCATCGACGCTGACGAGCTGGCGGATTTGCACCGACTTCACCGAGCCCTTGGCCGGCTGCGGCGACGTCCCGCCTTTTTTCGGCAGCGAAGCGGAGATCGCCGCCAGATTCGCGGTGTTCAGCGACGTTTTGCCGCCCGCCAGGTCGGCGGATTTGCCGAGCAGTCGGCTGCGAAGGTTTGCGGGCAGGCGGTCCCAGCCGTCAAGGTACTGCTTGGCCGTCTTCGAATTGATCTTCGCGGCGATGCTGAGCAGCTTCGAATCGAGCGGGTCGGTCCCCTTGGCGCCGGCCTGGGCACGACGCAGTACGTTGATGAACGCGGCTTGCAGCGGGCTGCCGTTTTTGCCCTGGAAGCGGGCCGACAGGTCCTGCAAATTCTCGGCTCGCGTGGCGGGATCGATCTTGCCAAGCGGATTCTTGCCCTTGGTGCCGTCGCCAGCCTTGAGCGCGGAGGAGACTTTTTCTGCGTTCACGTTACCACCGGGGGCGGCGAGGTTGTTGTTGAGCGCGCCGAGCTTGGGCGCCGGCTGCACCTGGTTTTTCTTCTTGTTCTGCACCGAGCCGGCGACCGCGTCCTTGGTATCGACGATCCAGCCGGCAACCATGTCATCGCCATCGACCTTGTCGGTGGCGCGATAAAGGCCGGCATTCATGCACGCCGCGACCTTTTTCGCGGCGAATTTGAGCGCCTGCCCACCGGGGCCGCTGACCTCGCCTTCCACGGTGTCGCCCTTCACGGATGCCGTGACCTTGACGCCATCCGGGCTCGTCGCTTCGATCGCTCCGCCATCGCCGATCTTGCCGCGCAGCCAGCGCGAAAACGATTCGTTGAACTTCTGCTCCTGGCTGCACATGTAGAGCAGGAAATTGCCCTTCTCCGTGACGATGCCGATGCGAGCACTTGCCGGTCCGCCTTCGAGGGCGCCGACGAACGTCTGGCACGGCGGCGGCGGCACGTCGTCCTTGTCGTCGCCTTGCTGCGACGACGCCTGGCTCATCGCCACGAACGAAAACACGGCCGCTCCCGCCGTCAAAAGAACGGCGCGCCAAACGGCCTTGGCCTTGCTGGTTAACATGCTGGATCTCCTTTGGTGTAACAATTGACTCAAACTCGGCGAACTTGCACACGCTTTTCGCCTGAGGAGTCAAATCCGGAAAGCGAAGGCGAGTTGGCCAACAGCCGGAAAAAAAAAGACGAAAAAAAAGCGCTTTGGAGTGCGGCGGTTTGACGCCGCTTTCCTTCTTTCTTTCTTTGGCGTCGCAATCGCGCGTGCAAAAGAAAAAAAAGAAAGCGGCGTCAAACCGCCGAACTCCAAGGATTTCACGGCGAAAAATGCTCGCGAACTGATAAAATAACGGCAACACTTGAGTCAGGATTCCTCTCCATAACGGATTATCATGGCCGATCCCAATACCGACATCAAAATCCTTCGCGAGCCGGCGGTGTACGTCATGGGCCGGCAAACGGTCAATGACACGGAGATCGATCGCTTCCTCGCGGATCACGGCGTCACCTGGCAAACCGACACCGAAGTCGCCGGCGAGCACCTGGTTGAAACCGCGGGACGCATTTGTTACATGTCGTTCGCCAAACCGCGGCCCGGCGGCAATCAGGCGTACATCGGCCACATCCTCGAAGTCGGCCACGGTTCCGTGCTCGAACACGCCGTGTGGAACCTGGTTTTCACGGGTGTTTCTCGCTCTTTGACGCATGAATTGATTCGACATCGCGCCGGTTTCGGATATAGTCAGTTAAGTCAGCGTTACGTCGATGAATCGATCGCCGAATACGTCGAGCCCGATTGCATCGCCGACGATCCGGAATTGCATCGGCTCTGGCTCGACACGATCGCACATACGCATCAAGCGTACATGAAGCTCACCGAGAAATTGCTCAAGGCATTCGAAGCGGAGCCGGACAAGACGCTTCGCCGCAAGCTCGCCCGCCAGGCCGCTCGCAGCGTATTGCCGAACGCGACCGAGACGAAGATTTTCGTGACCGCCAATGCCCGCGCCTTGCGGCACTTCATCGAGCTGCGCGGCAATCGTCACGCCGAGACGGAGATTCGCAAGCTCGCGATCGCCGTGCTCAAGCTGATGCAAAAGGAAGCGCCCAATCTGTTCGGCGACTATCAACTCGTCCCGCTGCCGGACGGAACGTTTGAAGCATCCACTCAGCACCGCAAGGTTTAGCCGTTTGCGGCATCGCGTTCGTGTCAAGTCGCGCGAACGCGATGCCGCAAGCGGCAAATCGATGGACCCAACATGACTCCCGTTCAAGGCATCCTCGAATTGCACCAGAAGGGCTACGGCTTTCTGCGCAATCCCACGAAAAACTACGCCGCCCAATCGGCCGACGCGTTCGTCGATCAGCGTTTGATTCAAAAGCACAAGCTGCGCGTCGGCATGGAAGTCGCCGGCCCGACGGAGCCGAACCCGCGCGGTTCGGGGCCACGCTTGAAGGAAGTGGTGACGATTGAGGGATCGCCGCCCGAGAAATACGCGCGCCGCGCCTTCGACGAATTGACGCCGATCGACCCGCATGAACGCATTCGCCTGGAGTTCGGCAAGGAGCCGCTGACGACGCGCGTGATGGACCTGTTGACGCCGATCGGCAAGGGCCAGCGCGGCTTGATCGTGGCGCCGCCAAGGACGGGCAAGACGATTTTGTTGCAGCATCTCGCTCAGGCCGTGGCGAAGAATCACAAGGAAATGAAGATCATCATGCTCTTGATCGACGAGCGGCCCGAAGAAGTGACGGAGATGCGCCGCACGATCGAGGGCGAAGTCATCGCGTCGAGTTCCGACCACGATAGCCGCGAACATGCGCGTTTGGCGGAGCTGGTGCTCGAACGGGCCCGGCGACTCGTCGAAGCCGGCAAAGACGTGTTCGTATTGTTCGACAGCCTCACGCGGCTGGCACGCGCTTACAACAAGAACATGGGCGGCGGCGGCCGCACCATGTCCGGCGGCGTCGATGTCCGCGCCCTGGAAATTCCCAAACGCCTCTTCGGCACCGCCCGCGTCTTCGAAGAAGGCGGGTCGCTGACCGTCATGGGCACTGCGCTCATTGAAACCAATTCGCGCATGGACGACGTCATCTTTCAAGAATTCAAAGGCACCGGCAACATGGAGCTGGTGCTCGACCGCAAGCTCGCGGATCGCCGTATTTATCCCGCCATCGATATCGCACAATCGGGCACGCGCAAGGAAGAGCGGTTGTTCTCCAAGGAGGAGTTGCCACAGGTGACGTTGTTGCGCCGCAGCTTGATGGAACTGAATCCACAGCAGGCGATGGAATCGCTGGTGCAGCAGCTTGCGCGATATGAAAACAACGCGGCGTTTTTGGCGAAGGTGAACACCTTTGTAAGATAAGCGAGCCACGGGGTTTATCCCCTTGGAAAGGAAATCCATTCCACGGGGATAAACCCCGTGGCTCGCCGAAGATACGGGAGAATGATACATGCAGCGCACGTTGGTATTGCTCAAACCCGATTGCGTCCAGCGCCGCCTCATTGGCACGCTTATCCAGCGCTTCGAACAAAAGGGACTGCGGCTCGTCGCCATGAAGTTCCTGCAAGCGAGCCGCGATCTGGCAGAGAAGCACTACGCCGTCCACAAGGGCAAGCCGTTTTACGATTCGCTCTTGAGCTTCCTGACGAGTGGGCCAACCGTCGCGATCGTCTGGGAAGGACGCGAAGCGGTCACGGTCGTGCGCGAAATGATGGGCAAGACCGACGGCGCCAAGTCGCCCCCCGGCACCATCCGCGGCGACTTCGGCATCAGCGTGCAGAACAATCTCATCCACGGCAGCGATAGCCCGGAAAACGCGACTGCGGAGATTTCCCTATGGTTCACGCCGGCCGAACTGGTGAGCTACCAGCCAACGGACGCCAGTTGGATCGGTTAGCATTTGCCGCTTGCGGCTTCGCGTTCGCGCGGCGCCGCGCGAACGCGAAGCCGCAAGCGGCCATGGGCAGCTGCAAAAACCGCGAAAAAACCGGCAATTTTTCGATATTTTGAATTGACAAGCACGCGCCGGACGCCTAGTTTGATCCAATTCAAACATCGAAATTGTGCAATCTACCTTTTACCCCCATGAAGGAGCATCCATGGCGAACAGCAAACCCAAGGCGGCCACGAAGACCGAAGTCTATGCAGCCCTCGCCGAAAAGACCGGCATGACCAAGAAACAGGTCGGGGCATTCATGGACACGCTGTCGGACTTCATCAAGACGCAGATCGGCAAAAAGGGCCCCGGTCTCTTCGTCTTCCCGGGCATGATGAAGGTCAAGAAAGTCATCAAGGAACCCTCGCCGGAACGCCAGGGCCGCAATCCCAAGACAGGCGAGCCGATGACCATCAAGGCGAAGCCGCGCCGCACGATCGTCAAAGTGCTGGCCCTCAAGGCCTTGAAGGAATCCGTCAAGTAATACCAACCACGAAAAACACGGCGCGGCCAAGCCGCAACCGAGTATGACGCACAGCGAATTTAGCCACAGATGAACACGGATGGACACGGATAAATGCAAATGCAATTTGGTTCTTGGGTGCTATCTTATCCGTGTTCAATCCGTGTTAATCCGTGGCTAAGAATTTTGCCACCGTGTGAAGATTTGGCTGGTTAGTAGCACGAAAGACACGAAAGAAAACGCGTTTTTTGGTAGTGTCCTAGTTTCGCGCAGGTTGGTCCAACTCCAGAGCCCGCGCTTGCAACCGCTCAATCCCGCCCACGGCCATCAACTCCTCGTCGAGAATAGTCTCGACCGGAAATGCGCCGACAAATTGCTGGACCCACGCGCGAGGCGAAAGACCGCGTGGCGGCACCCTCTTTGGGGTCCGGTTGTGGTCAATTTGAAACAGCGCCACCACACTGAGCACGGCAGCACACTCGCGGAACTTGCCGACATCCGCAGCCAGGCTCTTGGGGCTCACATCCCGACCTTCGATTTCGATCGCGACGACAGGCTTGAGGGAGATCGCCGACAGCCACACCCAGTCGATCTTCCCCTTCCCCTCGCTGGACGGACAGACCTTGTACTCGCTCTCGACGACGAAGCCAGCAGCCCGGCCGGCACGCCGGAGAAGTTCGGCTAGCTCGTGGAGGGTAAGCCAGCCTTCGGGCAGCGGCCCCCCGCGCGGGGTGTTGCCCCCAAGCCCACTGCGAAGCTCATCCATTCACGTATTCCTGCGCCGTATCACGGGCCGCGCACTATACCACGGTTTCAACGACCTTCGCCGCGTTTTACTACATCCGACTTGCTTCCGCAAGCAATCTTTCCAAGCTCCAGGTTTCCGTCGTCAACCCTGCCGCTTGCGCCGGTGTCATCTTGATCGTCCCATGAACGCGGGCGAAGTTGTAGTAGGCGAAGAACAGCGCCATGGCGGCTTCGTGGTTCTCCCATTTCTTTGAGTGAGCGTCCGTCAGGCGCGTCAAGCGACGAATCCCCATTCGGAGCGTCTTGTTTGACCGCTCGACATGGGACGTACAAATCAAGTCCTCGTCGGGGTTCCCCAGGTGTACCGTCTCAGTGATGTCGATTACCTTCCCAGGTGAGTAGCCGCGCTCTTCCGGCGCGTTCCCGTATACCTTGACGAGCGAAGCGTAATCGACGCGGGTTCCGAGAATCGCCGGGATCGCCGTGAGGTAGGGTCGATAGCCGTCCGTGGTCAACTGGAAACGTCCGCTTGTGGCGCGGTAAAGTTTCTCAGCGAAGATTCTCGTATCGGTCGGCGTCCGCTTTCCGACGTGATGGGTCAAGATCAATTTCGTGGTCCGCTCAATCCCGGTGAAACACCAAACATCGCCGTATGACTCCGCGCGATTCAGATGAACGCGAGTCTTTTCCTTCATGGCCACGAACCCCCAAATCTCATCGACCTGAACGTCATCGACAGGGACGCCGACGATTTTCGATTCAAGGAACGCTTGACAATGTTCGCCGGCTTCGACCATGTTCGCGATGATCGTATCGCGGTGAACGTGAAACGTCCGCTCCAGCGCGCGGATACTGTTCCCTTCCAAGAGAAGGCGAAGAATCATCGTCATCGTCTCGGGCGCGACGCACCGACGATCTTGAGCCCGCGTTGATTCGTCGGTGAAGTAGCGCCGACATTCGACACAGAAATACCGCTGGGAGCCCGTCCGATTTCGACCGGACTTCTGAGCCTCATTTTGACAAAGGTGACACAACATACCGAACCGCTCTTTCTCGTTTTGGCGGTTCGGCGTAGAATAAGGTTCTCTACGTCTCAATCTGGCCTAACCGCCTGGTTGCGATTGGCCCCTGGGTTCGCGTCAACGAATTCAGGGGTTTTTCGTCTGTGGTTATTGTAAGTACAACAACATTACGAGTCAAGTAGAAAAACGGATTGACTCGTCAAGTTTTTGTCGTTACAATATCGGCATGGCTAGACCAACAAAAAATGAAGGCGAGGCGCGGGACAAGCTCTTGCAGGTGCGCCTGAAAATCCGTGAATATGAGGGTTTCATGGATGCTGCCGAGCAATGCGGACTTGATCTATCGGCATGGGTGCGAGAAAGGCTCATTCAGGCCGCGAGAAGGGAAGCTGCCGAGCAAGAACGGCGAACAAAGAAAAAATAGCCTACTGACCAACCTGGCCAAGATTTAGGAGAGTGTAAGTCGTTCTCGGCTCTTCCGTGGAAAACAAGATCGTTGTGGTCTGCTCAATCGTGGCGATGCACCGCTTGTCTAGGAAAGCCGCTTCCATCTCAGACGTGACAGCCTCGATTACTGACCCGCGAATATCGGCAGCATCTCCATCCGGTCGAAAGTGGAACGTTCTAGGGGAAAGATCGACGCCGAATAGGGTGCCTGGCATTGTCAGAGTCGTTTTCGTGCTCTCGCTGGTTTGCGAAAGAGTCCTTTCAAGCCGATCAAATTCCTGCCACTCCAAAAGAACATTGCTCCGAACTTCGTTGCCACGTCGCCATTGAATATCGACACTCAGCAACGCTCTTGCGTGACTGTTCACCCATTTGTATAAAGCGCGAATTGGCGCTGGTCCGAGCTTGCGAGAATAGCCTAAGACATCATTAGGCGTCTTCGCTTTGGATGCCTCGAAAATCAGTCGGATGCTCATGTCCAGCTCTGATTCTATCAATAGCAGTCGCTCATTCGGGATCGTAAAAACAAATCCGACCGAACCGGGAAACGTGTAGCCGAACTCAAAAGCAGTTGCCGCAATCACATCTGCGCCGAGCCCGCCGCCGCGCTTCGGGCCGTTTTTTACGGCGTCGTAAAATCTCGACACGAGCAGTTGATAATCGCCAAGTGTGCTTGTAATGCCTGCAAGTTTTGGCGCTCCGCTTTCTGGGATAAACCTATAACTGCACACGTCGATACCGACATGGGCGGCTGCTTCATCGAAGTTTCCTTGGAGCATTCGTCGTCGTTTGTCGAGTGATTCGAGATTGAGCAAGAGTCCCTGCGAACTTGGCCGCTGAACCAAACTCTTCTCGTACCCAGCTATCAGAGAGGTCGTGGCTTGCAGCTTGTCAGTAATATCAACTAGTTCGACAGCGCACCTTTGATCCTATGGTGGGATACAGGAACGCATGCGGCT
>DAIOGM010000021.1:0-1139 GCA_036745215.1 Gemmataceae bacterium
GTTCTATTCGTCAGCTGCGATGTTGGTAATAGATAGGGCGGAGCCTGGGACGCAGAGTCTTGGAGCTTGAAAACTACATTGGTCTTATTTGAATTTCGCGTTCAGCACCGGCGGCGGGACGAAGTGGATTTTCTCGAAGCCGATCGTCTTGTCGCCGTCCTTGATGCGGGCCAGCTTGATCGTGTCGTAGATCATCATCACATATTGCTGGCGCAAGTCGCCGTCGGCGGCGATCTTGATGTTCGTCTTGTTGGTCGCGCCTTTCTTGAGCATTTCCTTCAAGCGCGCATCCAACCTCGGCAACGCTTCCTTTTTCAGATCGACGTTCACGTCGGCGACCAGGTCCTCGTTGGTATCCAGCGCCGTCTTGATGAAGATCTGCGCCGGCGAGCCTTCCGTGCGGGAGCCGATCTCCTGATCTTTCGTGGTGGCCTTGACGCGCACCGTGATCGCATCGGTCAATTCCGGCACGAGTTCATCCTCCGGGACGGACAGCAAGTTTTCGTTGGGATTGATATTGGTGTTGTCCTTGTTCTTGGTGAGCATCTTCTCCGGCGGCGCGAGGTTGCCCGGAATGTGGCCTTCGAGTGCGGACGGATGATACGTCATGATGAAGAAGGCGAGGATCTGAAACGCCATGTCGAGCATGGGCGTGATGATGAGCCCGAGCTGCACGCCCTGCGAGCCGCCGCCTGCCACACTTCGATGTTTCACCATGATTCACCACATAATTCTGATGGCGATGTCGCTCACGTGCTAGGCACGCCGCCCGTCATCACGCGCAGTTGCCAGTGTTTGAAGCCGGCGCGCTGGCAAGAGTGCAAGATGCTCCACACGTCGGTGTATTTGCAATTTTTGTCGGCCCGCAAGATGATAACGATCTTGACCTCGCCGGTCTTGCCGCGATTCCTGGCCGCGCGTTCCAGGCTTTCTTTTTCGCGCATCAGGTGGACTTTCAACTTCTCCGGCGTGTCGAGCGTGAACGTCGTGAGCGTGCCGACGAGCTTGCCGTTGCCGTCGAGGTTGAGGAAAATCCAATCCTCGGCCGTGTTGTCGAGCGGCACCGCCTGGCTGGCGAGGGGCAGGTCGATGGCGTCGTCGAATTGTTCGGTGCGGACGAAATTCACGGTGATCATGAA
>DAIOGM010000021.1:1149-29382 GCA_036745215.1 Gemmataceae bacterium
GACCTGATCCGCTGCGAAGTTGATGCAGGCCAGGAAGAACATGATCAATTGCAGGACGAGGTCCAGGAGGGGCGTCAGGTTGACATCCAGGCCTTCACTGTCAGCGGCTGCGGACATCTGATTCCTCCCGAACTTTCGTGGCTCCGCTTGCGGCGACGAGCAACCGACGTTTCAGAGCGAGCGCTAAACGAAGACCCGTCACTTCGTCGTCACGCTCGAGGCCGACGCTCGCTCCGGCGTCGCGGCGGCGCCGGCGGCCTTCTTCGAGTTGTGATACATCTGCGTCAACAGATCGTCGGCCAGGTTCGCGGTGTTGACCGAGATGCTGGTCAAGCGATTCTTGAAGAACGTAAAGAAAAAGATGGCCGGCACCGCGATGCCGACGCCGACGAGCGTGACGACGAGGGCGTGCGAGATGTTGTCGGCCAGTTTGCTCGGCTCGGGCGCCTTGTCGCTCTCGCCCAGTTCGCGAAACGCGCCGATCATGCCCGACACCGTGCCGACCAGACCCAGGAGCGGCCCCAGCGTGCCGATGATGCCGAGATAGCTGATCCACGCGTCCTTGCCCGACTTGACCGATTCCACCATCGCGAACATCGCCTCGCGCGCGTCCTCGATGCCGTACTGCAGCCGACCCATCCCCGCCGTCAACGCTCGGCCGATAAACGACGTATCATTGCGGCACATCTCATAGGCTTGCTTGAACTGGCGTTTATTCACCATGTCCGTGAAATCTTCGACGAACGACGGCGGCACCGACTCGCCCAATCTCAAGTCCAATACCAGGATGATAATGAGAGCGACCATGCCGATCGAAATGACGAGGAAGATCAAGCCGAAGACGATGCCGATCGATACGAAGAAGTGAATGAGCCCGTCGAAGATGCTGCGCGTCTTTACGGCCGGCGGCTTCGGATCGGCTGGCTGGTCGTCTTGAGCGGAGGCGACGTTCGGCGTCAGGACGGTTGTGGTGGTGATCACGGCGAAAACGAAGATCGCCATGCACGCGAACAACAGCACCGAGCGAGCCTTGCCTGCTGCGAGAGATTGCATGAAAGTCATTCCTGGCAAATGCGAGGCGTCCGCCCGGATCGACCGCGAGCGGGAACCCCTGATCCTTTTGAAAACCGGCGACGGGTGTGGATAATGTTTAGCCCTAACATCTTATCATGGAATTCAGTATATCGAGATGTCAAGATTTTAATCATTGGTCGTCAAAAATAGGTTATCAGTTCCCGAATCGAACGTCACGCGGGGTCGGTGATCAAATCTCCAGCATTTCCGCGATTCCCGCGTCCACGACTTGCTGGCCGCTGACGTATTCACCCTTTTCAATCCACGCGCGGATTTGCTTGTCGGCGACGCCGAATAGGCGGGCTTGCAGATCGTCGATGTCGTTTTCAAGGACCTCGAAATGCTTGGCCCATCGTGAGGCTTCATGAGCGGGGATGCGTTTCTCGCTTTCCCAGCGCATGCGGTGAAACAGGAGCGTGCTGTAGCGAGTGACCAGGCGCTTCTTACAGGCGGCAAAAATCAACAAGGACGCCGACGAACATTCGCCGAGGACGATGCCGGTGCAGTGCAATTCGCGCATGCGGATCAGCGTGGTGACGGCGAGAGCGCCGTAGACGCTGCCGCCGAGGCTGTCGATATAGAAGACGCACTCGCGTTTGGGGCGAGCTTCGATCATGTCCTTGATGACGTCGGCTTCCCAGTGATCGACGTCGCCCACGAGCGCGATTTCCAGGGGCTTCTTGCGTTTCTTTTCGATGGTCATGGTTTTTCAGAGCCTGAAGCGTGAGCGGAGATCTTCGCTTACGCTTCAGGCTCGGATTCGTTCTCCTGTTGGTCGGCCTGTTCTTGCAATCCGTCGCAGCAATGGATTTCGCCTTGCCCTTCGCACTCCGGGCATGGGATCAGCTGTCCCTGAAAGTAAAACAGCCGATGGCCGTGACAGAGCGGACAGAGCATATCGGGAGTATATCCTATTCCACTGCTTGCGGTTTAGCGCTCGAGCGGCGCGGTGTTTTTCGTCGTGCCACCTGAGCGCGAAACCGCAAGCGGCGCTGAGTTCTATTTTTTCAGCTGCGCTACCAACCATGCCGCGACTTCGGCCTGCGATGACGGCTCGGCGCGAACGGTCGCGAATTTGCCGTACGTTTTCTCCAACGTCTGTTGATCGACGCGGCGATTCAGGCCGTCTACCAACGCCTCCAGTCGAACGTTTTGGTTGGCGTTGGCCACCGATGACAAATCAATGTTTGCCAACAGTCCGGGCACCACCGCATCATGCGGGAAGTAACAGAACGGGCTATCCAGGATGGATTGGAAGCTGACCAGGCCGCCGCGCGCATAAACCGCCTTGACGTTCTTGCCGGCATGCATGCCGCCCAGAAGCGCGAGCAGTGTCCCCATCGGTTCCGCTTGCCTCGGCAGCTTGACGTTGTTGTCATACGGCACGGCGAGCGTCACCTTGGGATCATTCGGCTCAACGAACGAATCGCCCCACAACGCGATCGGGCCGAACTGATGCTTCTGCAATTCCTCCAGCAGCATGACGAGTTCCTGCAACTGGATGCCGGGCACAGTCTGCCCATGCATGAGCAGCGACGCGGAATTGGACGTGGCGCCGCTCTGACGACCGCGGCCATCGTTGGCGGTTTCGCCGGTGCCGCGCAAATCGGGCAAGCATACCGCGACGTTGCGATTAAGTAGCTCAGCAATCGTGGCGGCGCGATTCTTGAGGAAGCCCGCTTTGCCGTCCTGGGCGAGGCCGACGACCATCGGCACATTTCCTTTTGCGCCCGCCGGTATGATCTTGATGATCGGCAACGCGATGGACGGATTGCCCTCGGGATGAAGCACCTCTCGCGCCAAGAGATGGCCGCCTTCGATGCGCGTTTCCGTGCCCCCCTGGATGCCGCACTTGACGTTTGCCGTGTCAATCCCAAGCAGGTTCAGCAATTGCTTGGAATCGACCGCCTTGGTCGGCGCGGCAAACTGCTGCGCCAGTTCATGCACCATCTTCGGCTTCAACTGCGCCCGCGCTTCGTCGGTCCAGCATTGCAACTGGCTCGAATCGAAACGCTTCTTGTTCTCCTCCGGAATCGGCAAGCCAAACCACAATTTCAATGTCGGATACATCGGCTTGCGATGCTCCGCGCCGATGTTGTTGCAATGCGTCGATTCCGGCGCCATGCCCTTGACGGAGCCGCGGCCCTTGGCGGACGCGAGCTTGTCCTTGGCGCCGTAGAACTCGCCCCAGATCTTGTTGAAGCGCGCCCACACCGGATCGCGCGTGTCATCCCACGCAAACTCATGGCCATAGATGAGGCCGCGCGGCGCGATCGAGCCGACGATGACGCACGCCGGGAAGCCGTCGCGGCCCGACAGTTTCAGATTGCGCGTCGATTCCCATGAGCCGCCGCCCAGGTAATTGAACGCCAGCTCCGCGTCCTCTGGCAACGGAAACTTCGTCTCCGGCTGCGGACCGCCGAAGTTGAACGGCGCCGCGGCCGTGATGCGCGGCTCCAGCGCGGCGAACACCGCGCACGGATCGCCGCCCCCGGCGACGGAGCCGAACACCATGATGTTTTTCTTGTCGATGTTCGGCCGTTGATAGAGCACATCGACGCCGCGCATCAGGTCCCACACCATCCAGCCCATCAAGCTCTCGCCGACCAGGCTCAGTTGCAAATTGACGTTGTAGCGGAAGTGATAATCCTGGCGGTTCGGCGCGTATTTTTCGGGGAAGCTCTTCGCGTCGATGAACGGATGCTGCCGGCGTTCGCCGTGGCCGAGCATGTCCGGCACGAGAACGAGACAGCCCTGGCGAGCCCAGATCGCGCCCATGTCTTGCAGCTCGCCCTGCGTCTTCGGATTGTGATGGCTGTGAATAACGATGAAGCCCGGCATCGGTTTCGACGTGTCCATTGGCACATATAGATTGGCCGTCACGTAGAGACCGGGCCGGCTTTCGTAGATGATGTTCTCGACAGTGAAGCCGTCGCCTTCGAGCTTCTTCGTGGTGACAACTTTCACTGACTTAGGCGCTTCGGGAAATTTCCCCATCGACGCGCGCAACTTCGCGATGCGTTCGTCGCGGAACTTCTCCCAGTCGGCCTTCGTCTTGATGCTTCGCCACGCCTCGACGTCGCGCTTGTTGAAGTCGTCGCGCATTTGCTTCAACACGTCGCCGCGCAGCTTGGCGTCGGCCGAGTCGGGCTTGAACACCTTGGCATCGAGTTTTTGCAGCGCCGCGATCAAGGCGGCGTTGTTCGTGTCTTGCGCTGCGGCCGAGGCGGCGCAGCCGATGGAAATGACAATCGCAGTGATGGTTCGCATTTGGCCCCCTTTTTGGTTCAATGCAAACCAACAGTCTATCAGCACGATTAGGCCGGCGTCGATTGTTTTTTCTATTTTGGAGTGCGGCGCTGCTATCGTTAACGCGGCAAAACGCTGACCACGATACGCCGATAGCGCGTGAGGCGTGGCTCGCCGGAATCATCGACTTCGAGGATGACGTGAATTGTCCGCCCCGCTGCGTCGGCCGGAACGTTTAGCCGAGCCTCCTTGTCGTTGGCAACTTCGATGTTCGCCTGGCCCGTGTACGTGCCGGCTTCGGCATAGACGTACCAGCGATAATGCAGGCGATCGCCGTCGGGATCGGTCGTGCCGACGGCGCTCAAGCGCAGCGCCTTCCCGGACGGAGCGTTGACGGCGATAATCTTACCCGTGTCATCGCCCTGACAATGCGGCACGGGTGGATGATTGGCCTTCTTCGGCTCCGTGACGCACCATTCGAGCCGCGTTTTGAAATCGTTTTGCAAGTCCGCCGCAAAGCGCTTGAGCGTGTTGTCGCGATGATTTGTCCCGTCCCATTGATCCTTTTGATTGGCCCAATAATAGGGGCGCGGCGCGTCCTTGTCATTGAGTCCATATCGGCCCGCCCAGCTTCCCCAAGTCGGCCGCATCGGATCGTTCATGCCGGTCGGCACGAGATAGAGGAAGGTCATCGTGTCGCCTTCCTTTTGCGGCAAGCCGGTGTTCGTCGGATAGAGGGCGCCCAATGGACCGTGGCCGGTCAGACAATCGCGTTTCAGATCGAAGCCGCCCGCTTTGGCCGTCAACGCCGAGAAGCGGTGATACCAGCGTTTGCCTTCCAGCTCCGGACGAAACGTGTCGATCCAGATCGGCCAGGGCGGATCACGCCGCGTGTGTTCGCCGAACTGATCCGACGAGCTGAGACGAAATCGCTCCTTGAATTTGGCGTAGCCGGCCTGGCCGCGCTCCTTGAGCACGCGGTCGAGCGCCTGTTTCATGCTGCTCTCCGCGGAGCCCTTGTCGGTGCCCCAGTTCATGAACCAGATCGGCCGTTTGTCCTTCGAATCCGCCGCGGCGAGGATCAGCATGACGCCGGCGTCGCCGTCATAGCCCGGGACCGTGCGCTGCAGAAGATAGTCCAGCGTGGGGTAGCGTTTGTCGTGACGGACGAGATTGGGATGGCACTCGCCGTACGCTTTGAGAAAACGCCGCACGATGCCCAGGCCGGTGCGTTCGGGGCTGACGTTTTCCTTGTCGCGCGCCTTGGGCCGCGTGCAGATGATGCCTTCGATGTCCCACTCGTTGGCATACAAAAGAAATCGCACGAGCGACTGCTCGTCATCGGGATCGCCGCCGGCGTCCGTTTCGATGATGACGCGAAGCCGTTCCGAAGCAAACGAACATGCCGGACAAAGCATGGCAATGAATGAAACGAACATTAAGAAGAAAACCAATCGCGTAACCATTCTCGCTCTCCGAACTTGGAGTCTACATGTTTCGACTTGCCCGATTGCAAGCACCAAAGGTGCGAAAATGACAAAGCCCAGGGCAACGCCCTGGGAAAAAGGCCATCCAATCCGGAAGCCCCGAAGGGGCGCAATATTCGCTGCGAAAGCATGCCGCCCCTTCGGGGCTTTCATTATTTTTGCCTCGTTCCCAGGGCGTTGCCCTGGGCTTTGACATTGCGCACCGTTGGTGCAAATACAAAGTGCCGTCAAAAAAAATCCAATTCGCACACGTATGCCTCAAGTCACGGCAACTCCTTGATCTCGATCTTGCGCAATTCGATCGTCGATTTCGTTTCCTGGCGAAAGGCAATGTGGCCCGATTTGTGTTGCGGATCGATCTTCGTCGATTCCGCGGTGACCTTACCGTTCACCAAAATCGTGATGCGGTTGTCCACCGCGATGATCTCCATGGTAAACCAGGCGCCGAACGGCGTCGGCGGATCGGTGACTCTGGCGAGTCCGAGTTGCTGGCCCGGAAAATGAGCAAGCAAGCTTCCCGTCTTGGATGGCGATGGATGGGTACTGTTGATCTTCGCTTCATATCCTTTGGTCAAATCCAGCGGAGCGCGCACGTACACGCCGCCGGCGCTCTGATCGGCGATGCGGGCCTCGAAACGCAGATGAAAGTTTTTGTAATCGTCTCGCGGCGAGTGAATGCGACTGGAGATGTTCCCCGAGCCGACGAGGATCCCGTTCTCGAAGGTCCAGTTATTCTTCTGTTTGCCCGCCGTGTTCCAGCCGGTCAGGTCATTCTTGCCAAAGAGCGATACGAACTCGCCGCCGCGTGGCGCACCGCCTGGCGGCAATGGCGGCGGCGCTTCGCCGACCTTTGGCACGGCCGACAGGTCCTTGATCTCGACCTTGCGAAATTCAACGACCGCGTTGGCGTCCTGGTGCAGCGCGATGTGGCCGTTTCGCGCGAATTGCCGGGCCGCGTCTTCGTATTCCGCGACGACGTCGCCTGCCACCAGGACGGTGACGCGATCGCCCTTCGCGATCACTTCCATGGTGTACCATTCGCCCGCCTTCGTGGCCGACTCCTTCGCTTGCTGCCCCGCCGAGCCGAGGGGACCGATCGCCGTCAGCGTGCCGGTTTTGTCGCCGACGGGGCGCTGGTTGATCAATGCTTCGTAGCCGAACACTTTGAAGGGGATTTTCGTCGGATCGTAAGCGGCGCGGAAGAAGACGCGGCCGAAGCCCTTGTCGTTGATGCGAACTTCGGCGCGTAGGTGAAAATCCTGATAATCGTTGCGCGTCGAATAGAGCGAGCCGCCGATCGGCGCGGAGCCGATGAGGACGCCGTTTTCGACGCGCCAGTTGCCGGGGCGCTTGGCGTGCGGTTGCCAGCCGGCGAGGTCCTTGAGATTGAAGAGCGGCACGAACTCGCCGCCGCCCTTGACGATCGGCGGCTCGACCTTGATCGGCGGCGCGGCGACGAGGCGAATCTCGGCGATCTCGATCTTGCGAAACTCCACCTTGCAATCCGCGCCTTGTCGAAGCGCGATGTGGCCCGCGGTAAACAGGTTTTGCACGTCGTCGAAATCCGTCGTCTCCTTGCCGTTCACCTTGACCTTCACGCGATTGCCCTGCGCGATGAATTCGAGCGTGCACCATTCGCCCGACACGACGTTCGCGGGCATCGTTGCTTCGACGGCCTTGCCGAAATCTTTGCCGCTGAGGTACAGGCCGCCCGTGAATTTGCCGTCGGTGAACAGCGTCTCGTAGCCGGTGCGGCCGAACGCGGAGCGAAACGCCATGCCGCTGGTTTCGCCGTCCTTGGGCGCCGTGAAGCGGGCTTCGGCGCGGAGATGGAAGTCCTTGTAGTCGGCCCGCGCCGTGTGCAGGATGCCGGGTTCGTCGCCGGCGCCGGTGAGGACGCCGTTCTCGACGCGCCAGTTGGCCGCCCCGCGCAGATGCGGCTGCCAGCCAACCAAATCCTTGCCATTGAAGAGCGGCGTCCATTCGCCGGCCACGCCAACGGGGGGCGGCATGGGCACAACGGGCGCTGCCGGCGCTTCGGCGCTGACTTCGAATTTCCTGATCGTCACGGTTCCCTTGGCGATGTAAATGCCAATCGCTCCGGGCGGATAGCGGTCCGGCGGGTAGATGACGCCGCTGGTCTGCCTGCCGTTCGTGGACGCCCAGATGCCGTTGGGCTTGACGTCGAATTCGATCTCGAACACTTCGCCGGGCTTGACGCGAATCGGCTGATTGCCGGATTCGTTGTCATTGCCGTCGCTGCCGGTGTAGCCGGCGCGGACGCTGCCCCCTTCGCCGATGAGCCGTGAGGTCATGCCGAGCACCTTGCCGGCGGGCGCGGGTTTCGCGCGAAAGGCGAGGAACGCCTCGGCGTCGCCGGACGCGGACATCTCGATTTTGGCGATGAAGTTGCGGAAGTCGGTGCGATTCGAGATGAGTGCGGTGGCCGGGCCTTCGCCGACCAGGTCGCCGTTCGGCATCACCTTCCAGCCGGGGTTGCCCTCGACGCGCCAGCCGGTCAGGTCCTTGCCGTTGACGAGCGACACGAACGCTTCCAGCGGCCGCGGCGGCGCCGGCATCGGCGGCGGCCCGACGGCCTTGAACTCCTTGATGTCGATCCGCTTGTATTCCACCAGCGTATTTCGGCTCGAGTCGCCGAAGCCCATCACGATGCGGCCGCCCATCATTCGCAGGTTCGTATCGACGAAACTCTTGGTCAACTTGTCGTTCACCTTGACTTCGATTTGATTGCCGACCGCAATAATATCCAAGGTAAACCATTGACCGGCCGGCACCAGCGGCTGCTGGACCGCCAGATTTCTCATGCCAATCAAATCGTAAATGAACAGGCTCCCGGTCTTGCTGAGATCCTTCGGCGAACTGCTGATGCGAGCCGCGTAGCCGCCAAGCTGCAGGTGCGGCAACTTCGGTTCATCAAACGGATAGCGGACGACGACGAAGTTGTTGCCGTCGTCGTTGATGCGGCCTTCCAGCCGCAGGTGGAAATCGCCGTAATCGTCGCGTATCGTGAACAACTCGCGGACCCCGGGGCTGGACCCCGTGAGGACGCCGTTGACGACGCGCCAGTCCGTGGGCGGGACGCGATTGGACTTCCAGCCGGTTAAATCTTTGCCGTTGAACAGCGGCACGAAACCGGCGGCGGGCACGACCGGCGCAGGATTCGGCGCGGCGACGAAGTTGCCTTCGCGCACCTCGATCTTCTTGACCTCGATCTTCGACTCGCGGCCCAGGCGAAGCGCGATGTGCCCCTGGAGGAATTCGCGTTCGACGTCGGTGAAGTTCGTCGTTTCGTTGCCGTTCACTTTCACTTTGAGCTGGTTGCCTTCGGCAATGACTTCCAGTGTGAACCATTCGCCGGCGGGGAGCTGTACGGGCTTGCCGTCCATGCGAACGCGTTTGTTGCTGCGAACGTACATCAAGCCGGTCTTCTGGAAGTAATGGATCATGGAATCGTAGCCGAAGAAATCGAAGGTGGCGCGCGCCAGGACACCGGCGCCGCTGCCGACGTTTTCGCTCGGCGTGAAGCGCGCCTCGGCGCGGAGGTGAAAGTCCTTGTAATCGGCGCGCGTTGTGAACAGATACGCTTGCGTCGCCGGCGTCGTGTTGGCGGTGAGGATGCCGTTTTCGACGCGCCAGTTGCCCGGCACGGCGTTATTCACTTTCCATCCGTCCAGGTCTTTACCGTTGAAAAGCGACACGAATTGGCCGGGCGGCGCCGGCATCGGCACGGGCGCGGCGACAAAATTCAACTCCTTGATCTCGACGCGACGAATCTCGATCGTCGATTTCGCATAAAGCGACAACGCGATGTGCCCCGCCGCCAGGTTGTTGTTGTCCACGACGTCGGTGACAATCTTCCCGTCCACCTTGACGACGAGCTTCGGCCCTTCCGCGATGATGTCGAGCATGAACCACTGGCCGAGCGGAATCATGGGCTCGGGACCGCGCGGCAAGGCCATCGTTCTGCCGGGGACCATGACATTCAAGCCGCCGGCCCGCATGCCGCCCACGACGGAGTTGAATATGGATTCATAGCCGAGGATCGAGCCGTCCGGGCAGCGAAAATTGACTGCGCCCGCCCCGGGTTCGTTAAGACGCGCCTCGACACGCAGATGAAAGTCCTTCGGCTGCGGCCTGTCCGTGTACAATCTGCCTCCCCCTTTGCCCTGCGGCGAGCCGATGAGAACGCCATTCTCGACGCGCCAGTTTCCCGGCATGAGGTTGTGCGGCTTCCAGCCCGTCAAATCCCGGCCGTTGAAGAGAGGCACGAAACCCGGCGTCGGCGGCAGCGGCGCCATGACGAATGCGCCAGGAGGCGGCGTTGGAAAGCGATACAGGCGAGCCGGCAACGTCGGACCTTGGACGAGACCCAGACCGTTGGACGCCAGCTCCACGCGCTCGGGGATGCCGCTCAGCGCGCCCGTGACGGAGACCGTCTTGCCGTTGACGAGATCGACGAGCATGCCGACGCCGACAACTTTCGGGCGTTGCCGGATATCTTCGCAGCCAATCAGGACCATGCGATTGTCGGGCGAGAACGCCGCGGTTTTCATTTCGAGATTATTCTGGTTGCCGGGGTTGAGCCTGCCGATTGGCCGCGGACCGTCCACGAAGCCCAGTTGCAATTGACCGGGCAACTCCACGAACGCGAATTTGCTAAAGTCGCGCGCGAACGTGTACTTCTTGCCAAGGTGCGGAAACGCCATGATGTTGGTCGCGCCGGTGTCGATGTTCCAGGCGAGGGCGAAGGCGTCCTTCCTGGATGCGTGGAAAAACTTGCTGCCGTCGGGCGTGAAGCCGAAGAGGCTCGGCTCCGCGTCGAGTCGCCATTGCTTGCGCGAGTTGCCCGTCGCGATTTCGTGCAGGTGCAGCCAGAATTCCACTCGGCCCTTGTCGGTTTGGATCAGATAGGTTGCCAGGTGCTTGCCGTCGGGCGAAAAAGCGCACTCAACGGCAAGGTTGGAGAAAGGGATTGCCCGTTCAATGGACATGGTCGACCAGTTCCAGATGAAGACCTGTGGGCCATCCACGCTGCCGGCCGTGAGCGCCAGGCGTTTGCCGTCCGCGGACGATGTCAGCGGCTGAATTGACGTGCGCGTGTTGTCGATCTTGACGGTCTTTTCCACATTGAACGCGGGCCCTTCGCGAAAGCCGAACGTGCCGACCGCGGCTTGAAGGAAGGCGACGTACCTGCCGTCGGCGGACAAAACGGCGCGGCTCGCCGGATTCGGCAGTTCGAGGACAAACTCCCCAGGCTTGACTGGTTCGACTGGCGGATTGACAACCGCGCCACCATCTTTCGGCGGGACAACTCCGTCCTTCGGCGGGATGACGGCGCCGTCTTTGGGCGGGACGCCACCGTCTTTGGGCGGCACGACGCCATCCTTGGGCGGGATGACGCCGCCGTCTTTCGGCGGCACGACGCCATCCTTGGGCGGGATGACGATGCCATCCTTCGGCGGTTCGATGCCGTCTTTTGGCGGGACGATGCCGCCATCTTGCGGCGGTCTGATGTTGCCGTCATTCGGCGGCGGCCCGTCTTTTTCCGCGTCCTTCACGATCGGGCCGGCATCGCGATGTTCTTGTACGATGGGGCCAATATTGTTGTTTTGCCCGTCGGGCGCCATGAAAAGAAACGCGACCACCACGGCGATCGTTCCGGCGATTGCGCCCAGAAACGCCATCGCCACGACGCCCAAGAGCAAAATCCACACCGGCACGCCGCGCCGCCTGGCGCTCGGCACGCCCTTCGGCTTCGGCGTCGCTTTCACGGCTGCCTTCACGGGCGCGGCCGGCTTGACGACCGTCGCCACGACTGGTTCCGGCGTCAGCTCGGCTTCCTCGATCGGCGCCTTCGACACGGGCATCAAGCTGGCTTGCAAATCCGCGTCGTCAATCTTTTCCAGCTCGTCGCGGGCCGGGCCCATCAAGGTTACCGCGGCCAGACTCTTCTGTGCATCATGATCGTATTTCGTCAAATGCTCATCGACAAACTCTTCGAGCAATGCGTGCTGGTTCTCCGTCAACGCTTTTTGTTCACGCAGAATCTGGGCCAGCCCCTTGCGTTTATCGAGCAGCCACGCCTTCATCGCAGCGATGAGCATGTTCGCATCGATAAACTTCCGATCAAAAGCCAGGATGCCGAACAACAGGTTGCGATCGCCGATCGGGTTCGACATGACGGAGCCCCTCGCTGCGTATTTTTGATGGAACGCGCCGATTTTCGCACTCTCGATACTAGACGAGTTTACCGCAAATCAAGTTGGGACGGAACTAGAAAACGATCGAACCACGGGGGGCACGGGGAGCACGGGGACAATGCGGAGAAATTGGTATTCAGGAGCCAAGTCGCCTCCTTGGAAACGATCCATGGCTGCAACCCTGCCTTTTCCCCGTGCCCCCCGTGCCCCCCGTGGTTCAATCGTTTTTTTTCCGTGTTCCCCATGGTTCTCTTGCTTTTTTCTTGATGCCAGTCCTTGCCTTGTTACGATGGATGGACGATTTGGCGCCAACCTCTTCACGTGGAGTTCGCCGATGATTGTCCGAATTCTGTCACTGTTCATCGTCGCGGTCACCTTCACGGCCGTCGCGGCGCAGCCCGAGAAGCAAGCGGACGATCCGCTGCCCAAGGGCGCCATCGTGCGTTACGGCATCACGCGGCCCATCCTCCGAAAAGACCCCCACATCGGACTGATTCCGCCGAAGTACAACAACTTCCTGGCGCCGACGATGACGGGCGGCATTCGCCGCTACGATCTCGCCACCGGCCGGCCGCTCGACAATCGCGGCATCGTCGGTCCCGGACAGGTCATCGTCTCCGCCGACGGCAAACGCGCCGCCGTCGCTCGGCCCGGCGCCATCAACGTTGTCGAAATCGCCAGCGGCCGCGAAATCCTCGGCGTCAAGCCGCCCGTCGGCGTCGTCATCTCGGGCACGCCGGGCATCGCACTGTCAGCGGACGGCAAAATCCTCGCGTTCGGCGGCAAAGGGCGCGACATCCGCGGCGAGGTCGTCGTGCTCGATGTGGACAATAACGAAGTGCTGGCTCAATTCGAAACCGATCAGGCCGCCCCCGTTTTCGTGACGCTCTCGCGCGACGGAAAGACGCTCGTCAGCTACGGCCCCCCCGCCGCGGCGCCGACGCTCACTCCCGCGCCGAAGCCGAAAGTCGAACCGCCCGACAGCGCTCGCACCGCGCAGGTCTGGGAAGTCGCCAGCGGCCGCGAGTTGTTCAAGGCCCGCGTCACCGGCATGGGAGGCAACGTCGTCTCCGCCGCGTTTTCGCCGGACGCCGATCTGCTCGCCGTCTCCGCGGGGGACGGACCGGTCGATCTCTTCGACGTCAAGACCGGCAAGCTGTTGCACACGCTGCTTGGCCGCCGCGCTCAGGGCGTGCGCGTCGCCATTTCGCCGGACAGCAAGCTCGTCGCTTCCGTCGGCCCGGATTATCGCATTCAGCGCTGGCGCACCGATGGGCGGCCCGTTGACATCACCGATCCTCCCGGCGGCCTGCTGATCGCGCCGATCACCGCGCTGGAGTTCGCCGACAACGAGCACGCCATCGCCACGCAAACCGCAGCTCAGTTCGCATACGCCTGGACCGCTCCGACCGGCAAGCTGCTGTCGCCGATCATGGATCACGCCGCGCCGATCCGCACCGTCGCGTTCCCCGACGGCGGCAAGGACCTCTTCACCTCCGGCAACGAGGGCAAGGCCTTCCGCTGGGATTTCACGACCGGCGCTATCGGCGAGGAGATGGCCTTCCGCCCGGCACGGATCCCCGGTCAGCCGATGATTCGGCCCACCGTCAATTTGTCGGCCGACGGCACCCGCGCCATTTGGTCGCGGGCGCCGAATCCGGAAATCTTCGACGTGAGCACCGGCGACAATCTCTTCGTGCTGCCGCCGCCGTCCCATCCGCCTTCGTTCGTATCGGTCGCGATTTCGCCCGACGGCCAGCGCGTGGCGATGTTGTGCCGGCAAGCGCCGGGCAAGCGAACGGGCAAATGTTCCGTCTGGGATTTGGCGATGCAGAAACTCGTCGCGGATATCGACACGCCGTCGATTGTTGCGACCGGCACCGGGCTGGGCGCCGTCTTCAGCCCCGACAACCATCGCATCGCCATCGTCGCCGTCGCCAACAGCCCCAACGGAGGCCAGGTGCTCACCGTCGTCGGCCACGATCTGAAGACCGGCAAGAAACTCGCCACCCTCGAAGATCCCAACGCCTCCGGCAGCATCACGCTCGCCATCGTCGACGACACGACGATTATCGGCGCTTCGACCAATGGCCGCATGTGGAGCATGGATTACGCCAACGGAGTGCTTGGGGAAGATTTCGAAACGCTTGTCGCGCGCGGCGAAGCGCCGGTTTACGGCCCGATCGCCGTCAGCCCCGATCGCAAACGCTTCGCGACCGGCATCGTCGGCGAACCGTATACGACCTACGGCGTGCGTGTCTATGATATGGTGACGAAAAAAGCGACGCACACGTTCATCGGCCACGCCGGCCCGGTGAGCGCCATCCATTTCAGCCCCGATGGCACGACGATTTCCACGGGCGCTCAAGACACGAGCGTGATCCGGTGGGACCTCACGAATGTGGTGAAAGAAAAATAGCTGAAACGGTCATTCCGCCGGTTTCTCAATATCCGTCGATGGCGGCGTGGGCGGTTTCAATTCCGTGATTGCCTCACTGGACTTGCTCGCCTCTTTCGCCCTGCGCTTCACAACCTGAGCCTTACGCCGTTCGTGCTTTTCACGGCGCAATAGCCGCAGGTGTTTGCGAGCGCGGTCGGCGTCTTCGATCGGCGTGCAGACGTCGATCTCCAATACGCCCGCGAGCCCCGCCTGGCCTTCGCCGCCGATGCTGCAATTGATGCCGATCGACTGAAGGGCGCCGCGAATGATCTCCGCCTCGGCCGGGCTATTGACTTTGCAAACGGTTACCACGTCTTGATTGTCCACGTTTTGATCTAGCATGATGGGACCTCCCGAAGGCGAACAGGAGAAATGTCACACCTTTATTGTCGCGCGGAATGTTCCGGATTGCAACAAGAAAAGCCTGAAGCGCGCGGACGTTGGCAACACCGTCGTCCGTGCCTCATCGTATTGCGAGCTTCAAAGCACCGAAGGTGCGCCAATGTTAAAGCCCAGGGCAACGCCCTGGGACCGGTGAATCCTTTACGAAAAAAGCCCCGAAGGGGCGCGATCGACCTAATGGAGGTTTTATCGCGCCCCTTCGGGGCTTCGGTTGGCGTCATTCGTTATCCCAGGGCGTTGCCCTGGGCTTTAACATTGGTGCACCTTTGGTGCTGTAACAAAACGTGCTTGCACGATTTCAACCAACGTTTGATTACTCAACGGTGCCGTTGAAGCCGGCCTTGCGGAGGGCTTCCATCACGGTGCCGCGATAGAGTTCGCCGCCGGTGATGATGACGGTGCGTTGAGCGCCCTTGCCTTCATATTTCACCTTGGAATCCTTGAACACGGCGTTGATCGCCTTCTGGCATTGGCCGCAGCAAACGTGCACTTCCTTGATCGTGACGGTGTCAACCTTGTCGCCCTTGGCAACGGCGGGCAATTCGACCTTGACGTCCTTGCCGTCGCGTTTCGCGGTGCCGCTGAAGCCGCCCTTGATGAGGGCGTTGATGCCGGCCTTCGCGGCTGCCTCATCCTTGGCGGTGAAGGTGACGGTCTTGGTATTCTGGTCGGCCTTCGCATCGGACACGCCTTCCACGCCGGCCAGAATCTTGCCGACCACATTCACGCATTGCGCACAACAAATATGCGGGCCCTTGACTTCGACGCTGTCGGCAATCGCCTGACTGGCCATCAGGGCGGTGAGAGCCAGCCCAACCATCACAACGGCAAACACTTTACACATGATCAAACTCCTTGATTCATCAGGTTTCGGAATATCGCGAGGATAACATAACGACGCGCAGCCGCAAGAGGCAAGTCCAGAAAAAGGCGCCATATTTAGGCGGGTTGCGACGCCTTCGAGTTAGACGCGGCAAACCCGACGCAAATTCAATCGATCTTCTGCTTGGCGAGCGTCTCCAGCCATGGATCGTGCAGCGTGATCTTGGCGGAGTGCTCACGCCACCAGGCGTCGAGGGCGTTGAAATCGACCCGATCGCCCCAGCTCAGGCGCGGCACATTCTGTGTCGGCTGCGGCACGCCGCTCTTCTTGGCTGAATTTGACAGAAGCGCCAGCGTGTTCAAGCGCAGATTGCTGTAAAAGCGGCCCTGCGGGTTGCTCTGAAAAACTTCGAGTAAACGCGGCACCACGTTCTTGTCGCCGCGCCGTGCCAATGCCAGGGCCGCGTAGGCGCCGGGTTCGTCGGAGAGTTTGGTCAATCGGGCCAATTCGTCCTTGCCGAGTTTTTCGTTTTCAAACGTCAGGTGAATGGCGCCGACGACGCGGATCGCCGGCTCCCTGGCGTCCAGCAACATCTTGAGGTGCTTTTCGCGTTCTTGCCCGCAACGCCACGCCGCCTCCGACGCTTTGGGCGCGGCCGATTCGATCGCGGCGAGTTTGCCGGCGGTATTGATCTGGATGTTCTTGAGTTCCTCAAACATCGGCGTCGGCTCGTAGCCGAAAACCGCGGCCCGAATCTTCGTGAACTCGTCGATTTTACCCGGGCTCGGTTTGTCCGTTAGTTGTTTCTTCAACAGATCAAGTTGTGCCTTGTCGGGACCGGGCAGCGGTGGTGGCTGCCACACGATTTCCTTGCCCGGCTTCGCTCGCGGCGCCTCCGGCTTGTTGGCGGCTGCAACCAGTTTCTTCGCCTCGGCGTAACGTTGCTGCATGTCCGGCAGGTTCAGATGGGGGCCCTGACCGTAGGGGACCTCATAGTCCGCGAAAAGTTGACGCCAGGAAATTGGCATGTTGAGGATCGGCTTGCCGTACTGCTGGTCCGGAGCGACCGCCGGCGCGATGACCAGAAAACGTTCGCCGACCAGGCTGGCCTGGAATTGCGGCCCGACGATACGGACGAACGTGCGAATGTGGATGTGCTCGCCCGCCTTGGCGCCGCGGCACGATTCGATCACCTTGTACTTGGCGACGACCGCGCCCGCCGTCTCGCATTCGACGATGCCGACGAAATCGGCCCGCGCGACGAGTTGTGGCAACGGGAGGGGAGCGACCTTCGCGTGAATCGTCTTATTTGTGAAAGCGAGCAGCGCGATCGCGCCGAGAAGGGTAATGAATCGGCAGCGCATGGGGAATACTCCGGCTTGCGAGCCACGGGGTTAATCCCCGTGGCATGGATGTCCATACCACGGGGATTAACCCCGTGGCTCGCCAAGCCTTTGTCTTTACTTTTTGCTATCGTTCACGTTCGAACGCACATCCACCGCCGGGGCATCGACGGTCTTCGCGATGCGATCCGCCAACTTCTTCGCGAGCAAGCCGCTCGTGTCGCAGCCCGGCGCGATCGCGAGAATCTCGCCGCCCTTGCCGATCAGGAAGTTCGTCGGCATCGTCTTCGTCTGGAACACATCCCAGCTTGTGCCCTTGGTGTCCACGCCATAGAGCATGTTGATCTTCTTCTCGGCTGCGTACTTGGCGACCTTGGTGTCAGGTTCCTTGAAGATGGCGATGCTGATCAGGCCGGCCTTCTTGTAGGCGGCATCGATTTCCTGGAAGTATGCCAATTCCTTATCGCAACCGGAACAGCCGCAGGTGAGGCGAACGAGGACCGGGCCCTTCGCGGTGAGTTCGGACAGATTGATTTCCTTGCCCGATTGATCCTTGAACTTGAACTCCGGCGCTTTCTGGCCGACGGCGACTTTCTTGGCCTGTTCCTGAGCGCCGACGAGGGTGACGAGGCACAATCCAAGTGCGAGCGTGAGAAGGCGGGTCATGCGAGACTCCTGCGAAAAGGTGACAACGTGAACTCGCGCGAGTTCGGGTGAGAGTGGCAGTTTATCACGTTCAATGGTCAATGGGAAGCGCGTTTTCCCGTTTTCCCGCCGCTTGCGGCTTCGCGTTCGCTTCACTCACGCAGATACAAAAGCGCGACGCCATTCAAACGAGCGCGTTCCTCCGCAGTCAGTTCAAACCACGGTCGAATGATTCGGCGGCACGTCGGCGCTCCGCACCAACATTCCAGCATCCAGCCGGCTTCGCTGATCGACGTCGAATAATCCCAGAAAAGCTGCTCTCCCGCCGCGATGTCGCGCAAGGCAAACAGCGTGGGCTCGCCCGTGACGAAACCCGCGTTTGGTTCGCACGAATGATTGATGCAGTCGTCCAGATGCTCGCCCGCGGAGCAAAGCCAATCATCGGGGCCGACTTGCATGGCGTGCCAATCATCGTCAATCGCGTTCGATTTTACCAGCCAGCCCTGACAGACGACGAGGCAGGTGCCGCGTTCGATAAGCCGCGTCGCGAAAACGCCGCGGCCCATGTTCGGCGTCAAGCGCACTTCGAGCATGGAATGATTGCTCCGTAGCTACAAGCTGCCAGCTTGTCTGCTGAAGTCGCGTCTCACAAGCTGGCAGCTTGTGGCTACGTGAAGTTCAACGCAATACCGCGAGCGTCTTGTCCGCATCAGGCAACAAGACGCAGCTGGCCTGTGACGTCAATAGGCGTTGCGCCTGGCCGGCGTGTTGCAACGGAATCGCGAACAGCTCCTCAACGACATCGCTGGCCAGTCCGCTCAACAAATAAAGTCGAGCGTGCTCCGCGGCCGTCGCCCACATGAAGCCGGCGGCGAGGTCGGCGGGCGATTCCTGAAGCAGCACATTCAACGCCTCGGCGGGATCTTCAAGCCGGCGAAACATCTCCATGCCGGCGCCGAGCGCGGGCGTCGCGTCCGTCAGCACGACGATGCTGCCGCCGGGCTTGACGATGCGTGTGGCCGCAAAATAGGCGCGGGCGAGATCGTCGCACGTCGGCCGGCCCGGTTCGCCCGTGACGCTCGCGATCACGACGTCCGCCGGCTGAGCACATTCGACGCGCCAGCGCGCATCGAGCATCCGGCGGCCTGCATCCGAACTTTCAAGAGGCCCGGCCAAAATGTTCGCAATGCCGTCATCGGACCCTTCGATTACCTGGATAAAGAACGGCGCTCCCGACAGCCAGGTGATCTCGCGCGCTTCCTGCTGCACCGGCCACGGCTTCTCGCCCGGCGCCCGGCCGTGCAAATCATTGCGATATTTCTGAATGGTCTCCTCATCGCTCAACGACGGGTAGAGAGCCGTTTCCGCGCCGGCGCAACCCAGGCACGGGTCGTAGCGCCGCCGCGTCAGGAGCACGAACTGATCGGCATCCACGGCGGTGCGATTGAGGTACACGCGCTGGCCGTGCTTGGACGTTGCCAGGTACGCGAGTTTCTTGCGATCGGCCGGCTGATGAATCTCGATGTGCACGTCCTGAAATTCGTCCGGCAAATCGTCGAGCCACGGCTGGCCGGACGACGGCGGCGAACAAATGAGCGTGATCGCGTCGGGCTTGACGTGCGCCTGGACAACGTGTTCCAAAAGCGGCGTCAGCAAACGGCCGACTTGCGGAATGCCTTCATCGACGGCGATCGCAATCTGATCGTCCGGCGTCAACGCCAGCCGCAGCGCGGGATAATCAAACGGATGTTCGAGGGCCTCGCGCATCGCGGCAAGCGGGTCGCCGAGATTGGGCGCAATCGCGGAGCGTTCGAGCGGACAGAGGTTCCGCTCGTCGATTTCCAGCTCCAGCGTTTGCTTGCCCCACGCGATGCCGGCGCGCATGATATCCTCGGGAAGGAAGCCGGCATTATTGTAAGGCGTCGGAAAGAGGATGCAATCGGGGCTTGCGAGCCACGGGGTTTATCCCCGTGGAAGGGATGTCCGTACCACGGGGATAAACCCCGTGGCTCGCCGGCGGCGCAAAAAAAATGCAGGCCGGCGCCGTTCCCCCGATAGGCGGCCGACCTGCTACGCGAGAGTGCCAGCCTCTCCCGTTGAACTCATTCCTTGGGCGTCTTCACCAACAAAAACTGCTGCTGTTCGCGATCCATCTCGTCCCACAATGCCTGCGCCATCGCGCGGTAATTCTCATCGTTGACGCGCTCCGGCGTCACCGGCGGCGGCGCCTTCGGCGTGTCTTTCGGCACGCTCGTCATCGCGATCGGCGGCGTCGTCGTGAAGCAGCCGCCGCACAACACGAGCCCCGCCAGGAACAACATCGACGCCGCGGCACGCATCAGCGAACCCCCTTCTTGACGCTCGCGTCGGCCAGCGGCGCCGTGCGCAGATTATTGCTGGAGACGTAGAGGTCCCAGACGCGATTTTCGAGCTGTTCCACTTTCTTCAACATGACTTCATCGCCGTGCGCCAGCGCGATCTCGCGCAATTTCAGGCAAACCGCGTCGCGGCGTTCCTTGTCGGCGCTTGCCTGCCTGGCGCGAATTTTCGTCGCGCTCGGCGGCATCGGCGTCGGTTCACTTTTGATTTCCTTGACTTTCGCTGGATCAACATCGACCTTTTTCTCGGCCGACGGCGTGAACAGACGCGTGAACCAGTTGCCCGACTCTTCGGCCGAGACGATACCGACGACGCCGAGCGCGAGCGCAATCGTCAATGCCACGATTCTGGCGCGCATGGAAACTCCCGTTTCTCGTGGGACCGAATGCCGATTCGATCTCGGATCGGCTTCCGGCCGCACGGGCCGCGCATGGGTTTGTTGCAATTGAGGCGGGCCATATGCCAGAAACTTTAGCGATTGTCCAGAGGAATTCGCGAAAAGTTCGGCCCGGTCATGGACGGGAATTTCGTGGCGCGTAAGCTTCGTTTAGCGTTCGCAATCCACCTCGCTGTCAATGTGTCGGAGCAACCCCATGAAGCGACTGACATTGATCCCGTTGCTGTTCATTGCCGTCCCGTGCGCGCAAGCCGGCGAACCGGGCGTCAAGAAGACCATCGCGTATGTGCAAAAATTACAAACCAACACCGGCGGCTTCCTGTCGCAGACGCCGGCGCCGAACATCCGCATCGCGCCGACGTTGAAATCGACGTCGTCGGCCGTCCGTGCCTTGCACTACCTCGGCGGCGATATTCCCAACAAAGAGGCGTGCATCAAGTTCATCGAACTTTGCCACGATGCGCAAACCGGCGGCTTCAGCGACATGCCCAAGGGTAAGCCCGATGTCTTCACCACCGCGGTCGGCTTGATGGCGGTGACGGAGCTGAAGATGCCAACCGACAAATACGCCAAGGGGGCGATCCAGTTCATGACGGAAAATGCCGCCGGCTTTGACGACATTCGCATCGCCGCCGCCGGCTTGGAACGGTTGAGCGCGACGTCGCCGAAGAACGCGAAATGGCTGGAGGAAGTGATCAAGACGAACGAAAACGGCACTTTCGGCAAGGGCGCCGGCCAGGCCCGCGACACTGGCAGCGCCGCGGTCACGGTGCTGCGCCTTGGCGGCAGGGTGATGAACGAAAACGTCCTGAAGGCGCTCAACGCGGGCCAGCGCAAGAACGGCGGCTGGGGCAAGGCGGACGATGAGACCGCCTCCGATCTCGAAACCACGTATCGCGTCATGCGTTGTTACATGATGCTCAAGTCGAAACCCGCCAACGTCGCCAAGTGCCGCAACGACGACGACGGCTTCGGCATCGCGCCGGGCCAGCCGTCGAACATCGGCGGCACCTACTTCGCGGCGATTGTTACCTATTGGCTCAACGAAAAATGACGTTACGGAAACAAGGCAATGTTGCGCGCGCGCCCATTGAAGTAGCGCCATGAGCACCAAAGGTGCGCAAATGTTAAAGCCTAGGGCAACGCCCTGGGACGGAATGGCAGTGAACAAAAGCCCCGAAGGGGCGCGATGGTCCGCACCATGGCCATCGCGCCCCTTCGGGGCTTTGATCTCGGTTCGCTGATCCCAGGGCGTTGCCCTGGGCTTTAACATTTGCGCACCTTCGGTGCTCCGGCACGCGCGTTATCTCAAGCACGCGGCCAGAGAACCACGGCGGTCCGCTCAATCCTGCTCCTGCACCCGAATGTGATACTCGCCGACTTCGCCGTCAAAGCTGGTGGCGATGACGTTATGTGGGCCAGTCTGATTCGCTCGGAATACGATCCGCGCATTCAGGTCGCCCAAACTGTCATCATCCTCGGCAAGGGTCTTGCCGCCGAATTCCAGGCGCAGGTAGGCGTCAAAATCTTCGCTGATCAGCGAGATCACATAGGTTTTGCCCGCCTGCATCGTGACGGTGTGAACTTTCATGCGGGCGTTCACCTCGACCATCAACGGCGTCGGATCGGCCGGGTCGGTCGCGGCGAGCCGGCCTCCCTTGTCCAGGATGATCTTTCCCTTCGCATCCAGGTCGAGATCGCGAATCGCGTCGGCCATGAACCGCTGCCGATCCAGATTCGCCTGTCGATCCATGGCCCGGCCAACGCGATCCGTCGTCCGAGCGACCCAGATCACCGCGCCGAACCCGACGCAGCCGAACACGAGCACCAGCGCCACAACGCCGCCGACGATCATGTACATGGCATTGGAGCCCGAGCGCGATTTCTTCTTTTTCTTTTTGACGCGCGGGCGATCATCGACATCGTCATCATCATCGTCCCTGTCGCGTTCCCGCGCCGCCGACCGCGTACGGCTCTTGCGTTCCGCGTAGGCGCTGGCACGAACGTCGTCGTCGCTCTCTTTGGGGACGGTTAGGATCCGATCGCACTCCCGGCAATAAATCTGGTGCCCGCGATCGTCTTCACTCGCGCGATTGATGGTGTCGCATGACAAGCAGCGTATTCGCACAGCCATGACGGGGTCTCGCAAGGGAGCGATTCAAAATAGACAGATATTGCGATTATAGAAGTGGAGGGATCATAGCTGTTTTTGCCGCCACATTCAAGGATTTTTTCAGGCGTCGTCCCGATCGGCATCGTGCATCCCAGGCTTCGAGTCTGGGCCCGAGGGGCAAATGAACTTTCCTCTCCCGTTCGCGTCAAAGTCTGGTTAAGTTGTACGCAGCTACAATCCTGTCTCATGGGGGTTCATTCGTGAAAAAGCTCCTCGCCGTTTGGGCCGTGCTCGTGCCTGCGAGCATGATCTCGGCTCAAGGTCCCGCCAAGCTCGATCTCAACTTTCAGCAATCCCCCGCCCGGCCGACGCCGGAGTGGGTCAAAAACATCGATCATGGCCAATTCGATCCGCGGCTAAAAGGCTACTTCGCGCCGGAAGGCGTCAAGATCGAGATCGTCGCCGAGGCGCCCGACATCATCAACCCCGTCGGCATGACGTTCGGCCCCGACGGCACGCTTTACGTTCTCGAATGGGTCGAGGTGCCAGCGGAGTTGATGCCGAAGGACAAGAAAGGCTTCACGTTCGACACGCCGATCGAGTTCACCTACAAGGACGGGTCGAAGCGCAAGATCATCATCATGCGCAAGCCGACGAAGGATCGCGTCAAAGCACTTACCTTCGATGAGGGGAAAAAGAAATTCACCGCGCCCAAGGTCATTCTCGAAGAAGAGCTTCCTTCAAGCATCTTGATCCACGACGATTGGCTCTACGTCACCGGCCAGGGAACCGTGCGCCGCTACAAAAAGCAAGCAGACGGGTCATGGGGTCAAAAGCAAATTATCGCCCAGGGCTTTTGCGGCTTTCATCATCATCAAGTCTCCGGCCTGACGATCGGCAACGACGGCTGGCTGTACATCACCTCCGGCGACGACGACAATTACGTCGAAGGCAGCGACGGCAGCCGTGCGACCGTGTTGCGCACCGGCGCGATCTTCCGCTGCCGGCCCGACGGGTCGAAGATGCACGTCCATTCGATCGGCTATCGCAATCCCTATCGCGATGCGGCGTTCGACGACAAGTTCAACCTGTTCCACGTCGATAACGACAACGAGGACGGCTCCAAATGGACCGGCTGCCGGCTGATGCACGTCCCCGAAGGCGTCGATTTCGGCTGGCGGCTGCGGCCCGGCGCCAATTGTTGCGTGCCCGATCTCATCCGCTCCGCCGTCTACGGCGAATCTCCCGGCAAGGTCGCCCCGATGCTCAAAACCGGGCGAGGCGCGCCGGCGGGCTTGATGATCTACAACGATACGTTCATGCCGCTCGAATACCGTGGCCTGCTTTTCTATCCCGATGTGTTTCGCAAGGTGATCCGCGCCTATCAGGTGCAGCCGATCGATGCGACATTTGAAGTCACGCATGAATTCGAGTTCCTGCATTCGAACGATCCGCTCTTCCGCCCGTGCCAGATGATCGTCGGACCGGACGGCGCCATGTACATCTGCGACTGGCGCGCCGATTCCGGCGGCGCGGGCAAACTCTGGGGCGACGGCAAGAACGGCCGCATCTATCGTGTGAGTTGGAAGGGCACGAAGGAGCAGCCGGCGATCGACGCGCGCGGCTTCGACAGCTGGGCGAGGATCGCCAAGCAAGAGGAAGGCGACCTGCTCAAGTCGTTCGAAAGCGAAAACTTCAGCGATCGGCAGCGCGCTCAATTCGAACTCATGCGCCGCGGCGACAAGGGGCGCGAGGCGTTGTTGAAGATTCTCAAGGACGACGACGTCAAGCCAATCCCCGCGCGGATCGCGGCGCTTGGCGCGTTGCAATCGATGTGGAACGGCGATGTCAAGGCCGCGTTCATCGAGCGGCTGCGTGATTTCTCGCCCGATATCCGCCGCCTCGCCGCCGACGGACTTGCGCTCAACAGCAAGCCCGGCGATAACGACGCTCATGAGGCGCTCGTGCAAAACACCGGCGACGAGGATTGGGCCGTCCGCCGCGCGGTGTATCTCGCGATTGGCCGAATTAATGCGCCGCTCGCCGCGGAGGTGATCGTCAACGGCATTCAGTTCGACAAGAAGCAAGACGATTATCTGAGCGACGGCCTGGCTCGCGCACTCGAACTCACCGGCAAGGACGGCATTATCAAGCTGCTCGCCCTCGCGGATTCGGGTTCCGACAAGGACCTGGCTCGCGTGCTGGAGGTCTATCCGACGTTCCGCGGCCGGGCCGCCGCCGAGCAGTTGCCGACGCTCTTGAAGAACTATCACGTCAAGCCGGAGCAGAAAGTCGCGCTGTTGCGTTCATTTGTCAATTACCAATTCGACCCGCCGTTGTCGGTGACGCCGATTGCGAAGTTCCTCGACGACTTGCCCGCCGTGCCGAGCAAGGAGATCAGCGAAGGGCAGCTCAACTCGATGAAGCTCGCCGCGCTGGATGTGCTCGCGAGCGCCGGCAAGATCGAGGGGGAACGTCTCAAGAAGACGTTGATAGAAATGCTCGTCGCCGACGATCCGAAATCGCGAAAAACCGTGTTGAGCACGATCGCCGACGCTCATTTGATCAGTGCGGCGCCGGTCTTGCTCGAATTGCTGGCCGCGTCCAAAAACGACGCGAGCCGACGTCCGCTCATCCGTACGCTCGGCGCGTTAAGTGAAAAGTCGGCGTACAAGCCCATCGAGGAATTCGCGAAATCGAAGGACTCTGCGACGCGCATCGAGGCGCTGCGGGCGCTCGCCAGTATCGATTATCGCCCGGCGCGGTCTGTCGCCGAAAAGCTGCTCGCCGACGCGGACCTGCAAGTGCAGCGCGAAGCCATCAACATGCTCGGGCTCAGCATCGAAGGGGCCCGCGTCGTCGGCAAGCACTTCGTTGACAAGAAGTTGCCGCGTTCGCTATTGCCGGAGGTGTCGGAATCGCTGCGGCGTTTCGCGTCGAAGGAGCATCCGGACGTGACCGCGCTATTGTCGCGCGTTCTCCAGGGCGGCCTGCTCGTCTCGCTGGAGCCGGACGAACTGAAACGCGTCAGCGCGATGGTCAAGGAAAAGGGGGACCCGATTCGCGGCCGGCAGCTTTATCTCAATAATCGGGCGGTCGCGTGCATGGTTTGCCATCGGCTCGAAGGCGTCGGCGGCAACGCGGGCCCCGATCTGACGCGCGTCTGGGACACGATGTCCCTGGAGAAAGTGATGGAGTCGATGCTCGATCCGTCGAAGGAAATCAAGGAAGGCTATCAAACCTACGTCGCAACGACGAAAAGCGGTTTGGTGATGAGCGGCCTGAAGGTTTCGCAAAACGCGAAGGAACTGGTCCTGCGCGATCCGACCGGCAAGGAAGTCCGCATCGCCGCCGCCGATCTGGACGACGTGGTCGCGACCAAGAAATCGCTGATGCCCGACGACGTGGTGCGGCATTTGAGTTTCAGCGAGTTCATCGACCTCGTCGCGTTCCTGCGCGATCGCAAGTCGCAAGAAGACCTTCGCGGCATGATCCTCACCGGGTGGGCCGTCGGCCCGCTCGAGTTCGATTTGAAGAAGTCGTATGCGCTTGAGAAGAATCCCAACCCCGAACAAGCGGTCATCGTCGAAACGTTGCGCGTGCCGTGGCGTCCCATCCAGGCCGACATGAGCGGCAAGGGTTTCGATTTGCGTAGTGTGATCGGCCTGGCGCCCGCGTCCGGCTACATGCTGACGTACGTCCATTCGCCGAAGGAGCAGCAAGCGAAGCTGAGTTATCAGAGCGAAGAAAAGCTGCTCGTTTGGCTCAACGGCAAAAGCGTCGAGCCGGCGGACAATGTGGCTGCGCTGGCGCTACAGCAAGGTTGGAACGTACTGTTGATGCGAATGAACAATCAGGAGGGGGCGCCGTTTTTGTCGGCGCGTATCGTCGGCGGCGAGGGATTGCGGATTTCGTTGCAGAAGGATTGAGACCATGTTGCCGATGCACCCAAATTCGCATGAGCCAAATTCCCCAAACGATGTCGGGACCGTCGTTGAACCTCCGGCAACACCCGACGTGAAAAACTCGCCCGTGCTTGAAATGTATTTATTTGTGGGGAGTGCCGGAATCGCGAGCGTGGCATCGTCCGGCGTTGTTCATGTCATGAGGCTAGTGCTTTACTGGATTGAGTCGCACCGCCACGGGATTGACCGATGGAATTATGAGCCTATGTTCATTGTCGTAGTCTTGCCTGGGGTTTTCTTCGGAATCACTTTGAGCATTTTTTTTTGGTTGCTCATTTGGTTTTGGCCCGCGATTCGTAACCCCATTAGAGCTGGTGTGCTTTGTGCTTCGTTACTTGGTTCGCTTGCACTTCTTGAGGCAACCGTAAAGCCGCCAGTCCGAAGCGACGAAGCTTTTTACATCATCATCATTCAAATTGCGGGATTGTTGTTGGCCGGTGCTGTCTACGGTTCGGTCACAATACTCCTTGCACGCGTTTCCATACATATGGTGCGGCGTTTAGTTAATCGGCGGAATCGACTCAGCGATCACCCGCGCGGATGAAACTGCCGATGCACCGCCTGCAAGCGGCTGCGATCGACGTGCGTGTAGTGCTGCGTCGTGCGGATGTTCGCGTGGCCGAGCAGCTCTTGCACCGTGCGCAAGTCGGCGCCGCCGGCCAATAGGTGCGTCGCGAAGCTGTGCCGCAAGGTGTGCGGACTAACTTTACTGTTCAAGCCGGCGCGGCGGACGTATTTCTTGACGAGAATCCACAACATCTCGCGCGTCAAGCGTTTTCCGCCTTTGCTGACGAACAGCCAGGGGTTCTCCTTGTCGGCTTGTGTGAGCGTTGGCCGCAAATCTTGCAGATAGATTTTGAGAGCCGAAATCGCCGGAGCGCCGAGCGGCACGACGCGTTGCTTGCTGCCTTTGCCGGTGCATTTGCAGAAGCTCGAATCGAGGTGCATGTCCGCGAGCATCAAATTAACGACCTCCGACGCTCGGCTACCCGTCGCGTACAGCGTTTCGAGCAACGCGCGGTCGCGCAGGTAGAAGCGATCCTCGTTGCGCGGCGCGGCTAGCAATTTCTCGACGCTCTCCGGGCTCAGGACTTGCGGGATGCGTTCCCAGAGCCTCGGCGAGCTGAGCAATTCGACGGTGTTCTGCTCGACGCGTTCTTCCAGTCGCAGGAAGCGGTAGAACATTTTCGTCGCGATGAGATTGCGCGCCACCGACGTCGCCGCGAGGCCGCCTTCCTTGAGATGGCCGAGGTAGTTGGTCAATTCGCGCACATTCGGCGTCAGGTAGTTCGCGAGGCCGCCGCCAGCGACCCATTCTTGATATTTGACGAGATCTCGTTGATAGGCGAGGACCGTGTTCTTGGCCATGCCGCGTTCGGCTGTCAGATAATCGCGAAAGGCGCTGACGTCTGCTTGCAATGCGGCGAGACGCGAGGTGGTCTTGGTGGACATGTCGATTCTCCGATGCGCGCGCAATGGGGTGCATCGGAGGTATCGTCAAATTGGGCTGGAACCTTCAATCAATATTAAAAGAAGCCCCGGGGCGAGGTACTCCGAACCCCGGGGTTCGGAGTACCTCACACCGGGGCTTCCAGGTTCATTTCAATAATTGCGCCAGGATCGGCCGCAATTGCTGAAGCGCCTTGCCGCGATGGCTGAGAGCGTGCTTCGCTTGTGAACTGACTTCGGCGAACG
>DAIOGM010000021.1:29392-30600 GCA_036745215.1 Gemmataceae bacterium
TGTTGATACTCGGGGATGAGGAAGTACGGATCGTAGCCGAAGCCGCCCTGGCCGCGATGTTCTTCGATGATGCGGCCCCAGCAGCGTCCCTCGACGACGGCGTGAACGTGGCCGGTCGGATCGGCGAGCGCCGCAGTGCAAACGTAATAGGCGTCGCGTTTCTCGACCGGAACCGACGCGAGTTCGGCGAGGAGCTTGCGATTGTTGGCCGCGTCGTCGCCTTGCGTGCCGGCGAAGCGCGCGGAGTAGACGCCGGGCCGGCCGCCCAGTGCGGGCACGACGAGGCCGCTGTCTTCGCCGAGTGTCCATAGGCCGAGCGCGATCGCAGTCTCCGTCGCTTTCTTGCGAGCGTTCACGTCGAAGGTGTCGCCGTCCTCGACGACATCCGGCGCTTGTGGATACATGGACAGATCGTGCAGCGTGATGCCGAGGTCGCCGAGAATCTGCTCGATTTCCTTGCGTTTCTTCGCATTGCGGGTGCTTAGCACCAGGATTGCCATGGATTCCCCCAGAATTGCGACAAAGTAGTCATCACGCTCCGCGTGATGATGTTGGGTTTCATTCGCAGAAGGTATCAACCTAAAGGGGATGTTGCCCAACCCCATCACGCGGAGCGTGATGACTACTTTGCCGTCTGTTCGCGAGCGAGGATCATTGTAGAGTAAAATGGCGGCATCGCTCGCTTCTCGCGTCAACGGTTTGGGGACCTTCATGGGCGTCGGCCTTTATCTCATCGGAACCTACCTGGCCGACCCGGTTGGTCATTCGCCCGAAGATTGGCTGGAACAGGTCGCCTCCTGGATCGAGGGCCACGAAGAAGAGCCGTTGATGCTGTGCCGATCGGGGACGGTCGAAGACGAAGAGCCGGCGTTGTTCGTGCAGATTCATCCGTGCGCGGAGGAAGTCGAATTTCACACGCCGGAGCCGGGCTTGTGCGTCGTGAGCGCGAAAACTTCGACGGCGGGGCCGGGGTATCATTTCTTTTTGTGTGATCTATTGCATGATCTGGGCAAGCATTTCCGCATCGACTGGGAGCCGCCGGACGAAAAAGGCGAAACAGGCGATGAGACGGGCTATTTCCACGAGCGCGATGCGGACGCCGTTCGCCGTGAAATGCTGACCTGGCTCAGCGCCATCTCACGCGTGGTGCTCGAGAATAGCAAGGACGAGAGCGTCGGCATCCGCATGGTGTCGATGCCGATGGAGTG
>DAIOGM010000021.1:30610-32471 GCA_036745215.1 Gemmataceae bacterium
CTATCCCGATCAATCCGGCATCCTGACGCCGCTCGGTCCGCGGTTGCCGAGCTGGTTCGAGGAACGCATCGCGACGCCGGAACAGGGGATTGATTTCTTCCCCTGGTGGCCCGAAGGCGTCGGCGCGGCGTTCTTTCTTGGCCGAGCGATTTGCCGCATGTGGCAGGAAGTCCGCTGGCGCCCGCCGATCGTCGAGGACGAAGGCGAGCTGCTCATGGATGTGCACTTCGACCTGGAACGCGCCTATCGCCAGGATCCCAACGCGGCCATCCCATGGCGCGAATGGGCGGAGCTGATCGAGTATCTCACCGAGTATTTCGGCTATGTCGAATACTTGTACGAAGAGAGCATCGAAGGCGTGATCGCCGAACGCGCGGCGGCGATCGACGCAAACTTGCCGCGCATCGGCTATCGGCGTGGCCGCGTACAGATGACGCTGACCGGCGGCTGGTCAATCACGATCCCCGGCGAGATGGCGGAGGAATGGGAAGAGAACGGCGAAACGTGGAGCGCGTGGCATGGCGGACGAACCGTCTGGTTCACGTGCTGGAACGTCGTCGGCGAAAAGGACGAGCCGCTGGGCGCCCGCAATATTCTCGACAGCCGGCCGCCGTGGACCGAAGACGGCGAAGTCTTCGAGCATGCCGACGGCGCGCTGGTTGGCCGGGCTGTGTTTGGTCCCTATGAGGAAGACGGCGAATCGATGTGGAACTTGAAGGCGTACTCCGCCGTCGATGGCACGTTTGCGCTTTGCAATATCTTCTTGCAGGATCGCAACGACTTGCCGTGGGCGCTGGAAATCTGGAAATCACTAAGGAATTGAGCATCCCGTAGGGACAAGCGGCTCGCTTGTCCCTGCGTTCAAAGACAAGCGAGCCGCTTGTCTCTACGAACCCAACATGAACGACAAACGCCGCCGCGACAAAGGCAAATCGACCGCGCGAATGCGCAAGGCCGATCGCAAGCTCCAGTTGATGCATCACGCGAAACAGCTTTTCGTGACGCTCGGCTACCAGCACACGACGACCGAGAAGATCGCCCAGGCCGCGGGCGTCACGGAGCCGGTGCTGTATCGCCATTTCAGCAGCAAGAAGAAGCTGTTCCTCGAAGTGCTCGACGACATTCGCGAGGCGACGATCCATCGCTGGGAGAGCGAAACCGCGATGATCGCGGATCCAATGGACCGGCTCAATGCGATCGTCGATTTCTATCTGGGCAGCACGCTGGAGCACGCCCTCGAATTCCACATCATGCACCGCAGCCTGGTCGAGACGGATGACCCGGACATCGCCGCGTGCCTGCGGACGTTTTACCTCGATAGCGAGAAGATGCTTGCCAAGGTGATTCGCGAAGGCCAGGCTTCCGGCGCGTTTCGCAAGGACCTCGACCCGCGCGTCGGCGCATGGGAGTTGATAAGGACGGCGCTGGGTTACACGCTGACGTTGCCGTTGGGGATTCCGATTTACAAGGAAAAGGACTACGTGCAGCGGGCGATCGCGTGCATGTTGAGGTGTTTGAAATGAATGGAATGTTTACGTTTAGCGCTCGCGTGGCGCCATGCGAGCGCTAAACGTAAACACGTTATTTAGAAACCTCCGCAAGCCGGCGTGTAAGCCGGGTTCTGTCCGAGGGTTCGCCTCGCGACGGTCATTTATCTAGGCGCCGCGTTGCCGCGGCGCTCGAGCCGCCTACCCGGAAGTCATGACGGATCGGACCGATCCTGCTTCCATATTTGGCGTTGCTCCCGGCGGGGTTTGCCGAGCCAGCCGGTCACCCGGCTGCTGGTGGGCTCTTACCCCACCATTTCACCCTTACCGGGCAGCAGGCAGCAGGCAGCAGGCAGCAGGCAGCAAAGAATCTG
>DAIOGM010000022.1:0-31961 GCA_036745215.1 Gemmataceae bacterium
CATCGAGAACATCACCGTCATGTGCTTCGCCGCGAGCTACGGCGTCGCATTCGCGCTGGAGCTATGGCGCCTCGCGAGGCCGCGGCCGATCTTGCGCATCATTGCGCTGGGGTTTGTGGCGGCGGGCCTGTTCGCGCACGTCGTTTTTTTGATCGTGCAATCGGGCATAACACAAACATTGCCGCTGGGATCGCCGACGGGGTCGCTGTTTATCCTCGCGCTGGTGCTCGCGGTCTTTTACGTGGGCGAAGCGATCCATCATGGCCGCATCGCGTGGGCGTTGTTCGTGCTTCCGGTCGTGCTCGGTCTGATCGGGCTCGGCGTGCTGCTTCACGAGCCGAATGAGGCGCCGACGTGGCGATCCGCGCTCGGCGTCACCCATGTCGTGCTTCTCCTTCTGGCGGCGGTCGGCGTGTCGATCGCGTTCATCGCCAGCGTCATGTATCTGGTGCAACTGCGCCGGCTGCAGGCGAAGTTGCCGCCCAATCAAGGCTTGCCGCTCATGAGCCTCGAACGGCTCGAACGGATGAATCGCCGCGCCGTTCTCTGGTCCTTTCCACTGTTGACCGCCGGGCTATTGATTGGCGTGTTTCTGCAATTCACCGTCGGCATCGAAAATTGGCTGAGCCTGCGCATCCTGAGCGTGGTCGCATTGTGGATCGTCTTCGCGATCTTGTTGTACCTGCGTTACTGGGTCCACGTGCGCGGCCGGCAGCTCGCGCTGTGGACGATGTTCGCGTTTGCCATCCTCGTCGTGGCGCTGGTCTCGCACCCGCACTCCTTCGGGCAGGGAGGCGGGCCATGAATCTGCTTTTGGTGGGGGGCAACTTCAAGACGATGCCGATCGAATTGCGCGAGCGACTCGCCTTTGACGGGCCGAAGCTGGGCGCCGCCCTGGCCGAGCTGGCGTCGCGCTTCGGCTGCGAATCGGCGATCCTGAGCACGTGCAATCGCGTCGAGGTCTACACCGCGCGGGCCGGCGTTGAGATAGCGCTCGGCGCCGATTTGGTTGCCGAGTTCATCACGCAGTTTCATCAGATTCCCTATGATCAGATTCGGCCGAGCCTTTACACGTTGCCCGATCAGGACGCGGTGCGGCATCTGTTTCGCGTGGCGTCGAGCCTCGACAGCCTGATCGTCGGCGAGGGGCAGATCGCCGGTCAGGTCAAGAAGGCGTATGAAGCCGCCCACGGCATCGGCACCGCGGGCGTCGTGTTGCATTCGCTGTTTCAACAGGCCAACGCCGTCGCCAAGCGCGTTCGCACCGAGACCGGCATCAGCAAGGGACATGTCTCGGTGTCGAGCGTCGCGGTCGATTACGTGCGGCAAGTGCACGATCATTTCGTTGACAAAACAATTTTGGTAATCGGCGCCGGCAAGATGGGCGCATTGACGTTGAAGCACCTGCGTGAATTGAAGCCGCAGCGCATCCTCGTCACCAATCGCAGTCCGGAGAAGGCGCACGCGGTCGCAGCGGACTGCGGCGGCGCGGTGGTCGCCTGGGAGCAACTCGACGACGCGCTCGTGGACGCGGACATCGTGCTTTCGACGACGGGCGCGCCGGAGCCGATCATGACGCGCCGCCGCTTCGACGCCATCCTCGCGCGGCGCAGCCGGGGTACGATGGTGATCCTCGATATCGCGGTGCCGCGCGACTTCGACCCGCGCATCCACGACGGCGACCGGGCGTGCCTGTTCAACGTGGACGATCTCAAACGCATTCAAGAAGAGACGATCAAGGAGCGCCAAGCCCATTTGCGTCCCGCGGAGGCGATTGTCGAGCACGAGGTCAATCGTTTCATGAAGGAATGGCGGCGCAAGAAAACCGGCCCGATCATCGCCCAGCTCACGCAAGAATTCGAAACGCAGCGCAAGGCGATCCTGAATGAGCTATTCGCGAAGCTCAACGGCAAGCTGTCGAAAGAAGAGAAGGCGTACGTCGAAGGCGCGTTCAAGCTCTGGCAAAACCGCATCCTGCACGGCCCGATCTCCGCCCTCGCCGAGGAAACGCCGGAGCCGGAGAAGCATACGCTGTTGGAGGCGATGATGAAGTTGTTTCGCCTTGAGCGGTGAGAGCTGTCAGCCAACATGAGAACAAAAAATGGATCCAAACATGGGCCGAATCGTGGTTCTCGCCATCGTTGAGAGCATTGAAGACTTGTACCGAGCTCAGCGCGGCGAGATTCCGGCGGATCAAGTGCGGCGCATTGATATCGCCGATGCCTTGATCGATACGGGCGCGACTGGTTTGTCATTGCCCAAACGGATGATTGCTCAACTTGGCCTGTTGCCGTTGCGAACACGCCAAGCCATCACGACGACTGGTATACAATCCGTAGCGACATTTGGCGCGGTTCGGCTGACTATTGAAGGCCGCGATTGCGTTTGCGATGTCATGGAAATCGATGACGCTTGTCCTGCGTTGATCGGCCAGGTGCCGCTCGAATTGATGGATTTCCTGGTCGATCCCGGGCGGCGCAAACTGATCGGCAACCCTGCGCATGGAGGTCAGCAGGTGATGGAATTGTTGTAAACCATTTAAGATTCGATTTGCGTTAAACGAAGATCAGGGATCCCATCATGCCCAATGCCCTGCAATCCCGCCTCGACGCCCTCGACGCGAAAAGCCCCGAACGCACCGGCCGGCTCGTCGATCTCGTGCTTGCCGAAGCGGTGCGGTCCGGGGCGAGCGATGTGCATTTCGAGCCGACCAATCACTCCCTGGACGTGCGCTTTCGCCTCGACGGCTTCTTGCAACATGTCGCCGCCCTCAATCGTGACCTGGCGCCGAACGTCATCGCGCGGCTCAAGGTCATGGCGGAGCTGCTAACGTATCGGCAAGACATTCCGCAAGAAGGCCGCCTCGCCAACGGGCAAGCGCAATTCGGCGTCGATATGCGCATCAGCACATTTCCGACCATCCACGGCGAAAAGGCGGCCATCCGCATCTTCGGCGCGGGCGCCGCAATTCTCGATCTTGATCAACTCGGGTTTGCGCCGGCTCTCCTGGATGATTTACGTTCACTCTTCCAGCAACGGTCCGGCGCGATCTTCCTCACCGGCCCCTCCGGCAGCGGCAAGACGACCACGCTCTACGCGTGCTTGCGCCATCTCTTGCGCGAGTGCCGCGGCGGCAGGCACATTGTCACCATCGAGGATCCGGTCGAACAGGTGCTCGAAGGCGTCAGCCAATCGCAGGCTCGGCCCGGCACCGAGTTCGACTTCGCGCGCGGCTTGCGCAGCCTGTTGCGCCAGGATCCGGAGATCATCATGGTCGGCGAGGTGCGCGATTCTGACACGGCGCACATCGCCATTCAGGCCGCGCTCACGGGACATCTTTTGCTTAGCACCTTGCACGCAGGCTCATCTTGTGGTGTAATCAGTCGTCTGTTGGAGATGGGCATGGAAACCTATCTCTTGACGAGCGGGCTGAAAGGCATCGTCAATCAACGCCTGGTCCGCCGGCTTTGCGAGGCATGTCGGCGAAGGACCGATGACGGCTGGGACGCGCCGGGTTGTGAACAATGCTTCGGCGCCGGCTATCGCGGCCGGCTATTGCTTGCGGAACTGGTATTGATGGATGACGCGTTACGCCAGGCGATCCTGGGACGCGCCGACACGCTCGCTCTGGAACGGTGTGCGGCGCAGTCGGGCCGTCTGACCATCCGCAACGCCGCGGAACACGCCCTCGCACAAGGGTGGACCAGCCACGTCGAGGTGACGCGCGTGCTGGGGCCCATTGAGAGACGCACGCAATAGCTACTCACCATGAAGCGTTTCCGAACGGCGCGGAGATCGAAGATCTAACGGCAAATTCCGTGCGGCGGAACCGGGTAACGGAGAACCGAGAACCGAGAACGGAGAATGAAAAGGCAAGTGCCGTACTTACCAATCCAATTCTCGGTTCTCGGTTCTCGGTTCTCCGTTACCCAGTTTCTGTTGGGTTTGATTTGCTGATTGTGCTACATGTCTTCATCGATTGATTGCACGGCCTCGAAATAACAAGTCGAATCAAGGAGCATTCATGTCCACCGGCTCCGAACCGTTTACGCCGACCGGCGGCGAATTCACGGCGACTCCGCCCAAGCCGAAAGGGTACGTATCGACGGCCCCGCTCTCGGCGGACGATTTGATCACGCTCAACGAAGAAATCGCCAGCATGGCGAAGGCCGGGCTGCCGCTCGACAAGGGGCTCGAACTTCTGGCACGCGAGATGGGCGGCGGCCGGTTGCAAAGCGTCACGCAACAACTGGCGGACGACATGCGCGGCGGCGCCACCTTGCCCGACGCGGTCAAGCGGCAAGAAGGCCGCATCCCCGCCTATTACGCCGCCCTTTTGGCGGCCGGTGTCCGCAGCGGCAAGCTCAGCGAGGTGCTCGGCACCGTCACGATCTACGCCCGCTCGGCAGCCGACTTTCGCGCCGGCGTCCTGAGCGCGATGCTGTATCCAATCGTGGTCCTGTTGCTCGGCTTGGGCACAATCATTCTTGTCGGCTGGTGGGTCTTGCCATTGTTCGAGAAAGTTTTTCTCGACTTCAAGATGAAGCTGCCGTGGATATCGGAAATGCTGATTGTCATCGGCCGGAATTCGCTGTGGATTCTCGTGATTCCGTCGATCGTGCTGTTAGTGATTTTTGCGACGGAGCGCTGGTGGTTGCGTTCGACGCAGGCTGGGAGGCGCATCTGGACGCGCGTGGTATATTCGCTGCCGCTCTTCGGCAGCGTGGCCCGCTACGTACAATTGGCAACTTTCACCGATTTACTTAGCATCCTGGTCGAACAGGAAATTCCTCTGCCCGAGGCGATTCGGCTCGCGGGCGAAACGACGGGCGATCCGCTCTTGAGCGACGGCACCAAGCAAATCGAAAAGCTGCTAAATCAAGGCGAGCCGCTCGGCACGGCGCTTCGGCAACAGCGGCTCATGCCCGATCTGATCGTCTGGATGATCGGCTTCGGCGAAAAGCAAGGCTCGCTCGCCACCTCGCTGCGGCAAATCGCGCAAATGTACCGCCGCAATGCCGAGGCGCGCGCCACGCTGCTGCGCACGGTGTTGCCGCCGCTGTTGATCATCATCTTGGCGGGGACGCTCGGATTCGTGTTCGTCTTCGGGCTGCTCGGGCCGATGTTTGAGCTGCTTGACGGCCGCAGCGGAGGCAACATGAAATGAATCGAATGCAATGGAATCGCGTGCAGAAGATCCTGTTGGTTCAGGCCTGGTACTTCGCATGGCTCATTGCCATCGCGATTGGCATCGTCGTCCTTGGTGTGAAGCAGGGAAGAGGCAGCGTCATCGGCATGGCCTTGTTGGTGTTCATCGGCTTGTTCGCGATGGTTTTTTCCGCCTGGCAAATCTTCGCCTATTCCAACTACCGATATTGCCGGCAGGAGGAATTCCTTCACGTGCTCCAGTCGGCCGCGGACACGCAAGCGCCGGTCGAATGGGTGCTGCGCGCCTATCTGCGCGATCGCCCGCGCGATGACGTATATCGCTTCTGGGTGGGCGTGCTCTTGTGCTTCGTGTTCCCCGGCTACTACTGGATTCACAAGCAGCGCAGCTTCGATGCGCGCATGAGCCGACTCGCGGCGATGATGCAAGGCGGCACGTCGCTCAATCAGGCGCTGCGGCTCGTGCCCGGCGTCGTGTCGCGCGAGGTCGCGCTCGCCATCGCGGTGGGCCAGTTCAGCGGCAAGCTGGCCCAAGCCTTACGTCAGTTGCCCGATCGCCGCCTCGCCCTGCAATGGCTGGAGACGGCGCCGCGCCTGGCGTATCCGCTCCTGGTCCTCACGTTCATGCTCTTTGCCACCAGCTTCATGATGATCTTCATCGTGCCCAAGTACGAAAAGATCTTCATGGAATTCAGGATCAAGCTGCCGTACTTTTCCGAGTTGCTCATTGCCATTAGCCGGTGGATGACAAAGTACTGGTGGTTGTTTGCCTTGGCCGCGATCTTCGCGTTCGTCATGACGAACCTGATGATGCTCAGCTCACGCGTGCGCTGGAACGTGCCCTGGCTCGGCCGGCTTTATCGCCTTTACGCGCGCGGGCAGTTCTTGCACGTACTCGGCTTGATGCTGCAATCGGGCAAGCCGCTGCCGGAAATCCTGGGCAGCGTGACCGAATCGGGCCTGTTGCCGAGCGCCGTTCTCGACCGGGCCAACTCGCTTCACAACGATCTCGTGCAAGGCCTGCCGCTCGCCGACGGTCTCGTCCGGCACGGCCTCGCGACGGAAGCGATGCGCGGTCTGATCGTGTCGGCCGAGAAGGCGAACAATTTGCCGTGGGCCCTGGAAGCCCTGGGCGATTCATTGACGCGCCAGAGCGCTCGCATCAGTCAGCGCATCGCCCTGGTGGCGTTTCCTTTGTTGGTGTTTGCGATCGGCGTCATCGTGGCTTTCGTGTCCGTGGCGATGTTTTTGCCGCTCGTTGAAATCCTTGATTCATTGGGAGCGCGAGCATGATTTACTCACCTCGGTCCCAGGCTCTGCCTGGGACCGCACTGCCTGCGAGGCTCTGCCTCGCCGCACCGCCCTCGACATGGCGCCGCCGACGGCGACGGTGCCAGCGTGTGCCGAGTGGGGCGTCCTGTCTTTTCAGGGTTCGGCGAAGCGGAACCTCGCGGCAGTGCGTTCCCAGGCAGAGCCTGGGAACGAGGGGGGCGCGGTCGGGATTCACGCTCTTGGAACTCACCGTCACCGCGGTGATCATCGGGGTCGTGGCAGTGATTGTCGCCCAGTGCGTCGCGCTGAGCTTGCGCGAACGGGCGCGGGCGGCGGCGCATCACGCGGCCACCGAGATCGCGGCCAATATGCTCGAAGACGCGCGATCCTTGCCGTTTGCGAAGCTGGACAAGAGCTGGGCGGATCGTCAGTTGATTCCGACCGAGATGGCGGAATGGTTGCCGGAGGGCAAGGTCGCCGTCGTCGTCGAGCCGCACAAGAGCTTGCCGCACGCACGCCATGTCCACGTCGAGGTCACGTGGCGTTTCGAGCAGCATTTGCCGTTGCAAAGCGTGCGCTTGACGACGTTGTTGAGCGATCGCCAGGCGAAAAAAACAGGAGGCACGCCATGAAACGCCGCGGCTTCACCCTGGTCGAACTCTTGTGCGTGATGGCTTGTCTTGCCGTCCTCGGCACGGCGCTCGTCTTGATTATGAATCACATTCTTTTGGCCGAGCGGCTGCAAGCACAAGGTTACGACCGCATTCAGCAATCCAGGGCGCTCGCCGATCAGTTCCGTTTCGACGTGGCCCGCGCGGAAAAACCACTGGACCGTTGGGACGAATTCGACGCCGGGCCGACGACGTTGATCCTGGCAATGAAAAGCGGCGAGCACACGGTCTACCAGTGGCGCGACGGCGCCCTCAAGCGTCTCGTCACCGACAACGGCGAAACGACCGAACGCGCCATGCCTTTGCCCATTGGCGCCGAAGTCGAATTCATCGCCATGGACGCCGACAGCAAACTCGCGCGACTTCGGCTCCACATCGTGCGCAACGGGAAGATCGCCCCGGGACAAGCGCTCGAAATCGCGGCCGCTCTGGGAGGGGACTGGCGATGAAGCAAACGAAACACCATCGAAAGGGAGCGGCGCTGATCATGGCAATTGTCGCCATGGCGGCGGTGACGATCATCCTTTCGGTGATCGTGACGCAAGTCGTCGCCCAGCGCCAGATGGTGCGGCAGCGGCATCGCCAAATGCAAGCCGAATGGCTCGCCCGCGCCGGCGTCGAATTGGCGGCGGCGCGATTATTGCAAAGCGCGGAGCCGTTCAAGGACGACGACCAGGAGTTTGTCACGGATTCGAAGGTTCACGTTGCCGTTGAAAAAGCGGGCGACGTGTATGTCGTCACGGTGCAAGCCGAAGTTGGCCTGGCCGATCCGCGCGGCGTCAAGCGAGACGCGACGCGGCACTTCCGGCGCAGCGAGAAGGATGGCGTGGCGCGGTTGGAGGCCGTCACTCAAGAGAAGTGAACCACAAGGACGCGAAGGTACAGAGTCCGTGGTTCATTCACTTTTGCGTGCGCGGCCGTTGCAACGCCTGGATGACAAACTCCAGATACTCCTTCGCCCGGCGGGCCAGCGCATCGACGCCGTCGGGCTTGGCGGGGCGCGGCACGCTCGGGGCGAAGATATTTTCGCACGAGAGCGACATCGTCAAGCCCGTGTTGGCGACGAGGTTGAGCATGCGATAGTGATCGACTTCGCCGAAGCCGGGGCCGCAGTCCTGGCTGTCGGGGAAGAAGCGATGGTCCTTGATGCAAAAGCTGCGCACTTCTGACACGCATGCTCGCAAATCCTCGAGCGGATTGACTTTGCCGTTCAAATAATCAAGAACGTTGCCGGCGTCGTAGTTGACCTTGATGTGCGAATGATTGACCTCGCGCGTGATGCGAGCGCACGCCGCGCCGGTGCCGGTCTCGCCGCCGTGCTGCTTGACGACCAGGACGACATTGTTGTCGCGGCAAATCGGCGCGAGCTGCTTGAAGCGTTCGATCCACACCTTTTCATTGCCGCCGCGCGTGTGGCCGAACGTGAGCACCTGCGGCACGCGGCCTGCGCCGGCTTGCTGGATGCGCGTGCGCAGGACTTCGAAGCCGTCCTTCGCTTCCGGGTAAATGCCGGAGAACATCATGACGGGTTCGAGGCCCAAATCGCGGCAGCGCGTCGCCAGATCACGGGCGCGGGCGACCGGAGCGTCCGGCGCGATGATGGGAACGCGTTTGCCCTCTTCCATGTGCGTCGTGCCCCAGGCGACGTAGGCGTACCCGGCGGAGCGAAGGCCCGTCAAGGCGCGTTCGAGCGGGAATTGCGAATACGGCAGCGTCATGCAGGCGATCTGGAAGCGCGTCGGGTCGCGCTTTTCGGGCTGAGCGGGTTGTGGTTGTTGCGCGTCGGCAGCGTTGGTCGTTAAGGTCAACGCGGCGGCGCTGACGGCGCTGGCGGCGATAAACTTTCGGCGCGTGATATTTGGCAACATGGAGAATCCCCTCGTGTTTACGTTTAGCGCTCGCATGGCCAGGCGAGCGCTAAACGAAGAAATCAATACGCCGCCGCGTGACGTTTGCCGCGCGGATCGCCGGCCGTGCTCAACACGCCGGTCTTCGGGTCGATGACGATGATGCTCGGCTCCGCCAGATGCCGATTCTTGACGGGCGTCGTGATCTTGTGGCCACGCGCCGCGAGATCCTCGAACGTCGTTTTCGGGAATTCCGGATAAAGCACCAGGCTGCCAAGAACGGGCGGCATCTGGTTGAATGAGCCAAGGTGATGATTGGTCGCGAAACGCGGCGCCGACACGGCTTCCGCCGGCGTCATGCCGAAGTCGAGCACGTTGAGCATCACCTGAAGCGCCGTTTGATCCTGCAAATCGCCGCCGGCGACGCTGATCGCCATCAGCGGTTTGCCGTCTTTGATTACGATGCCCGGCGTCAACGTGATGCGCGGCCGTTTGCCGGGCTCGATGCAATTGGGATGTCCCTTCCAGGTGTTGAGGCTCACCAGGCGCGTGCCGAGCTGGACGCCGGTCTTGCCCGCGATGACGCCGTTGAAGCCGCTCGGCGTCGCGGCGACGACGTTGCCCCACTTGTCGGCGACGACGCAGGTGGTCGTATCCTTGTTGTCGCCCTTGCCGAACTGCTCGTGCGGCGGATTCTCCAGAATCGGCTTCATGCCCCGCGGGTCGCCCGGCTGGCGCACGAGCGATGCTTTCTTCATGTCGATGAGCGGCCAGCGCAGTGCGGTGTAGCGTCGCGACAGCATCAATTCGATTGGCACATCGACGAACAACGGATCGGCGTAGTATGCGTCGCGATCGGCGAGGGCAAGCTTCATCGCCTCGGCCATGACGTGAATCGTGTCGGGCTGGTTGTGTCCCATTTTCTTGAGATCGAATTTCTCCAGCATGAGCAGCGTTTGCAATAGATACGGCCCCTGATTCCACACGCCGCATTTGTAGACGAAGTGATCGCGATAAGGGACGGCAATCGGCTCCTCGTTCCGGGTCACGTGGGTCGCGAGATCGGTGTAGCGGATGAGGCCGCCGTTGGCAGAGCACCAGTCGGCGATGGATTTGGCGACGTGCCCGCGATAAAAAACGTCGGACGCCCGACGCAGGCCCGTCTTGCGATCGTCGGCGAGGACCTCGGCGACGATCATGTAACGAATCGTCTTCGCGAGGTCGGCGTGCCAGGGTTTTTCATGGCGATCAAGAATGGCGAGCGTCGGCGCCGCGGCGTCGGCGAAAGAGATCGTGCCGAAGCGATCCAGCGCCGTGATGCAGGCATCGACGAGCCCGGGAACGGCGGCCGATTCGATGCCCTTCTTCGGGATGCCTTTCTTTTCGAAGTATTCGCGCGTCGCCAGCCGCGGCGCTGTGCCGAGTCCGCACAGGAGTTCGACCGCATTGCGCTTGGCGTCGTAGAACATGATCGGCACTTCGCCGCCGAAGCAGACGCGTTCGCTGTCGGTGACGGTGAGCGCGAGGATGGTCGCGACGGCGCCGTCGGCCGCGTTGCCGCCCTTCTTCAAAATCCCGATGCCGGCTGCGACGGCTTCGGCGCCGCCGGCGCAGACGGCGCCGTTCTTGCCGGTCGCTTGAAAGCCGATGTCGGGGTTGGGGTTTTTCTTGAACTTCTTGCCCTGGGCGAGGGCCGAGGTGTTCCAAAGAAATGCGCTAATAAGGCAAAGGGACGCGAGTCGAGTCATGCAACACCTCGAGAACGTTGCTACGGTTTGAAAATCCAGTTCTCCGTTCGAACGTCAGGAAGAGCTTTGAAATCATTGTCCGAGGTCAACAGATGTGCATCAAATTGTCGGGCCATGGATGCGAGAATCATATCGGTTTGCGACAAAACTCGGCCAGCCTTTTGCAGCTCGCGATACACTTTCGCGTATTCGTTGGCCGTCACAAGTTCGATCGGCCAGATTCGCACAAAGCTCAACAAAAGATCCAGCCTTCGACGATTCGCGTTGGCATCCTTGCGAAGATCGACGCCGACCAGCAATTCGCACAAAACAGGACCGCAGGCCGCGAAAACAGCGCCTTCCTTGAGTCGAAGTTGCTGCATTCGATCACGAACAACGGAGACGCGTTTCAGGGCGGCACTCATGTGGTTCGTGTCGATCAAGTAGCGAATCATTCGGCAAGCCCCATCTCACGGCGCATCCATTCTTTCGCCTGCTTTCGATGTTCTTCAATGGCCAGATCCATGATCGCTTCGTCCTCGGGCGAACTGTCGGCACAAAGTTCATTCATCGACTTCGCCCATTCGTTGACATCGAAATCGTCCGCGTCCATTTTTGTTACTTCTAATGTCGCGCCCTCTTTCCAATCCAATGGCACAGGTTCCAAGGGCACGATTTCACCTTTTTTCAGGGTTGCTTTCAACATGGGTCACCTCGTTGGCTCCATCTTACCGCGCCAGCGGCACCGTCACCAGCTCGCGGTTCGCCGCCGAACGATACGCCGCCAGCAACACCTCCGTGCCGTGCGCGGCCTCGACGGCGTTGATCTCGCTGTCGCGATTGGCGTCGAGTCGATCCAGGAAGTACGCTGCGTCCGTTTGCGCCGCGGGGCCGCACATGGTCCACGTCGTTTTCGGACGAAGGTGCACCTCTTGCATGGTGCTCGACCAGAATCCCATCGGATCTTCCTTGTGCGTGTTCGGCGGCGTCCACGGCGATTCGTCGGTGTACACTTCAAGGCGCGGGCGATTCGCGTCCACGACGATCGTCAGTTCGCTGCCGACGAGCGCGACGCGATTCGTCCCGGCCGCGGGATGCGATGTCCAGCCGTAGCGGCCGGAGCCGATCGTCACGGGCAGGCCGTCGTCGAGTGTCGCGCTGATGATGCCGAAATCCTCGACGTTGTGCTTTTGATGCTCTTGAAAGAAGTAATTGCCGGTCACGCAATACACGCTGCGATAGCGCCGGCCCGTCAGCCATTTGATGAGCGTGATCGGATAGATGCCGCAGTTGTCCATCTCGCGCTTGGCCTCGATGAGCTGATGGCGTTGCGGCGGATACTCCTCGCGGCGGCGTTGGCCAAGCGTCGCGGTTCCGTTTCGTCCTTTCGAAAAAAACGTATCCGCGTGAATGGCGAGCAGCGTGCCGAGGCGTTTCGATTCAAGCACGCGTTTGGCCTCGCGCGCCCACGGCTGGCTGATGAACGAGAACATGTGGCTCTTGACACCCGCTTTTTGCACGGCGGCAACGAGGTCGTCCGCCTCGCGCAACTGTGGCACGAGCGATTTGTCGAGATACAGATTCTTGCGAGCCTGAGCACACCTCACCGCGATGCGGCCGCGGCGATCGGGCGGGGCGCAACTGCAGACGAGATTGACTTCCTTGTCGCCAAGTGCCTTGTCGAGATCGGGCACGTACGGAATGCCGAGCTGCTTGGCGAGCCGTTCGTTCAGATCGCGACGGCGGCGATCGACGTTGGCTTCATCGGTGAGCGCAATCAATCGGCAACGCTGATCGGCGGCGAACGCGGCGGCGTAGTTCTCTTGATGCGTGTGGCTGCCGGTGACGCAGAGGACGCCATAGCGCGGGTTCATCGTTTGCCTCCCGCGTCTTCGGGCCGGCCGCTTTTGACGGCGCTTTCGATCCATGCCAAGAGTTCCTTGTCGGGCGCCGCGTCATCCCCCACGAATGCTTCGTCCCAGAGCGGAGCGTCGCCGGCGTCGTGATAGAGGACGCCGTGGTTGCCGATCAACGTCAGATCGACGCCTCCGCCGCGGCCGTTCGTGCCGATCCAGGTGACGACGGCCGTCAAGCCGCCGCGAAATTCGAGCAGCAGCGTGACGTGCCGGCTCGCGGACGAGCCCTGTGCGACGATACGCTCCAGCGGTTGATCGAGCCAGGTGCGGACCGTTGTCGCGGTTTTCGTCAAACGCGCGAGGACGGCCTGGCCCTTGATCGGCGCATGATATTGGTAGCGCGCGAAGACGGGCGTGCCGAGGCGTTTGCTGGCGAGCGTTGATTGCACGGCGCGGTGGAGGTCGGCGAGGGTGGTCATGGCACGAAATTAACGGATGGGAGGTTGGCAAGCAAGGATTTTTGTCAGACAGGTTTACGTTTAGCGCTCGCATGGCGCCATGCGAGCGCTAAACGTAAACGACGGCGGCATGAAAAAACCTCCGCCTGTGCCGTCTGGTGCGCTTTCGAGAACCCGCAGTAAAATCGGGGGTGCCGCACGCTCAGCTTTTGGATCCCACTACTGGGTGGGCTTGCAAGCACTGAGCGAGTAGTTAGGCTCCCATACGAGTTCTTATCGGTTCGTCAAAAGTACGCAACATAACGTACACCGCAGAGGTAAAAGAACTCTATCTGAAAGGGCGAACAACTTCAAGTCGGGATTTTTGTCACTGACGGGGCGCGAAACCGCAAGCGGCGTCAACGTCCGTACAGATTGACAACACTTGCCGCCTGTTCACGCTCCGCGAGCCATTTCGCGACTTCGGCGATTTCCTTTTGAAATGCCTCGTTCTGCCGCCGCTCAGCGAGCACCTCTTGCGTCGCGTCGGTAAGCACCTGATGAAAATGGCTCTCCAATTCCTCGCGCAGCCGCTTTTCCAATAGTTCCAGCAGCTGACTGCGGATCGTGTGCCAGCGCAACGGCAAAATCAGCGCAATCAACACATGCAGCAAGATCAGCACCAGCAGCGTCACGGCCAACGGCGAAAACAAAATCGTCCAGTGCGCGTCGGCGCCCTCCATGAAGATTCGCCACAAGATCACCGCCCCCGTCGCCAGAAACGCGACGCCAGGCAGCCAGTCGGCCGCAAAGATGACGCTGCCTTGCACCCAGCGCCGCACGCCGGTCGGCTGCGACCAGGAATGCTCGACCCGGGTGATGACCTCGATCATCGATTGCGCGAAGCGATTGCGCCAGTCAAGTTTCGTCAGCGCCTCGGTCGGCTCGCTCAACAGGCCAAGCGGAATGCCGAGGGTGTCGGCCTCGACGAGCAGACGATTCGCCATCGCCTTGAGCCGCGAAGTCAGATGCTGCTCGGATGCGGCGTCACTGCACGCCTCGGCGAAGCGCGTCAGGTTCCATGTCTCGGGCGTCTTGACGCTCGGCCCGCGCATCGCGTACGGCAACTGATCGCGCAACGTGCTGCCGGTGTAGCGCAGCTTGTTGAACGCCTGCAAATACCAGCTCATCAACCCGCCGAAGCGTTTTTGCCGTTCGCCCGCGAAGTGGTGTTCGATTTCCTTCTGATATGGATCGAGCGTATTGAGCAACACGGTGGCAGCTGCATTGGCCTCATCGCCGAGCTGGCGCGACCATGCGCCGCGGATGCGTTCGGCCGGCTCCGTCAAGTCGGGCGGACAGATGGATTCAATCGTCTCTTCGAGTTGCTTGAGCAGACGACTGACGCCGCGCGCCTTGATCGCTTCGACTTCCATGCGCGTCAGGCCGAGTTCCAGCCAGCGCACGAGTTCCATGAACTGCTCGCCTTCCGGGAGCGTCGTCAGGTCGCCATTGCTCTTCTCTCGCCCCTCGCCCCTCGACTCTAGCCCCTCGTATGGATGATCGACCCAGTGCTGGGCACAGGTGCGAAAGAGCAGGGGATTCTCGAAGCCTTCCGCTTTCAAATCGTGCAGGAGGTCCTCATCGGGCCGCATGCCGATGGCGCCGGGATGAAGACAGCGGTCCCATTTGTTGAGGACGAACGCGAACGCACGGCGTTGACGCTGTTGCAGGAATAATTCCCAGCCGAGCTTGTCGTGGTATTTTTCTTGCGAGCCGACATAGAGAACGATGTCGGCAACGGGCAACAGGCGCATCAATTTCTCGCGATTCGCCAGGTCATTGCTGTCGAGGTCGGGGGTGTCAACGAGAATCTTGTTCTCAAGTTTGGCCCGATCGTGCGACGCGAGTTTGCAAAACTGCAGGGCCGGGTCGAGCCGGCTGGCCTGGATGGAATGATGATGATAGACAACCGGATCGCGCGTCGTGGGCCGATGGAACGACGCGTTGGCGATCGAGCCGCCGGCGAGGGCGTTGAGGAGCGTCGATTTGCCGACGCCGGTGCCGCCCATGAGCATGATGACGAGGAGCGGCTGTTCCATTTGCAATGCGGACGCTTGCCGATCGAGGTCGCCGGCCAGGCCTTCGAGCGAGGCGCGCTGGAGCGCGGAGAGCGGATACCGGTGCTTCGTGTTGAGCCAGGCGCGCAGGCGTTTTTCCAGCTCGCGCAGGGCGGGGGCGAGCGTGCGCAGCAATGGTTGTTGATCGACGGGCATTGACGTTCCCCGCCGTTTACGTTTAGCGCTCGCGCGGCGTCACGCGAGCGCTAAACGCAAGCGGCTATTTCCACAAGAAACCGGCAAACCGCTTCGACATCGTCGTCTCAATCCCCTTGTCCGACTCAAACACAAACAGCGCGGCAACGTCCTTGCGTTCCTCGACGATCTTCAAGCCGCGTTCGACGCCGAGCACGCACAGGCCGGTGTCCATGCCGTCCGACGTCGTCGCATTCGGCGCGACCACCGTGACGGAGCGGCGACCGACCAGGCCGACGCCGGTCTTCGGATCGACGATATGCGAGTAGCGTTTGCCATTGATTTCAACGAATTGCTCCGAATCGCCCGACGTCGAGACACCGGCGTTCTTCAATAACAGATAGTACATCGACAGCACCTCCGGATTCTTGAGCGGCGCGACGCCAACCTTCCAGCCGGGCGCATCGGGCGGCGCGTCGCCGACCGCGATGTCGCCCCCCGCCGCGACGAGGGCGCTTGTGATGCCATGTTGACGCAACACCGCGAGGGCGGCGTCGGCGGCGTAACCTTTGCCGATGCTGCCCAAATCGAGCAACATATTCATGAGCAATAATTGCACGGTCCGTCCATTCGGGTCGAGCTTGATCTTGCGATAATCGACGAGGTCGAGCGCCTTCCTGATCTCCTCCGCTTTCGGCATCTCACGCGTCCGGCGAGCACGACGCCAGAGCCGCACGACCGGGCCGATCGAAACATCGAACGCGCCGTCCGTAAGCCTGGAGAATTCTTCCGCCTTCTTTAGCACTTCGAAAAGTTCGGCGCTCACCTTGACCGGCTCGCCGCCGGCCTTGTCGCACAGTTTCATCAGCTCGCTGGTCGGCTGATAATCGCTCATGATCGCGTTGAGTTCCGCGACGCGCGCGAACGCCGCCTTCGCCGCTTTCTTCGCGCTGGCTTCGTCGGCCGCGTAGAGGACGATGCGAAACGTCGTCCCCATGTGCGGCTCGGTGAACTCGAATCGCTCGTTAGCCGGACGCGCAAGCGACGGACGTCCGTCGCTTGCGCGTCCGGCTAACGGCAGCACGGCATTGACGGCCAGCAACCCGGCTGGGAGAATCAATAAACTGAGAGCTAGATGCTTGATCATGCCAACGTCCGCTCTTCGTTTAGCGTTCGCAAAATCCCACGCGTTTGCGACGCGCCGCCGCGAGGCATCCCGCGAACGCTAAACGAAATCGATACATGGAGAATACCATACATGAACCGCCTGTTACAGTCCGCACTCATCGCGTTGCCGCTCGGCTTGCTCTTGTTGCCGGCGAAAGCGCAATCGCCCAAATATCCGGTCGTCGAATCAGCCAAGCACGCGAAGTATGTCGAAAAGATCAATGACATGGTCTCGTTCGAAATGCTGCCGATCCCCGGCGGCACGTACTTGATGGGCAGCCCCGACGACGAAAAGGGCCGCGACGCCAACGAGGGGCCGGTGCATCCGGTGAGCGTGAAGCCGTTCTGGATAGCGAAGTGCGAGATCACGTGGGACGAGTACGACATCTACTGGGAGAACCGGCCGAAGGGTCCGCCGCCGCGGCCGAAGATCACTGCGAAGGCGCCGCCGCTCACCGATGCGATCACCTCGCCGACGCCGCCGTACGAGGATCCGACCTTCGGCTTCGGCAAGGACAACTTCCCGGTGATCGCGGTCACGCATCACGCCGCGATGGAGTATTGCCGCTGGCTGTCGATGAAGACCGGCAAAGCGTATCGCTTGCCGACGGAGGCCGAATGGGAATGGGCGTGCCGCGCGGGCACGACGGGGCCGTATTCGTTTGACGAAGCCAAGTTGGGCGAATACGTCTGGTACGAAAAGAACGCCAAGGACATGCCGAACAAGGTCGGCCAGAAGAAGCCGAACCCGTGGGGATTGTTCGACATGAATGGCAACGTCGCGGAGTGGTGCATCGATTCGTACCAGAAGGATTTCTACGGTACCCTCGCCAAGGACAAGCCGACGCTCAATCCGTTCAAGATGCCGACGGCGGATCGCTATCCCGACACCGCCCGCGGCGGCTCATGGCTCGATGGCGCCGAGAAGTGCCGGGCGGCCACGCGTCGCGGTTCCGAAAAAGGTTGGCTCAAACGCGACCCGCAGATTCCGCAGAGCATCTGGTGGATGACGGAGGCGGACTGGGTTGGTTTTCGCGTCGTGCGGGCGGTGGAGGAGGATGAGCGATTGAAGGGAGTAAGATCGAAGGTGACGTTTTGGAGTGAGTGATGGCCTTGTTTTCGTTTAGCGTTCGCATGGCGCTACGCGAACGCTAAACGCAAGCTGGAGTTTTCCACAATGCCCCGGCAATACGCATTGCTCATAATTCCGATTCTCCTCGTCACCGCGACCGCGCACGCTCAACCCACGTCCAAGTTTCCCACGATCGATCCTGTCAATCACAAACCCTACACCGAATCCCTCGAACGCGACGGCGTCAAAGCATCCTTCGAAATGCTCGCCATCCCCGGCGGCACGTTTCTCATGGGCAGCCCCGCCTCGGAAAAGGGCCGCAAGGAAAACGAAGGGCCGCAGCATCCCGTCGCGATCAAGCCGTTCTGGATGGCCAGGTGCGAGGTCGCGTGGGGCGAGTACGATCTCTTCTGGGAAAAGAAGGCCAACGAAAAGCCGGCGATGTCGGACGCCGACAAGAAGGCCGACGCGATCACCCGGCCATCGAAGGCGAATCATCACGACATCGACTGGGGCTACGGCCGCGGCAAGAATCAGCCGGTGATCGCCATCCATCATCACGCGGCGATGGAGTATTGCCGCTGGCTGTCGGCGAAGACCGGCAAACTCTATCGCCTGCCGACGGAAGCCGAATGGGAATGGGCCTGCCGCGCTGGCACGACGACGGCGTTCAGCTTCGGCGATGATCCGTCCAAGATCGGCGAACATGCGTGGATCGAAACGAACGCGAACGACATGCCGCACCCCGTCGGCATGAAGAAGCCGAACGCGTGGGGCTTGCACGACATGCACGGCAATGTCGCGGAGTGGTGCATCGACCAGTTCGACGCGAAGTTCTACGGCACGCTTTCGTTCGACAAGGCGACGCTGCTGCCGATGAAGCTGCCGGACAAGCGGCGGTTTGGTCACATCGTTCGCGGCGGCAGTTGGATCGAGCCGCCGGAGAAGTGCCGCTCGGCGTCGCGCGATTTCTCGATTATCGACTGGCAAAAGAAGGACCCGCAGCTTCCGCAGAGCATCTGGTGGAACAATGCGGACTGGGTCGGCTTTCGCGTGGTGCGGGCGGTTGACGAGTACGATGCATTGAAGGGGTTGCAATCGAAGATCACGAAGGAGAGTCCGAACTGACGTTCATTCGAAAGAATCAGGCCTCGAACCTTGTTGATTGTGGAGATCGAAATGCTGACGTACAAAGCCATGTTCAAAATGATCGACGAAGGGGTCCATGCCGAAGTGTTGGATTTCCCCGGCGCGATCAGTTTCGGCGCTGACATGGAAGAAGCACGCCGCACGTTGGCAAGCGCCCTCGTGGACATGGCGGAGACATCCTTGTTACGAGGCGAACCATTGCCGACTCCTGATCCGACTTGCACCGATTCCGACGCGGATTTGGAAGAGCCAATCTATTTGGCGCTTTCGGCGGGCACTCGCGTGGCGCACGTATTGCAAGGAGTGCTCCCTTGAAACGTCGCGATTTGTTGAATCACCTGCGCAAGCACGGATGCCAGTTCGTGCGCGAAGGCAGCGACCATTCGATTTGGGAGAATCCGGCAACGGGCCGTCGAACCGCCGTCCAACGACATCGAGAGATTCCCGAATACACTGCCAAGAGAATCTGCAAACAACTCGGAATCCCGGAACCAAGTTGAACTTGAGCAGGTTTTTCTTGATATTTCGACCTCACCGCGTCACAATACACAAAACTCGCACCCATCTTTCCAGGAGGACTCTCCATGTCGAACGACACCACGCGTCGCGATTTCCTCAGAACGTCGGCCGTCGCCGGCGGCGCACTCGCGATTGACCTCGCTTCCAACGTCCATGCCCAGCAAGGCAACGACATCATCCGCGTCGGCTTGATCGGCTGCGGCGGCCGCGGCAAAGGCGCGATCGAGCAATGCCTGCGTGCCGACGCCGGCGCTCGCCTCGTCGCCGTCGCGGACACGTTCCGCGATCGCGCCGACGATTGCCTCATGCGGCTGCGCAATAACGCCGCGGTGCGAGCCAAGGTCGATGTACCCAACGATCGCGTCTTCATCGGCCTGGAAGGCTACCAGCAGGTGATCGCGAACAGCGACCTCGTGCTGCTCGCCACGCCGCCCGGCTTTCGGCCAACGCACATTCGCGCGGTGATCGCCGCTCGCAAGCACCTGTTCACGGAGAAACCGGTCGCCGTCGACGGCCCCGGCGTTCGCATGGTGCTGGCCGCCAACGAAGAGGCGAATCGCCACAGCTTGACGGTCGTCGCCGGCTTGCAGCGCCACTATCAAACGGGCTACCTCGAATCGATGCAACGCGTCCGCGACGGCGCCATCGGCACGATCACGTCGGGCCGTTGCTACTGGAACCAGGGCGGACTCTGGCACGCCGCCCGCGAACAGGGCATGACCGACGTCGAATGGCAAATCCGCAACTGGCTCTACTTCACCTGGCTCTCCGGCGACCATATTTGCGAACAGCACGTGCACAATATCGACGTCTGCAACTGGGCCATCAACGCGCATCCCGTCCGCGCCACCGGCATGGGCGGCCGACAAGTGCGGACCGAAGCGCACTTTGGCCACATCTTCGACCACTTCAGCGTCGATTTCGAATATCCCAATAACGTCCACGTGCTGAGCATGTGCCGGCAAATCGTCGGCACCGCGAACAACATCTCCGAATCGGTCACCGGCACCCGCGGCATGCTCGAAACCGCGGCGGGCCCGAAGTTGTATCGCATCACCGGCGAACGGCCCTGGACATTGCCGCGCGATCAGGACAACGAACCGTATCAGGCCGAGCACGTCGCGCTGTTCGAGAGCATTCGCGGCCTCAATCGCCGGGCGCGGATCAACGATCTGCGCAACGTCGCCGAGAGCACGCTCAGCGCCATCATGGGCCGCATGAGCGCCTACACCGGCCAGGTGGTGTCATGGGACCAAGCGCTCAACAGCCAGCAAAACCTGATGCCGGAACGTTTGACGTGGGACATGAACATGCCGGTGCCGGAAGTCGCGGTGCCGGGGCGGACGCGGTTGACGTGAGATTTTTTTGATCAAACTGCAATTCAAACCCCGCGAAGATCGCAGCGATTCGCGGGGTTTCTGTTTGGTATAATGCCAGGCAACATTCGCGGAGGAATCGACATGCCATCGCCGTTTCCGGGTATGGACCCGTTTTTGGAAGCAACCAGCGAATTCGGTTGCCTTCACGCAGGGATGATCATTTATATGCAAGAAAGCCTGCAAGGCAGGCTTCCGGAAAATTATTATGCGAAAACGGGCCAACGGATTTGGATCGATACGTCGCAGCGATATGTCGAACCGGATGTTCGCGTCGTACACACGGCAAAAAAAAGCGGCAAACAGAATGGTGCTTCCGCAATCGCGGTTGCTTCGCTGGCGAAACCGGTAATCGTGACGGTGCCCCATGACGAGACCATCGAACGGTATCTCGATATTTACAAAAAGAAGGGTACGAAGAAACGCCTCGTTTGCAGTATCGAGATTCTGAGCATGACGAACAAAACCCCGGGCGAAAAGGGCCGCAAGGCATACCGGCGCAAGCAACACGAAATCATGGAGCGGAATACTCACCTGGTCGAAATCGATCTATTGCGAGCCGGCAAGCATACGACCGCGGTCGCGCTCGATTGGGCCAAAGAGAAAACGGGCGACTTTGATTACCACGTCTGCGTTCGCCGCTTCGATCGTTTTGAAGATTTTGAGGTCTATCCGATCTTGATGCAACAACGATTACCGACGGTTGCGATTCCGCTTTTGCCTGCCGACGGGGACATCGATATCGACCTTCAGGGAGTTTTTGAGCGCGCCTATGACGCCGGGCCGTTCCGGCGAGAACTCGATTACCCGACGGAGAAGATCGAACCGCCGCTGACGAAGGCGCAGGAAGAATGGATGCGCGGCGTGCTGCGAAAAGCTGGCGTCGAACGCAAGCGGGCGAAGGTCTCATGAATCTTCTTGTCGTAGACCGCGTCAATACTTCATCATAATCTCTTCCCGCGGCACTCCCGCCAAGTCCTCGAAGCCGCCCGCGATGATCTTGTCCGCCAACTCGCCGACCGCCTTGAAGTAGGCATCGCTCGGCCGCTCGCCTGTCAACTTGCGGCGCAAATCCTGACACAAGATGTCCGCCGACGCGATCGCAATATCGGTTTTCTTTTGATGCGCCCACATCAGCGTCACGATCATCACGATCGTATCCTGCACGCGAAGCGACAACTCCGAAATGCGGCACTGGCGATCCGCGAGCTTGAGCTGATGCTTCTTCATCGCGTTCGACAGTTCGAGTGCATGCGCCTGGCACATGTCGAGCGCGAACTGAAGGTGCTCGGCCAAACGTGCGTCGAGGCCCGGCACCGTTTGCGAATCGCGACCGATGAAGCTCCGTCCCATTGACCATTTGCCGTACGACCACAATTCGCCCTTGAGCGCCCATAGATGGCCCGGATTTATTGGATTGAACGTCTTCATTTGATTGGCTTGCAATGCCTTGCCGATCGGCTCGAAGTACGCCTTGCCGTGCTCCTTGACGAGCGATTTGAAAAACGCCATGCCGAGCATTTCACCTTCGCCTTCGTAGATGCAAGGGGCGAGAAACTCGTGCACATGGTCGCCGAAGAGGTGGCCGTGCAGGAACGAACGGCCGCCGTGCGTCTTCATGAACAGTTCGACGGCGGCTTCCTTCTGAGCTTCGCTGCCGAAGATTTTCGCGATGATGCACTCCAGTTCGCCGCGATAACCTTGATCGATGAGCCAGGAACCCCAGGCGATGAGCGCATCGCAACCCGCGATGAGCGCCGCGAGTCTGGCGATGCGGCGTTTGACGAGTTCGCGCGTGTCGATCGATTGGCCGTACGTGCGGCGGAAGTTCGCCCACGGCAAGATATTCGCCAGGAACACGCGCATGCCCGCCGCCGCGCCGGCGCAGAGCGACAGGCGGCCGAGATTGAGTCCGTGATAAGCAATCGTGAGTCCGTCGCCCGCCGGCGGGATGAGGAGATTCTCCTTCGGCACCCGAAACTTGCTGAACTTCATGCCGACGTTGTACGCCTGCTTCAGTGCGTACAAGCCATAGCGAACAATCTGAAACTGTTCGTTCTCTTCATTTGGCAACTCGGCGATCAGCACCGCGGGTTTGCCGTCGATCATTGCGACGAGGCCAATCATGCGGCCCGGCACGATGTTCGTGATGAACAGCTTCTCACCGGTGACTTCGTAATGATCGCCGACCAGCGTCGCGGTCGTTTTCAATGCGGTGAGATCGGAGCCGGCACATGGCTCCGTCAGCGCAAACGCCGAGATTTTCGTGCCGCTCGCTAATACGGGCAGCAATCGCGCCTTCTGTTCTTCGCTGCCGAAGGTGCGCAAGGGATCGACCGCGCCGATGCAGCCGTGGACGGACGCCATGCCGGACGTCATTGAATCGAGAAGCGCCATTTTGACGAGGAACGGCGCGAAGCGAACGAATGGAGCGCCGGAGCCGCCGTACTTCGGATCGATGAGCAATCCCCAGTAGCCGGCGCCTGCCAGTTCGTCGATCGTTTCCTTTGAGAGTTTCTTGTCTTGATTGAGCAGTGCCTTCTGTTCACGGCGACGCCGGATAACTTCCAGCGATTGGTTCATCACGTTGTCGCACGGCGCCGACGCGGGCAGCGGCGGCGGCATGAAAAGTTCGAGCGGAACCTTGCCGTCCCAGATTGCCTTGTGGATTGGGCTATTCGAGGTCTGAAAGCGAAACAGGCGATCGACTTGCTCGTCCGCCTTGTCCACGGCCCCCATGCGCTTCGCTTCTTCCTCGCTTTTGCCTCCCATGCGCATGGCGGTTTCGGCGAAGCTTTGCGATTCCTTTTCTTGCGACTCGACGACTGGATTCATGGCGGACTCCATGTCACAATGATAGGTGATAGTGTATTGTACCATGCCAGGCCGCGTGCGGCTTCGCGCTCGCAATACGAGGACGAATACGATGGCCGCCTGCGATACCGGCTACATCTGCGACGTATGCGGCAAGGACGTCGAGGCGATCGTCGAATCGGACCTTTACCTTCGTTACATCATGGGCGAGGTGTCGCCGCTCGCTTTGCCGAAGCAGCGCGAACGGCACATTCGCTGCAATGCGGCGATTGCCCAGTATATCGTTGATCCCGCGTTCGAGCCGATGGTTTGCGAAAGCATGTTCGCGAAGGCCAATCTCGACGCGGAATATGTGCGAACGCAAGAAGCCCTGGTAACGCGGGCCTGGCGACGACTGCAGGAGATACCGACGCTTGGGCTGACGATTCCCGAATATCCGCTGCCGGAAGTGCTGGACAAATGGCGGCGGCAAACGCGATGATACAATACACAGGACTTCAAATGACGGGAGCGAATACATGAAAACGATCCATGTTTGTGAAAAAACCGGAAAAGATGGATCGCTTCGATTGGAGATTCCACTGGGAAGGCCTGAGGCAGAGTTTGATGTCGTGATTGTCGTGCAGCCGAAAACGACATCAGTCAATGCGGAATCGCCTGAAGATCGAGGTTGGCCGCCAGGTTACTTTGAAAGCACCTATGGCTCCATCACCGATGAGTCGTTCGTGCGTCATCCGCAGGGCGAATTGCCCAAGCCCGTGGAGTTCGAATGACCTACCTGCTGGATTCCAATGATTGCATCCAATATTTGCGCGGCCGCAATATCCTCGTTCGTCAAAGGCTTTCTGCCAAACCGGTTCATGAAATTCGACTATGTTCGATTGTGTTGGCGGAGCTTTATCTAGGTTCATTGCGAAGCGCCAACCTGGCAGCAAATCGCGCCAAGGTGGATAACTTTGCAGTTCCGTATATTAGCTTGCCCTTCGACGACGCGTCGGCCGACGTGCAGGCGCAGATTCGTCATCAACTCGAAATTGCTGGCACACCGATCGGACCGTACGATCTCTAAATTGCAGCGATCGCTCTTGTCCATGGCTGCACGGTGGTAACGCATAACACTTCGGAATTCTCGCGAGTTCCAGGGTTGCGGCTTGAAGATTGGGAACTGCCATAGTCGCAGCGTCCCTCATGAATCAGGAATGGAAGTGCTGGACAAATGGCGGCGGCAATCGTCATAATGATCCGATGCGCCGCGCAACTTTCGCATTGCTATTGCTGCTCCCTCTCGCCGGCTGCCGTTTGCCTGAGGACGAGTGGGGCGTCGTACGCGTCGTCTGGAACGACTTCCCCTGGTGGAGCGTCATCTGGCGGCTCGTGTTCTGGACCGTCCTCGGCGCGTTCGCCGGTCTCGTTGTCGGCATCGTCTTTTCCATTCTGTTGCGACGCTGGGGCCTTTACCGCTTGCCATGGGGCCGCGTCCGCTATTGGCTCACGATTTCGATCTTCACGCTAAACCTCATTGCGATGCCGTTCTTGTTCGGCGCGATCGGCTTTCTCGAAGGCCTGTATCGCTCCGGCGACGTCGCGATTCGCCGCAGCGTCATAGGCAAGGAATGGCTGCCGAAGATCGCCGAGAGCGGCGCCGACGCGATTCGCTTCGTCGATGCGTTTACCGAGAACGACAAGGTGCAATGGCACGACATCGAGAACAATCCCCAGCCCGTCAACGTGCCGCGGTTCCTCGACAACGTGGACAAGATCAAGGGCGGCGTCGGCGAAAAGGCGATCGCGAAAGCGAAGGAGGAACTCCTCGCCGAGAATCCCGAATGGAAGGACGGCGTAACCGAACAGGTCATCGATTGGACGCTGCCGCCGCTCATCTATTTCCTCGTCAACCGCGAATTGCAAAACAAGCTCAGCGACTACGGCGTGCCCAATCTCCTCGGCGACCTGCGCAGGGAAGCCAAGAAAAAAGACGGCGGCCTGATGACGCACGAGGAGTTGACGACTTTCCTGAGCGAGCGCGTCATGATCCCGCTCATCCTTTATCCCTTGAAGAATTGGGTCAGCGGCACGCAATGGGGCACGCTCGGCATCGTCGCCGCCTGGCTCGCGACGCCGCCGGTGTTGATGTGGATCACGCGCTGGATCGTATTTTGGTGGCGACGGCGGAAGGTGCGGATGCTGTGCGGCGATAAACTCTAAGTGGTGCATTTCACAATTAACGTAGGGTTGACAAGCAACGAAACACTGGGCTGCATTCGGAGCACCAACGGTGCGCAAACAACTTAGCCCAGGGCAGAGCGCAGCGCCGCCCTGGGTCAACGAAGTCAAGTCGCGCTAGCCCTGTAAGTGCGTCACAACAGCGTTCGGCCGCTTGTTTCGCTCTTTCAGAGCTTCATCATTTGGCGCCAACTAACCCAGGGCGGCGCTGCGCTCTGCCCTGGGCTAAGTTGTTTGCGCACCTTCGGTGCTCCGGTGATTGTTCGTTTTGTCTGCAGCGAACCCTACAGTTATTTGCGAAAAGGACCACTAAATATGTCGTTTGATTTTCGGGTACAATTCCTATTAAACTCGTCGTCCTGCTGACTTGTAACATGTGCAAATTCATTCACTCGTCAACACCACGTCCCCAAACGTCATGAAGATCAACGTCGTATCCGCCGGTCCGCGATAGGCGCCTTGCGCCCCGCACAACTTGCACGCGAGCGCCGTGAGTTGCCAGGCGTCGTCTTCGGAGCACGTCAGCTTGCGCGTCGTGAGCTGCGCGACGCCATGCTTTTCGCCGTACGCGCGAACCTGCAAAGCGTGTTCTTGCAACACAGGCTCAACCGAAGGATTCTCCCAGCCCCACAACCACGTGTCATCGAGCGTGTTGTAAGTGCCGATGATCTGCACGGGCGCGGTCGCCACGATTCCTTTCGGCGAAGTGAAGGCGATTTCGCCGGTGTCCTGATCGACGCTCCAATCCGAGTCGCCAAGATGCCACGTTGCGTCCTGTGCGGCGGTCTTGGCACGCAGCTCTTCCATGCTTTGGGCGAGAAGACGCTTGAAGGCGTGATGATCACCGTTTTGGCGGCTGTTGTCCGCCATGAATCAACCTCCGTCTTGATCGGTTTTTGCATATGTACGGGTTTGATTCCGGCCCGATCAGTTAAGCTTCTTGAGGTCCCAAATCACAACTTCCCCTTCCGATGACGCCGCGGCCATCGTGCTGCCGTCGCCAGAGATCGTCAGCGAGTTGACAAAGCCATCAACGGTGCCGAAGGTGCCGACGACGGCGTTCGTCTTCAAGTCATAAGCCAAAAGCTGGTCTTTTTTGGTTCCCTGGAGCGATTTGTTCACCATTAGAATGTCGCGGTTCGGAATGAAGGCGGGAGTGCGTGGAAACATGCCTTGTTTGGGAATCTTGACGCCGGCGCCCGTCGAAAGGTCGAACGCCACGGGATCGAACGTGCCCTTGCCGGCGTTCGTCAAAAGCCACTTTCCGTCGGAACTGAGGGCGAATGTAGTTACGAGAAAAACTTTTTCGCCTTGATCCGGCTTGACGGTGATTTGTCGTCCCCATTGGTTGGACGATGGGTCCCAAAGGTGGACCACGCCGGCTTCGGAGACGAGGTAGGCCTGGCCTTTTTCGTCGATCAAGGGTTGTTTGGGTCCCTTATTCGCGAACTCGTACTCCTTGTCCATCTTGCCGGTGGCGGCATCGTAACTTTTCGCGATGATCCGGTCTTTGGGGTTCTTGAACGGATTGAAGTTCGCATGGAAATCCCACAACACCGTGTCGGACGTAAACCATGGGCGGCCGCCAATCGTGACAGCGGCGATCTCCGCGCCGGTTTGAGCGTCTACCAAAGAGCGCTGTCCGTTCTTGTTGTGCACCGCACGCTTGCCGTCCGGCGATAACGCCAAGATATCACCGTCGAATTCGTGCAGCTTTTTCGGCTCCCCGGTGATGTCCCACAAATGCGATTTGCCTTTTCCGTTGAACATGAAGCGGCTACCGTCGTGAGACAACATCATGCCGCGCTCATTACCCTGACTGACCGGGTCCGCGGGAAATCGCGTCCGCGGTTCGATGACCGTGTCTTTGGGCGGCATGCCATCGGTTTTGCCTTTATCCGTTTTGCCGTCAACGATTTTCGGGGCGAACGTGGTGCTTTTTCCAAACGGGTCAGGGATTACTTCGAGATACCACAGGGCAACGACGCCGCCGCAACCGCCGAACATCAGAAGTGCAACCAGGGCGAGAATGAATCCGAGCTTGCCGGCCGAGGATTTCTTGGGTTCGCTTGACGGCTTCTTTTTACCTCGGACGGTCGGCTCCGGCATTTCTTCGTCGTCACCGTCGTCGTCCGGAGACGGCGGCGCGGGCTTGACCTTCGCTTTGCGCGGCGGTTCCGGTTCATCCTCCGGTTCGGGCAGCGGCGCGGATTTCACCTTCAGTTTCCGCGGCGGCTCCGGTTCCTCGACGGCTTCCGGCGTGGGAACGGTCAGCACCGCCTGGCAACCCGGGCACTTCACGCGTTTGCCGACTTTGTCGTCGCCGACTTTTAGTTTCTTGCCGCACTCGCACGTCAAAAGTATCGGCATTGCTTCTCCAAAAAAAAAGCGGCGAGCCGAGCGGCGTAAGCCGCCGGTTGAGGATCCTCAACCGGCGGCTTACGCCGCTCGGCTCGCCATGAATTGGTTACTCGCGCGGCGGCGTCGAACCCGTGCCCGCGCCCGGATCGCGGCCGTCCGTCCACGGACCGCCGAGGCGCTGGTAATCCGGCGGTTCGAGCGTGCTGCCGGTGTTGCCGCCGGTCCAGCCGATGATCTGATTCGGCCGGCCGCGGTCCTTGCTGCGACGTTCGAGCCGGGTCGCCCATGACGAATCGCCGACCACCGGACGCCGGCGTTCGCGATCCCAGAACAACACCTGGCCCTGGCGATAGCTTTGCACACCCATGTTGACGGTCGTGAACGCGGCCGCGCCAAGCTCTGGCGTGCAGAACGTCTCGCGATTGCGGGCGCGGACGCAAGTGAGGAAGTTCTCCCAGATCGCCGTGCCCGACGCGCCTTCCGACATGCCGTTGCCGTGCCAGACCGCGTCACGCCGCGCCGGTTGACCCTGCACCGGACGATTCGCCGCGGCTTGCGGAATCACCTCATAGCCCCAATCGGTCGCCGGTCGGCCGTCTCGCATGATCTGCTTCGAGCCGAATCGCACCGTCGCCGTGCGGCCTCGGATGCATTCTTCAATCGGATGATCGTTGATCATCGTCGCCGTGATCAAGAGCTGGCAGCCTTCCTCGTAATCGCACACGATCGTCGCGACATCCGGCACGTCGCGGCCATCGTATTCGAGATAGATGCCGCCGCCGCCGACGACGCGAGCCGGATAGCGCACGCCCATCGCCGAGATGAGCCGCGTCACGCGATGCACGAAGAGATCGGTGAACATGCCGCCGCCGAAGTCCCAGTAGCAACGCCATTGGGCATAGATCGCGCGATCGAACGGCATCTGCGGCGCGAGCGGCACGCCGTCCTCGACGGAGAAGCGATTGCCGAGGAACATGTCCCAGTCGATGGTGCGCGGGTTCATATCTTCGGTGAGCGGATAGTAACGCCATTGGCCGACGAGCGAGTTGCGATAGTAGCTCGTCTGCGCCTGACACACGTGGCCGATGCCGCCTTCGCGAATCATCGTGTTGGCGCGGCGCAGGCTCTCGTCGGCCATCCACTGAACGCCGACGGTCATGACGACGTTGTTGCGCCGGGCCGCATCGACGACGGCGTGCGCTTCATAAATCGTCTTCGTCATCGGCTTTTCGCAATAGATATGCTTGTTCGCATTGGCGGCGTCGATGCACATCCGGGCGTGCCAGTGGTCCGGCGTCGCGATGCAAACCGCATCGACCTCGCGCAGCTCCAGCAGCCGGCGATAATCCTTGGTGACGTGCTGCCCATCGTCGCGCCGCAAACCGCAGCGTTCGGCGGATGGATAGAGTCCACGGCCATTGAAGCCGCCATCGGGCCGACGTCCGAGGCGCGGGTTGCCGTCCCAGACATCGCAAACGGCGATGGGCCGCACGGAGTTCGCGTTGGCCCGCTGCATTTCGAGGATCACGTCGATGTGTTGCTGACAGCGACCGCCGACGCCGAGGAACGCGATGCCGATGCGTTCATTGGCGCCCCGGACCTGAGCATACGTGTTCGCGTCAAGTGTCATCGCACTGGCGGCGACAGTTGACGCTGCGGTCGTTTTGAGAAACGTGCGGCGTTTCATGAGAGGTCTCCTGGAGTGGGAATCGGATGCAGCTATTCTGACCAAAAGGGGGGCGTTTGACAAAGGGAAATGCGGAAAAGTTCGATTCTTTGAACCCATGCGATGGTTGGCTCCCCCTATGTCTCGAAGGACATTCGACGGTGTGTACTCTCCCTTGTTAACGGGTTTTTAGTCCCTCGTTTTGGAGCATCTCCCGAAATCATGGGTTCGTGAGTTATCTTATCGTTGCCATAGGACTTGCGACGGAGCATTTCCCCATGATGACGGGTTTTTTCCCACCCGTGTCGCTCTGGAATCGAACTTGGCCAAGTTTCTCACTTTGCCGCTGCACACCGGCAGCATCAGAAGACGGACTGCAACTACCTACTTTGAATTCAAATTGCCCAGGCGGCTCGGATTTCCTTTGTCAGTCCCGGCAATTTCGATCACAATACCTGGGCAATAAACTAGTTATCCCGGAGGAACGAACATGCGGCAAAGCTTGGCGGTTGTCGTGATATTGGCTTTGCTGGGGTGGCTCACCGGCTCCGTGAAGGCGCAGCCGAAGAGCCCCGAGCCGTTGCCGGCGGAGCTGGCGGCGGCCTGGTGCAAAGTAGGCGCGGAGGCGGGTTGGATGGGGCTGGATGCATACGGTCAGCTGACCTTTCGCAGCGGGAAGGACGGCAATGAAGGGGAATGGCCGGCGTTCCAGTTTCACACTTGGCCGGGCGCGTTGATGAGCACGTTGTCGGAGCCGCAACGACCGTTTGGGCTTTGGCTTGACGGAACGCGGGTGACTAACTCGGCGCTGAAAGAGTTGGCCAGGTTCAAGCAACTGGAGGCCCTGAACCTCGGTTTCGCGGTGCTAACGGACGCGGGACTAAAAGAGTTGGCTGACCTCAAGCAATTGCGCGTCCTGGACCTCGGCTTTACGATGGCAACGGACGCGGGACTGAAAGAGCTGGCCGGGCTCAAGCAACTACAGTCGTTGGACCTCGGCAATACGCGGGTGAGCGATCCGGGGCTGAAGGAGCTGGCCGGCTTCCATCAACTTCAAGCGTTGAACCTCGGAGGCACCAGGGTGAGTGACGCGGGGTTGCAGGAGCTAACCACACTCAAACAACTGCAAACGCTGAACCTCAGCTACACCCAATCGGCGGACGCAGGGCTGAAAGCGCTGGCCGTGCTGAAGCAAATAAAGTCGTTGAACCTCAACGGCACAAAGGTGACGGACATTGGGTTGAAGGCGTTGACCGGGCTCAATCAACTTCGAACGCTGGGTCTGGAAAAGACGAAAGTGACTGATGCGGGGCTAAAGGAGTTGGCAGGGCTCAATCGACTTCGGGTACTGGACCTTAATAGCACGAAAGTGACGGACACCGGACTGAAAGAGCTGGCGGGGCTCAACGAACTGCAGCGGCTGGACATAGATGGCACTCAGGTGACGGACGTGGGGTTAAAGGAACTGGGTGGACTCAAGCACCTGCAAAAGCTGAACCTTGACGACACGAAATTGACGGACGTGGGGCTGAAGGAGCTGGCCGGGCTCACGCAATTGCAGGTGCTTGGCCTCGGTCAAACCGAAGTGACGGGCGCGGGGCTGAAGGAACTGGCTGGGCTCGAGCAACTGCAGTCGCTTTTCCTCGGCGGCACGAAAGTAACGGACGAGGCACTGAAGGAGCTGGACGGGCTCAAGCAACTGCGTGTGTTGTCCCTCGTTGGAACCAAGGTGACGGACTTGGGGTTGAAGGAGGTTAATAGGCACCAAAAACTCAAGTCTCTGGACGTCCGCTTAACGCAGGTGACGAACGCAGGGCTAAAGGAGCTGGCTGGGCTCAAGCAACTGCAGAATTTGGACCTTAGGCAGACTCAAGTGACGCACGCGGGGTTGACGGAGCTGGCCGGGCTCAATTTAGAAAATCTCTGGATTCCCCATGCTGCAATGTCGGACCTTGGATTGAAACCTTGGCTGGCGGCACTCAAACCTTCTACTTCCCTTCAGCTCTTTGGTTGGAAGGTGACAGACACGGGCCTGAAGGAGCTGGCAACGCAAAAGCAACTGCACGTTTTGGGCCTCAGCTTCAACCAAATCACGGACGCGGGCCTAAAAGAGCTGGCGGAGCTCAGCCACCTTCGAATACTGGATCTCGCTGGAACCAAAGTGGCGGACGCAGGGCTGAAGGAGTTGGCTGGGCTCAAGAAACTGCAATCACTTAACCTTTGGGGCACGAACGTGAAGGACGCCGGGCTGAAGGAGTTGGCCGTGCTCAACCAACTTCAAACGCTGAACCTCGAAGGAACAACAGTAACGGACGCAGGGTTGAAGGAGCTAGTTGGGCTCAAGCAATTGCAATCGCTTAACCTTTTGGGAACGAACGTGACG
>DAIOGM010000023.1:0-26991 GCA_036745215.1 Gemmataceae bacterium
CACGTTTTCGCTCGCTCCCAGAGGCGTTCGAAGATGGCCGGGTCCATTGGCTGATTGACTGAGCCCCACGCAACTTGCGTGTCATTGGCGGGCCGGCGAACCAGATACTTGTCCTTGGCGGCGCGACCGGTGAAGGGAACCGTGTTCGCGACGAACGCCCCGTTGGCCGCCAGCACGCCTTCCTTGCGGGCCAGGGCAAGCTCGATCAACCGAGTCGGCGAGAGCTGCGCGTACACTGTTCCCAGGTTCACCAGTCCTTGTGTGCGCGGATCCATGCAGACAATCCTTTCTCGGCTCTCTTGGGTGATGTGTATAATTTCTATGATAGCAACAACGGAAACAGACAAGGAGACAAGGAGACACGGAGACAAGGAGACCGAAAAAAAAGTCGATCTCTTTGTCTCCTTGTCTCCTTGTCTCCTTGTCTCCTTGTCTTTCAACCCGGGCCGCTGCATGCTCCTCAACTGGAATCAAACCGAATTCCTCCTCAAAGGCGTCTATCTCGGCTTGCTGGTCATGATCGCCTGGTTTGTGCCCGAGGCGAACGAACTGGCGTCCATCGCGTTCTTCACGGTGCTCGGACTCGCCCTGTTCCTCGGCTACGGCGCGTATCAGAAAATCAAGGAAGGCTACCGCGTTCAGGGCCGCTGGGCGGGCTTTCTGGTTTTCCTCCTGCTTGAAAACCCGGGCCTCGTCTACGCCGGTCTGCTCGTGGGCTTGAGCTTCGGCTCGATGTACACGTTCAATCGCCGGGCGGCGCCGGAGATGCCGGACGCGTTTTCGTTTGAAAACGTTCTGCCCGTCCTCGGCGGCGCGGCGCTGGGCGGTATCTTCTACGGGCTGCGCAACGTTCAGGACCGCATGAAGCGATTCTGGTTGAGCCTGGCCATGATCGCGATCCTCGTCGGCGGGGCAGTCGCGCTTTTTCAATTCAAAACAGAGCTGTTTGATCAAAGAAAGCTCTCCGCCATCGGCTTGCTGCTGCTCCTGGGCATCCCTGGCTTTTATCTCTTGACCTTCGCGGGCATGGTCGAGGAGACGGAAATCGAAATCGCGGCGATGTGCGCCGCGTTGGGCGTCGGCATCTGGGCGCTGCTCGCGAGTACGTCGATCCCCGTCGCCGGCGGCCTCGTGGTGCTGCTTCCGGTCGGCATCTTTTTTGTGTACACGACGCGCTACATGCTGCCGATTCGTGTGTTCAAGCACGCCCTGCGCGGCATGAGTTATCGCCACATGGGGCAAACACGCCTCGCCCTGATCTCGCTGGGCCGGGCGCTGCAGCTCGCTCCGCGCAATCCGCTCGCTCGCCAGCAAATGTGGGACATCCATCGAGATCTCGATTTCGCGGAATTGAAGAACCATCCCGACCTGATCCCATTCCTCAACTTCGGTTTCTGCCTCGAACGCGTCAGTCAAATGTTGGCGACGAAGCCGAGCCCGCCGCTCTTGCGCGACGTTGGCAAGACGCTCGATCTGATCGCCGACAATCAGCCCGCGCTATTGCCAATGGTCGCGTACTGGCGATGTGTGGCGTGCCTTCATCAACAGCAATACGACGACGCGGCGAAGCATCTCTTGAGCATCCTGCAATTCCCGCAATACCTGACGCGCGAACGGCAGGCGATTCATTTCGCCGCGTGGCAGCTCGCCCTGTCCGGGCATCCCGAGATGGTGCGGCGCGTCGGCCAACCGCTATTGCCGATGCCGGGACAGCGCATGGACGCGATCGCCGCCATCGAAACGCAGCTTTCATTGACGCCGCAAGATCCAACGGTGTGGGACATGAAGCGACAATTTTACGCCGAGCTCACCGAACGCGAATACTGGTCGATCACGCAGCCGGACCAGATTCCGCCGCACTTCGATTTCGATTACGTCCAGCAGCTCGGCTTCGCGCTGCTCGACAATAAAGACCAATGGCAACGCGGCTGCGAGCTGTTGCGCATCTCGGCTCACGGCTTGCCCTCGCAGGCGACCAACCTCTACATGCACATCGCCCACACGCACGACAAGCACGGCGACCGCGCCGGACTGTGGACCAATTACCTCACCGCGATGACGATTGGCCGCAAGGTCGGCGTCAACAATTTGCAGCCCGCCGACAAGGAGGCGCTGTTTGTCAACGTCAAGAAGGTCGGCGAGCTGGCGCTCAAGGAAGACAAGCTCGACATCGCCCTGGAAGCGTACAAGTTCCAGAGCATGCATGAAAACGCCGGCATCGAGACGTGGCGCATGCTGGCGAATCTCTTCGAAAAAATCGCCGAGCGCGCCGAGCAGGCCGGCAAGCATGACGAACGCAATCAAAACATCTGGCAAGCATTGCACTGCACGGAGCACGCCTTCACCTACAACTCGAAGGATGCCGACCTGATTGCGCGAAAGGATCGCTATTACTATTCGATCGAGCCGGACGATCTCAAGAATCGCCTGGAAAGCGTGCACAAGTGGTTCGACGCGGAGTATTGCAAGAACAAGGCGAGCGCGATCCTCGAACGCGCCGGCAACGATCCGTCGAGCCTCGACTGGGCGTCGCATCTGGCGGCGCTCGCGATCGTCGCGCAACCGGGCAGCATTGCGGCGCGTTTCTCGAAAGCGCGCATTCACCGCGTCCGCGGCGAATTGGCCGAGATGATGACGGTCCTGGAGTCGATTCGGCAGAACAAGCCGGAGAAGTTCGCCAATGAAGACGAATCGAAGGCGTGGTACTTCACGCATCGGATATTAGGCGAAATGTATTTGGATGAAAAGCCCGACCAGGCCGTCCAGTGTTTGCTCGAATTTCGCAAGAGCGACGAAGCTGGGGCGGACACGTCGTACAAGTTGGGCCGAGCTTATGAAGCGCTGGGGGACAATCGCAACGCGGCGATTGCGTATCAAGAAGTGACGGCGTACGAGCGGCATCCGCTGTTTTATGAGGCGCGCGACGCGCTGGAACGCGTCAAGCGGGCGCCGGCTCAGAAGCAGGGGGATTTTGTTTGACACGGTGCGGCGTATCGACTTTCGACTCGACGTGTGGTAATCTGAAATCCATGAATGAAACCGTGCTAACTGTTGAGGATGCCGCGCGGACGCTGCCAGCCGTCGTAGATCACGTTCAATCGAGCGGTGAGGCGGCGGTCCTGCTGAAATCGGGGCTGCCGGTTGCGCGCATCGTCCCCTTTTCGACGCAAACTGACGGAACGAATGACGTGATCGCATTTTTGCGCACCTGGCGCAGCCAACATCCAGAGCCTGACGAGCAATTCGCGGACGCCATCAGAGAAAGCCGGCACGCGATTCGACCGCCGCACGACCCATGGGAATAATCCTGGATTCATCGGTCCTGGTCGCTTTTGAGCGTCGGCGGTTCGACCTCGAGCGGTTGCTCACCGCGCATCCCTCACCTGCCATCGCGGCAATTACCGCAGCGGAGCTATTGATCGGCGTCGAGCGCGCCGACACGCTGGAGCGTCGAGCAAGGCGACGGTCCTTTGTCGAAAATCTCTTCGCTCTCATGCCAATCATTCCATTTGATCTCACTCAGGCTCGGTTGTACGCGGAACGTTTTGCAGAATTGGCGAGCCGCGGAATTGTGATCGGCGATCGCGATTTGCAAATTGCTGTAACAGCGTTGAACTTGAATTTCGAATTGGCGACGCTAAACGTCGGTGAATTTCAGAGAGTCACTGGATTACGTTTGGTGGACGTATCTTCTTTTGTGGTAACTTGACCTGCGGATTGCGTTCAGCGTTCGCGCGGAACCGCGCGAACGCTAAACCGCGAGCGGGCAAATCATTTCAACTTCACCTTCAACGTCATCTCTTTCTTGTCGCGCAGAATCTTGATCTCGATCGTCTCGCCCAGCTTGTGCATCGCCAGAATCGGGCGGTACGCCTCCAAATTGGCGATTTTCTTGCCCCCGATCTCCATGATCAGGTCGCCGTCCTTGAAGCCCGATTCCTCCGCGAGGCCGCCCTTCGATACCGAAACGACCCGCACGCCGGGGCCTTCGAAATCGAGATCGGGGAAGATGCCGAGCCGCGGCCCCTCTCCCTTGCCGCCGCCCATCGGTGAACCGAACTTCGTCGGCGGCGCCGTCGTGTATTCCGGACGCTTCGTCTCCGTGCGCAAATGATCGACGACGCGCTCCGCATAGTCGGCGATGCGCTTCATGCCGGAAATGTTGATCTTCTCGGCCGTGTCGCCCGGCTTGTGATAATCGGAATGCTCGCCGGTCCAGAAGAAGAGGACGGGGATCTTTTGCAGATAAAAGTTGTACTGGTCGCTCGAGAAGAAGCCGCGCGAGTTCTTCTTGACGATGTCGAAGCCCGGATTCATCTTCGTGACGAGGTCGTCGAATTCCTTGGCGGTGTTGAAGCCTTCGACCAGGAGCTTCGGCTTGCTGCCGTCGGCCGGGTCCTTGACTCGGCCGACCATGTCGAGGTTGAACATCGCCGACGTGTCCTTGAGCGGAAAGAGCGGCTGCACGCGCGTGTAATGGCGCGAGCCGATCAGGCCGCGTTCCTCGGCCGTGAAGGCGATGAAGACCATGCGCCGGCCGTCGGTGTTCTTGGCGGCGAAACGGCGGGCGAGTTCCATCATCGACGTGGTGCCCGAGCCGTTGTCGTCGGCGCCGAAATACGTCGTCTGCTTCTTGGTCTTGTCGAAAAACGTGCCGAGGTGATCGTAGTGAGCGCCGACGACAATCGTCTCGTTGGCGAGCGGACCTTTGCCTTCGATGACGCCGATGACGTTCTTGATGGGATGTTCCGTGCGCTTGATCTTCACGTTGAGCTGAACGCTCCAGCCGGTGAGGGGGGCGGAGCGCGGCTTCAAATCGTCGTCGATCGCTTTCTCGGTGTCTGCAAGATTCGCGCCGGTGCACTTCTTGATGATGTCGTCGATGGCCGAGCGTTTGATATGCACGTACGGCGTGGACACAGTCGAGATGCCCTTGGTCACCTGGAACGCCGTCAATCCGTCGCCGGGCAATTCGCTGGCGTCGTTGACGAGAATGACGGCGGCCGCCTGTCGAGCCTCACCGCGGTGTTGCTTGTTTTCGAGCGACGCGAGATTGTTGAGCTCGTCTTTGCCGGCGCCGTCGAATGGCTTTTCCTTGTCTGCAAAACGCGGCAGGCGACGCAGCGCGACGATCGCCTTACCCTTGACATCGAGGCCCGCGAAGTCGTCATACGCCGTGTTGTTGCCGGTGACGCCGTAGCCTGCGAAGACGAGCGGCGCGTCCACTTTGCCGGGGGCGGAGGAGCCGACGACCTGGAAGTCGGTCCCCTGTTTAAGGAAAATCCGTTCGTTGTTTGGCCCATTGAGAACGAGGGTGCTGTCGCCGTCGAGTTGAGCGCCGGTGGCGAAGGGGAATGGCTGGAAATACGTGCCGTTGACGCCGCCGGGCAAGAGGCCCGCTTTCTTGAACTGGGCGGCGATGTAATGTGCCGCCAGGTCAAGGCCGAGCGTGCCGACGCCGCGGCCTTCGCATTCGTCGGAGGCGAGGAAGTAGATGTCCTTCTTCATGCGCGCGAGGATCGGGTCGTCCTTGACTTCCTGAGTGAAGCCCGCCTGGGTGAGTAGGCCAAGCGAAAATAGGAGCAGGACGGCAGCGCGAAACTTGAGCGGCATGGATATCTCCTCGTAGCAAGGGGATGCGGGACGGCTTCCCTTGTTGTACCGGGGGCAACGCCAAAGTGCAAATGACTAATGCATGGGATGGTTCTCTTCGCTTACGCTTCAGGCTCGGAGCCGTGATTTCTCTTTGCAAATCGCGAATCGTTCGCGTAAGGTACTGATACTCGCGCCGCCGCCAATTGGTGATTCTTCGAAGGAGACTCGCATGTATCGAATGTTCGCCTGCCTCGTCATTGTCGCGTTCGCATCGCCGCTTTTCGCTCAAGACGCCGGCGTCAAAAAACGCCTGCTCCTCATCACCGAATCGAAGGGCTTCCCGCACCCGGTGTCGGCCCGGCAATATACGATCACCAAGGATGTTGCCCTCGAGCAATTCCCGAAAATGGACGGGCTCGAAGTTTCCTTGAACAAGGCCAAGAAGGTCGTCGTCAAGTATCACAATCGCCTTGATAAGCCGCTCGAGATCAAGAACAACGACGGCGCCGTCCTGGCGGTCGTGAAACCGTGCCACGTCGAGACGACGTTCATGAAACTCGCGGAGAAGACCGGCCTGTTCGACGTCGTATGCTCGCAGAATTCCCGCGTGGAGATCAGCGACGAACAGCTCAAGAAATACGATGCCGTTTTCTTTTACACGACCGGCGAACTGCCCTGGTCCGACGCTCAAAAGGCCGACTTCCTCGCCTTCATCAAAAACGGCAAGGGCTTCGGCGGCAGCCATTGCGCGTCCGACACCTTCTATACATGGAAAGAATACGGCGACATGGTCGGCGCCTACTTCGACACCCATCCCTGGACGACCAAAATCCGTGTCATCGTCGAAGACAAAGAGCACGGCTCGACCAAGCATTTGGGCGATTCGTTCTTCATCGACGACGAAATCTACGAATTCAAGGCGCCCTATTCGCGCGACAAGCTCAAGGTCCTCATTCGGCTCGACGTGGAGTCCGTCAAGAAACCGGGGAAACGCACGGATAAAGACAATGCCATTGCGTGGCTCCGCGACTACGGCAAGGGCCGCGTCTTTTACACCGCGCTCGGCCATCGCGCCGAAGTTTGGAACGACGAGCGTTTTCAGCAACATGTGATCGGCGGCTTACGGTATCTATTCGGTATCGAAAAGTAATCCAGCCGCTTGCGGCGTAGCAGCAAAAGCGGCGGGGTTCATCCCCCGCCGTTTGCATTGACGGTTCCGACGACGAAACGAGGGCCCATGCGCATCGTTACGATGATCGCCAGCGCCACGGAAATCGTTTGCGCTCTGGGCTTCGAGGACCAGCTCGTCGCGCGCTCGCACGAATGCGATTGGCCGCCGAGCGTCAAGCGTCTGCCCGTGTGCACGGCGCCGCGCTTTGACGTTCACGGCTCAAGCCTCGAGATCGATCAGCGCGTCAAGTCGTTGCTCGAACAGGCGACGTCGATCTATCGTGTCGATCTGGACGTATTGAAGCAGGTGCAGCCCGACGCCATCGTCACGCAAGCGCAGTGCGAAGTTTGTGCGGTCAGCGAAAAGGACGTGGAGGCGGCGCTGGCGGAAATGCTCGCCCCCTCACCCCCGGCCCCTCTCCCCCGAAGGGGAGAGGGGAGGATGGCCCCCTCACCCCCGGCCCCTCTCCCCCGAAGGGGAGAGGGGGGAAAGACGCCGAAGATCGTTTCGTTATCGCCGAATAACCTGGCGGAGGTATGGCAAACAATTCGAAACGTCGCCGACGCATTGGGGGTATCATCAAGAGGCGAAACGCTTGTTCAGCAGCTGCAAGCACGCGTCGATGCCATCGCGGCAACGTCTAAATCAATAAAAAGACCCACGGTCGCCTGTCTCGAATGGATCGAACCTTTGATGGCCGCGGGAAACTGGGTGCCCGAACTCGTCGCACACGCGGGCGGGCACAATCTCTTCGGCAGCGTCGGCAAACACTCGCCCTGGATGACTTGGGAACAATTGCTCACGGCCGATCCAATGTACATCATCGCCATGCCGTGCGGCTTCGATTTGCCGAAGACGCGCGAGGAAATGGCGAGCCTGAAAATGCGACCGGAATGGAGAAACTTGCGCGCCGTGCGCGACGGTCGCGTTTTCGTGACGGACGGCAACCAATACTTCAACCGACCGGGGCCGAGGCTCGTCGAGTCTCTGGAGATATTGGCGGAGATATTTCATCCGCAGGTGTTCCCATTTGGGCATGAAGTTACGGGCTGGGAGCGTTATGATTGATGCGAACCACGCGGTTCATCCCCGTGGTGTTGGGCTCGCGCCTCCTTCCGCGGGGATGAACCCCGCGGCTCGCTGATGATGGAGTTCAACGAATGAGCGAAGTGACGCCGGACGATCTCGGTCGCCCGGGTGCAAAAGATGAGCAGCAAACCGTCCTGCAATGGCCGGAGAAAGCGGAGGATGTGCTGGCAACGGGCATCCAGGCGGTGTCGAACGCGCCGCGCCTGGAGGTCGGCCCGGTCCCGTTGACACGTGTTGCTGAATATGAGCTGATCAAGGAGATCGGCCGCGGCGGCATGGGCGTCGTCTTCAAGGCGCGGCACACGCGGCTCAATCGCATCGTCGCGCTCAAGATGATCCTCGGCGGCGCACAGCTTCAACATCCAAATATCGTCGCGCTTTATGAAGTCAGCAACTACAATCAGCAGCCGTTCCTGAGCATGGAGTTCATCGGCGGCACCAGTCTCGCCGAGCGCCTGGCGCTGGGTCCGCTGTCGGGACGCCGGGCCGCGGAATATCTGGAATCGACCGCCCGCGCCGTTCATTACGCGCACACGCGCGGCATCATTCATCGCGATCTCAAGCCGGCCAACGTATTGCTCGACGAGAACGATCAGCCGAAGGTCACCGACTTCGGCCTGGCCAAGCAAATGACGTCGCGTTCCGATCAAACGCGGACGGGCGCCATTCTCGGTACGCCGAGCTACATGTCGCCGGAGCAGGCGGCGGGCAGCAAGAGCATCGGGCCGGGCAGCGATGTTTACAGTCTCGGCGCGGTTCTTTATGAGCTGATCACGGGCAAGCCGCCGTTCGTCGGCGAGACGCCGCTCGCCACGCTGAATCTCGTAGCGGAGCAGGAGCCGATCCCGCCGAGCGTTCTGAATCCGTCGATCGATCGCGATCTGGAGACGATTTGTCTGAAGTGTCTGGAGAAGACGCCGAGCCGGCGCTACGAATCCGCGGAAGCGCTCGCGGACGACTTGCGTCGATACCTGCACGGCGAGACCATTTCAGCTCGGCGCGTCAGCATCTTCGGCCGAGCGCTCAAGGCGTGCAAACGCAACAAGACGGTCACCGGGGCGTCGGCCATCCTTTTCTTGACGTTCAGTTTGTTTCTGGGCTATTCGCAATACGAGGCGTATCAGGAAAAAGACCTACGCGCTCAAGCGGAATATGCCAAGCTCGAAGCGATGAAGGCGAACGCCATCGCCGCCAAGCGCCTGGAGGCGATGGGGGATTTGCTTTATCTTTCCGAGATGCGGCAAGCCCATCAAACCATGCGGCGCGCCGACGTGACCGGCGCCTTGCGCATCCTGAACGAACGCTGGCAACCGAAAGTCGATCAGCGCGACTGGCGCGATTGGGAATGGTATTTCCTGAAGGAACGCTGCGAAGCGAAGCTCGCGTTCGGCGTCCACCCGGAAGCCGCGTTCAGCGTCGCCTATCGGCCCGACGGCGTTCAGATCGCGTCCGCGGGAGGCCAATTCAATCGGCCCGGCGCCATCAAGCTCTTTGACGTTCGCACCGGCAAGCTATTGAAAATACTCACCGGCCACGGCAATGTCATCACCGCGCTCGCCTGGCATCCCGAGGCGCCGCTGCTCGCCTCCGCCAGCTACGATCAGACCGTGAAGCTGTGGAACACCGATACCGGCGAAGAAGTCATGACGCTGCGCGGGCACACCGATGACGTCTACGCCGTCGCCTTCTCTCCATTAGGTGATCGGCTCGCGTCGGGCGGCAAGGACTTGACCGTGCGCGTGTGGGACTACGAACAATTCCCGACCAAGCCCGAGGCCAGCGTCCGCATCCTCAAGGGTCACGATCGGCCCGTCAACGCGGTGGCGTTTCATCCGGACGGCAAGCAGCTCGCGTCCGGCAGCCGGGATCGCACCATCAAATTGTGGAACCTGATGTCGGGCGCCCTCGAAAAAACCATGCAAGGCCACGAGGGGGAAGTGGATTCGCTCGCCTTCAATACCACGGGAAAAATCCTCCTCTCCGGCGGCGGCAGCGTGCTGACCAAGCGCGGCGAGGTCCACCTATGGGACCCCGAGACCGGGACCACGCGCTATACGCGTTATGGATTGTCGGATCGAGTTACCCACGTGGCGATGAGCCGCGACGGCAAGATCGCCGCCGGCAGCGCCGACGGCATGCTGCGCATCTGGAATCCGAGCAATTCGAGCGAAGCATTGAGCTTCCGCGCCGATCCGCAAGGCGTGAGCGGCGTCTCGTTCGCGCCGGACGGATTGTCGCTTGCCACGGCCGGGCGGTCCGGACGCATCAGCTTGTGGAACAGCTCCGCCGGTTCGGAGACGTTCAATCTCAAGGCGCCGGGCGTCTTGGAAACGGTCGTCTTTCATCCGAAGGCGTCGATCGTCGCGGCAGGTGGAGCGCGCGGCGACGTCCGCGCCTGGAACCTCGATCAACCCGAACGGCCGCCGATCTTCTTCCCCGGCGCAACCGACACCGTTTTTGCGCTGGCGTTCTCCCCCGACGGCAACTTCCTGGCGAGCGGCGGCAAAGACCGCATCATTCGCATCGCTGACTTCCTCAATCCCGAAAAGCCGCTCGTCAAACTCGAAGAACACAACGGCTGGATCAACGCCCTCGCATACAAGCCCGACGGCTCCCTGCTGGCGAGCGCCGGCGAAGACGACGCCATCCGACTCTACGATCCCGTCACGGGCAAGATCGAACAGACGTTGCTGAGCCATCGGCTCGGCGTTCTCTGTCTCGCCTTCAGTCCCGACGGCCAATGGCTCGCCTCGGCCGGCTACGACAAAGAGATTCGTCTGTGGGATCTCAAAACCGGCAGCGTGCACAAGCTCGTCGGACATGAAGGCTGGGTTCAAGCCCTCGCCTTCAGCCCGGCGAGCGGCAAGGACAGCCTGATGCTCGCCAGTGCGTCGGCCGACAAGACGATCCGCGTCTGGGACGCGTTGAAGCGCGAGCAGCTATTCGCACTGGAAGGGGCGCCCAGCGCCGTGCAATCCATTGCGTACCATCCGCGCGGCGGCCGACTGGCGTCAATTGGCAAGGACCGCATGATCCGTTTGTGGGACGTGGTTACGCGTCAGGAAATCCTCGACTTCGAAGAGCACGTCGGCAACCTGCGCCACGTCGCCTTCTCCGCCGACGGCCGCTCGCTCGCCAGCGCCGGTTCCGGCGTCGTGCGCGTGTGGCAAGCGTCGAAAGAGATGCCGGCGCCGCGACGGTAAGACTCTAATGCGACTTAATTCGCTAAGGAAGGTGCTTCATGGGCCAGGTCTTCCTCACCTACAGTTTGAAGGACGAGAAAGAAGCTGCCGGAGTCCGCGAGGAACTGGGGCGCTGCGGGCTTGACGTGTGGTGGGACGCGGAATTGCCTCCGTCCGCCAAATGGGCCTACGAGGTCGGCCGTGCTCTGGATCGAAGCAGCAGTATGATCGTGCTCGTGACGCCACATGCCATGGAATCGGACCTGGTCCGTCGCGAACTGGACCACGCAATAACTCATGCCAATTTTCGCTTTCGCATTTTTCCGTTAATCTTGCATCCCACGCCGAACCTGCCGGGCTTTTTTTCCATGCTCAAGGTATTTGACCTCACCAAGAATCGCGAGAGGGGGTTGAAAGCTGTTGCCAAAGCGATCCAAACTCGCAAAGAAACGCGACCTGCCCGATTCGACCGCGCCAAACGTTGAAACGGCGGCGCCCGCTCGTCCGGAATGCTTCCTGAGTCACGCTCACCAAGACGAAGCATTTGCGTACCGAATCGAAACTTTGCTTGCCGATCACGGAGTCGAAGCGTGGTTCGCGCATCGCAAGATCGTCGGGGCACAAGACTGGCACGACCAAATCGGCGATGCGCTGACTCGATGTAACTGGTTCATCGTGATCTTATCGCCTGACGCGGCGAAATCGATCTGGGTCTCCCGGGAGTTGAAATACGCCCTCAATCAGCCGCGATTGCAGGGGCGGATTATCCCGGTGCTGCACCGCACGTGCGACCATGCGAAATTGTCGTGGACGCTTGACTCGATTCAGATCATCGACTTCAGAAGGCGATTCCACGAAGGTTGCAAAGAGTTGTTGGAAATATGGCACATTCCATACGCGCCTTAGAAATGGAGAAAGTCATGAGCCGCCTCGCGCCTGCCATCTCGCTGCTCGCATTGCTTTGCCTGCTCGACGCCGCCGCGCCAACAGCGTCCGCACAGCCGGAGAAACCGGCCGACAAGGAACGCTTCGAGCTGCGCATCATCCGCGTCGGCAATACGTTTCAGGGCCTCCGCTTCAAGACGACCACGGGCGAATCCTGGCAACTCGTCGTTGACAAGTTCGAGAAGGTTCCCGAGACCGGCCCCGTGCCGCCGGGCGAATATGAGATCAAGCTCGTCACCGATGACAACGACTGGACCGCGTTTCGCATCGAACGCAAGACCGGACTGACCTGGCAATTGAAGAATCGCAAATGGGTGAAGTTCAAGGAGCCGGGCGAGGACAAAGGCGCCTAAGCCCAGGGGGCGAGGTACTCCGAGCCCCTGGGATCGGGGGTATTACTTTCACGTTTTTGTTATTGCACGTATCAAAAACCCCGATAAACTGTTAACAGTCCTGCCTTTACCGCCTCGTCGTTCGATCCTGCCTCGGGGGGATGCCATGTTCACGCTCACGAGCAATCGCAAAACGCGCACGTGCCAAGGAACCAGCCGGCGCGATTTCCTCAAGATCGGCAGCCTCGCACTGGGCGGCCTGTCGCTGCCCTGGCTCCTTCAAACACGCGCCCAGGAACGGCAGCGTTCGCTCGTCAAGGACAAGGCAGTCGTCTTCCTGTTCCTGCAAGGCGGGCCGACGCAGATCGAGACATTCGATCCGAAGATGTCCGCCCCCGAAGAAATCCGCAGCATCACCGGCGAAGTGCAAACCTCGCTCGCCGGCGTCACCTTCGGCGGCACCTTCCCGCGCCTCGCGACGTTGGCCGACAAGGTTGCCGTCGTGCGTTCCTTCGCGTCGGGCAATGCCGATCATCAAAACTACATGACCGTCGCCGGCGGCGATAATCCGACTCGCGCGCCGATGGGCACGCTCTATGCTCGCGTCGCCGGGACCAACCACGCCCAGACCGGCATGCCGACGAACATCCTTCTGCCGGCCGAGGCGGTCGCGAACAACGCTCGCTTCCCGACCAACTTCGAAACCGATTCGCTGCGCAAGCTCGTGCAATCGAGCCAGCACCTTGGCGCCAACTACAGCTTCTTCGACCCGTCCGGCGGCGGCGAATTGCGTCAGAACCTTGAACTGCGTATCCCGCGCGAACGGCTCACCGATCGCCGCAATCTGCTGCAACAGCTCGACACCTATCGCCGGCAAGCCGATCAGACGCGCGCCTTCGAAAACGCCAGCGCCTACGAACAGCAAGCGTACGACCTGCTCCTGCGCGGCGTCTCCGAAGCGTTCGATCTTTCCAAGGAACATCCCGGCGTCCTGGCCCGCTACGACACGCGCGGCATGTTCGATCTCGCCCACGTGCAAAGCTGGGGCGACATGCGGCGTTCGTCGAACCTCCTTGGCAAACAGATGCTGCTCGCGCGCCGCCTCGTCGAGCACGGCGCCGGCTTCGTCACCGTCATGGACGCCGGCTGGGACATGCACTCCAACTCGAACAGCCCGCGCAACCTCGGCGGCATGCGCCTCCTTGGCCCGCAGGTCGATCACGCCGTCTCCGCGTTTCTCGAAGACGTGGAAGCGCGCGGCCTGTCCGACAAAATTTTGCTCGTCGTCACCGGCGAAATGGGCCGCACGCCGCGCATCGGCCGCGAAGGCGGCCGCGACCACTGGGCCAGCTTGACGCCGCTGTTGATCGCCGGCGGCGGCCTGCGCATGGGCCAGGTGATCGGCCAATCCGACCGCCAGGCCGGCACGCCCGCGACCGAACGCTACACGCCGCAACACCTGCTCGCCACCGTGATGAACGTGCTCTTCGACACTGCGGAAGTACGCCTCGCGCCCGGTTTGCCGCGCGACGTCGAACGCGCGGTGACGGCGGGCACGGTGATTCGCGAGTTGTTCTAATCAGCTCCCCGTTTAGCGCTCGCGCGGGCCGCGCGACATCAACTGCTTCACGCGGCCTTAGCGCCGCGTGCGACATGGTGTAACCTATAGGAAGAACACCATCTGGCGCGAGACGGAGAAACCATGACCACTACGGAACCGCTGCCGTTGAGCCTTTTGTACGAACAAGACGAAACGGCCTGGTTGGAAGCGATGGCCCATCTTGCGGCTCACGGCAAGTACGCGGCAATGGACCACGCCAACCTGAGCGAGTACCTGGCAGACATGGCGAAAAGAGATCGGCGGGAGGTTTCCAGTCGTCTGGTAACCCTGCTCACTCACCTTCTGAAGTGGCAGCGTCAACAGGAACAGCGATCGGGATCTTGGCAAGGTACGATCCTGGAACAACGGCGCGAACTTCGCAAGCTCCTGGAAAGCGGTACGTTGCACAATCACGCCGTCGCGGTGCTCGCCGAATCGTACGCCGACGCCCGCAAACAAGCCGCCGCCGAGACGGGATTGCCGCGCAGCACGTTCCCCGTGGATTGCAGTTGGGATTTGGACAGCCTGTTGGCCGACGACGACGCGGCCTGATTCCGTCCTCGTTTAGCGCCCGCGCGAGCCTTGCCATCGCCGTATTCAATCGTCAATAATGACTTGCCCTGCGCCTGCCTGATCAAGGTGGGATTATACGATGAAATGCCGAGTTGCGTTACTCTGTGTCGTATTGCTCACGGCGAATCGTGTCTTCGCCGGAGACGCCGACCACAAAATCACCGCCACCCCCATTTCATTCACCCTCGCTGGCCGCGACTCCTGGCGGCAACTCGTCGTCACCGGCGAAAAATCGACCGACCTCACTCGCACCACCGCCTACGACGCGCAGCCGCCCGGCATCGTGCAAATCGACAATACCGGCCTTGTCACGCCGCTCAAGGAAGGCAAGACGATCATCACCATCGCGACGCCGGGCGCCGATTCGGTCAAGATTGATGTCACAGTCACCAGTCTGACCGAAGAGCCGCGCATCAACTTCGCCAATCAGATCACGCCGATCTTCACCAAGTTCGGCTGCAACGCCGGCGGCTGTCATGGCAAAGCATCCGGACAGAACAACTTCAAGCTGTCGCTGTTGGGCTTCGAGCCGGAGGACGATTACGAATATCTCGTCAAGGAAGCGCGCGGCAGTCGGCGCGTCAATTCGTCGGCGCCGGCGTCGAGCATGTTGCTCCTCAAAGCGACCGGCCAGATGGCCCACGGCGGCGGCAAGAAGCTCGATGTGAATTCGCCATACTATCGCCTGATGCTGCGCTGGATCGAGCAAGGCATGCCGCTGGGCGACAAGGGCGATCCGGTCGTCACGCGCATCGAGGTAATGCCCAAAGAGCGAACGATGAAGCGCCTCGCCACGCAGCAGCTCGCGGCGATCGCGCATCTGTCGGACGGCACGACGATGGACGTGACGCGCATGACGCAGTTCGAGGCCAACGAACGCGACCTGGCCGACGTGTCCGACACCGGCCTCGTCGAGGCGCGCGGCCCGGCCGGAACTTTCGCGGTCATGGCGCGCTATCAAACCCACGTCGATGTCTTTCGCGCCATGGTGCCGCTCGGCGCGGACGTCGCGAAATTGCCCAAGGCAAACAACTTCATCGACGAACTCGTCTTCAAGCAGCTCAAGAAGCTCGGTTTGCCGCCGTCGGACGTTTGCGACGACGGCACGTTCTTGCGCCGCGTCACCATCGACATCGCCGGCCGGCTGCCGACGCTGGAAGAAACGGACGCCTTTCTGGCGAGCAAGGATCCGCAGCGTTACGAGCAGCTCATCGATCGGCTTCTGGATAGCAAGGACTACGCCGACTATGCCGCGAGCAAGTGGAGCGCGATCCTGCGCAATCGCCGCAAGACGCCGCAGGACGATCCGAAGTCGACGATCGCGTTTCACGCCTGGATTCGTGAGAACCTGGAGAAAAACGTTCCCTTCGATCAATTCACGCGCGAGGTGCTGACGGCGACCGGCGAGGAAATCAAGACGCCGGCGGTGCAGTGGTATCGCGAAGTGAAGGACGCATCGAGTCAATTGGAAGACATGGCCCAGCTGTTCCTGGGCCAGCGGATTGGCTGCGCGAAGTGCCATCATCATCCCTTGGAAAAATGGAGCCAGGAGGACTACTGGGGTTTAGCCGCGTTCTTCTCGCGCGTCGGCATCGTCGAGGCGAAGAAGGCGAAGAAGAAGGGCGAGCCGGGCGAGCCGTTCCTGGTCAAGCTGACCACGAGCGCCGCGACCGCAGTCAATCCGCGCACCAAAAACGCCCTCAAGCCAACCGGCTTGGGCGCGAAGCCGGTGAACGACCTGGCCGACGAAGACGATCCGCGCGAGCGCCTGGTGGACTGGATGATCGAAAAGGAAAATCCGTTCTTCGCGCGGACCTTGGCGAATCGCTACTGGAAGCACTTCATGGGCCGCGGCCTGGTGGAGCCGGAAGACGACTTGCGCGTCACCAATCCGCCGACAAATCCGGAGCTGCTCGATGCGCTTGCCAGGCACTTCACCGAATCGAAATACGATCTCAAAAAGCTCATTCGCGTGATTTGCGCATCGAACACGTATCGCCTGAGTTCGATCCCGAACAGGCACAACGCGGACGATCGTCAGAATTACTCGCGATTCATCGCGCGGCGATTGAACGCGGAGGTGCTCTTTGACGCAGTCGATCAGATCACCTTGTCCAAGCCCGCCTTCAAGGGCGTTCCGGCCGGGACGCGCGCCGTGCAGTTGCCGGACAATCAGTTCGAGTCTTATTTCCTCAGCGTCTTCGGCCGACCCGATTTCGCGAGCGCGTGTGAATGCGAACGCTCAGGCGATTCGAGCCTGGCGCAATCGCTTTTGTTATACAATTCCGCCGAGCTGATGAAGAAGATCGCCGGCCCGCGCGTGCAACAGTTGGCGGCGGACAAGGGCGCGCACGAGGCGCGGCTGAAGGGGCTCTATCGCACGGCACTGTCGCGCGATCCGACGGCGGAGGAATTGGCGGTCATGTCGCGTCATCTCGAATCGCGCCCGCAAGCGTTGCAGGCGGCGTATGAAGACATCTTGTGGGCGCTGGTGAATACGAAGGAGTTTTTGTTCAATCATTGAACAAGGTGCAGACTACGTGCTCTTTGGCCCGATTTCACCGCGTTTGATTGAATCGAGCAAGTCTTCAACTTGCAATTGCTTTGCCCAATTCACGAGGTAGTCCTGATCGAGTTGCGTTCGCTGTAGTGCCCATATGCCGGCGGCGTCGAGCAGTTGGCGGTCCGAAGGCATCAATCGATGCCAGTAAAGTTTGTGCAACAGCACGTCCTCGGCCGAGGCGATCCAGGCTGAGATTCCGAATAGCTCGATTGAGCGCCGCCGCCTGAACATTTCCTGCGCGAATGCTTCGCCCGTGAGCACCCAGAAGTCGATTTTGAGAGCCGAGCGCTGATCCAGCGCGTTGAACTGATGCGGTGGCTGCAATGCCTTGCGAACGGTGTCTTCCTGAATAAAGAAATCGCCCGCAAATGCCTGTACGACCGCATTCACGTCCTCGCTGTGAAGTTGCAATACAAAGTCAATGTCATGCGTCGTCCTCGGCACGCCCCAATAATTGCTGGCCATGGAGCCCGTCAGAAAATACGGTCGGCCCAGCGCATTCAAGCGCTTGAGACAATCCTGGAGCAGGTCCGATTCCGTCATATCTTTAACTGGTGGGCCAGCCGCAAGCGGACGTGAAGGAGCTGCTCGACCTCATCGCGACTGGCTGAGGGATTTTGCTGTCGAATGCCTGCGCGCGCGATCTCGCATGACATTTCGTGCAGCCGCAATGCAATCGCCAAACGCTCCTCGCCGGTCATGCGTCGATACGCTTCCAGCTGCTTTTGCAGCGCCGTCGCAGCGTCCATCGGTCTCCCCTTTATTGTTCACTCACGCCCCGTGGTAGTCGATCTCCTTCACCTCCAGCGCGTGCTTCTGAATGAAGTCGCGGCGCGGCTCCACTTTTTCGCCCATCAGCGTACGAAACATCTCATCGGCCTTGAGCGCGTCGTCGAGCTTGACGCGCAGGAGCGTGCGGCGCGCTGGGTCGAGCGTCGTGTCCCAAAGTTCCTCGCCGTCCATTTCGCCGAGGCCCTTGAAACGGACGATCTTGATGCCGCGCTCGCCGAATTTGCGGATTTCCGCGACGAGGTCGCGCAGGTGCGACAGGATTTGCTGCTTGCCCTCGTATTCGAGGAAGAAGCGCGGCGTCGGCTCGCGGCCGGCGATGCGCGGCGCGGGAAGAAGATCGGAGGGTTTCAGTTTGTTCTCGCGCAGCTTTTCCAGGCCGCGATTGACCGTCTTGACCTCGTGCAGTTCCAGGAATGAGAACACTTCGCCCGGCGTGCCGTTGCCGTTCTTGTGCGCTTCACCATCGGCGACGATGAGCTGCGTGCCTTTCTTCTGATGCTCGGCGCGGAAGGCGTCCACTTCTTCCGACGTGAAGAACCAGTGCTCCTGATTGCCGAGCGTCACCTTGTAGGTGGGCAGCTTGCCGTCCTTGATGCGACCTAAAAGGGTCGCGATGTTGAGGCCGCGGCGTTCGAGGATCGACAGCGCCTCCTCCAGATCGTCGAGCGCGAGCATGAGCGCCTTGAGTTTCTCGCCGTCGAATTCGGCTCCGGTCGCTGACGCTCCCGGCTCGCCAGCAGTTGGTCCCGGCTCGCCCGGCACGACGATGAGCTTGGTGCCGTCGATGCCGCGCTGCAATAGCTCGTGGCTCATTTCGCTCAAAGTCTGCACGTAGCGCACGTTCTTCTTTTGTTCGACCTTGAAGAGCGGCGGGCGGGCGACCCAAACGTGCCCCTTCTCGATCAATGGCCGCATTTGGCGATAGAAGAACGTCAACAAGAGCGTGCGAATGTGCTGGCCGTCCACGTCGGCGTCGGTCAGGAGAATGACCTTGCCGTAGCGCAGGCCGGAGATGTCTTCGGTGTTGCCGATGTCGATGCCCAGGGCGCTGATCAAGGCGCACAGCTCCTCGTTGGCGAGCACTTTTTCCAGGCGGGCTTTTTCGACGTTGAGCACCTTGCCGCGCAAGGGGAGGATCGCTTGCAGATGGCGGTTGCGGCCGTTGTCCGCGGAGCCGCCGGCGGAGTTGCCTTCGACGAGGAAGAGCTCGTTTTCATCGCAATCGCCGGAGGTGCAATCCATGAGCTTGCCGGGCAGGCCGCCGGAGTTGAGGATGCTCTTGCGATCCTTCATCGCCTTCTTCGCCTTGGTGGCCGCCTCGCGCGCTTGCGCGGCGACGATCACCTTCGTCATGAGGCGCTTCGCTTCCTTGGGATTTTCTTCGAGGTACTTCATCAAGTACTCGTAGACGACGCTCGAGACGATGCCGTCCACCTCGGGATTGTTGAGGCGATTCTTCGTTTGCCCCTGAAACTGCGGCTCTGGAACCGAGACGGAGATGACGGCGGTGAGCCCTTCGCGATAATCCTCACCGAGCGGCGTGATGTCCTTGAAGAGATTTTCCTTCTCGCCGTACGCGGTGAGCGCGCGCGTGATGGCGGTGCGGAAGCCCGATTGATGCGTGCCGCCGTCGGGGTTGTGCGCGTTGTTGGTGTAGTAGCGGGCGCGTTCTTCCTCGCCGGTGGTGTATTGAAACGCGGTCTCGACCTTGACGTCGTCCAAGGTCTTTTCGACGTACAGGATCTTGTGGACCGATTCCTCGGTGCGATTGAGGTATTCGACGAACTCCGATACGCCCCCCACGGCGTGGAAGGTTTCCTCGCGGCTGGTTTTCTCGTCGGTCAATTTGATGGCGAGGCCCTTGTTCAAATAGCCGAGCTCACGAAGATGGCCTTCGAGGACATCGTAGCTGAAGGTGACGTCCTTGAAGATTTCCGGATCGGGCTTGAAGGTGATCTTCGTGCCGGTGCGATTGTTCGGCGCGACGCCGATCTCCTTGACCTCGGTGACCGCGGGGCCGCGTTCGTATTCTTGCGTGTAAACCTTGCCGTTGCGGCGCACCTCGGCCTCCGCCCATTCAGCGAGCGCGGTGACGGCCTTGGCGCCGATGCCGTGCAAGCCGGCGGACGTCTTGTAGGTGCGCTTGTCGAACTTGGCGCCGGCGCCGACCGTGGTGAGCACAACTTCGAGCGTCGATTTACCGACCTCGGGATGGACTTCCACGGGGATGCCCCGGCCATCGTCGGAGACGCTGAGGCTGCCGTCCACGTGAATCGTGACATGGACGTTTTTGCAATAACCCGCCAGGGCCTCATCGACGCTGTTGTAAACCAGTTCATAGACGAGGTGATGCAAGCCCTTCGTGCCGGTGTCGCCGATGTAGTTGCCGGGGCGTTTGCGAATATGCGCGGCGTCCTTCAGGACATTAACGCTCTCGGCTTCATAATGACCCGCGTCCGGCGGCGGCGCGGGGTTGGTGATTTCATCGCTCATGAGACATTCCTCTTCTCTTTAGAACTTTCCGACTCGGAAGCGCAATTCCTTGATCGTCTGGCCGGGCAACTTCGCACGCAGCGTTTGCAAGATCTGGCGCTTGCGATAATGCATCAATTCCTGCACAAGCACGGCGCTCGCAACTTCAACTTCAAAGATGCCGCGCTTGAGTCCGAGCACGCGCGTTTGCGATTCGTGCTCAGCGCCGACGGCTTCGCTCCAGGCGCGTTCCAGGTGCAAGCGTTCTGAACGTCGGCCCCAGCCGCGCGCGGTGAACAGGCGCGACAAGATCTCCTTGATCGGCTCGGCATCGGGCTCAGGCTTGTGGATGCGCGGGGCCATCGTGGCTCTCTTCGTTTAGCGCTCGCCCGGCGGGTGCAACGGCGCAATGTCGTTGCAACCGCCGAGCGAGCGCTAAACGTAAACCTGGTTATTTGGTCTCCACAAGCGGCACGATCACATACAAGTAACTCGGCTCGTGCTTGAAAACCGCCGGCTTGTCGCCTTCGGACATTTCCAGCGTCACCGCGGCATCCGGCTCAAGGACGCGCAGCATTTCGACGACGAACTTCGGGTCGAAGCTGATCTCCAAACCCTTGCCGTCATATTCAATCGGCAATTCGACGCGCGACTGGCCCGATTCGGCGCCCTGGGCTCGCAGCGTTAGCTTCTTCTTGGCGAACTGAAAACGCACGCGTTTGCTCTCGTCGTCGGTCATGATCGCCGCTTGACGAACCGCGGCCAGAAACGGGCCGACGGTGAGCGGCACGCGATGATTGTTCTTGGTTGGAATCACCTGCTTGTAATTCGGAAAACGTCCCTCGACGAGCCGGCTGTAGATCATCGCACGCTCGGTTTTCATGAGCACTTCGTTCTGACGGAGACTGATGCGAATCGTCTCATCGGGCGCTGCGAGGTTGCGTTCCAGGAGCATCATCGCCTTGGCCGGCACGACCGACATTTGACCCTGCGTCGTATGCCCGCCGTGCACCTTCGCCGGACCGTGCATCAACGCCAGACGTCGGCCATCGGTTGCGATCAACGTCGCCTTGTCGTCTTCCAGTTCGCAGAGCACGCCGGTCGTCGCGCCAAAACGGACCGCGCCTTCCGTCGCAACCGCAAGAATCGTTCGCTTGATCATTTCACGCAAGACGCCGGCGGAGATTTCGTGGTACTTCTCCTCCGCGAACGCCGGCACGTCCGGAAACGACGACGGATCTTCGCCCGGCATGTCGAATTCGTTGGTGCTGCCGCGCACGATGCACTTGTCGGGGGTCGCTTCGATCGTCATCTCTTCATCGGTCGATTCGCGAAGGATGTTCGTGAAGCGGCCGGTCGGCAACAGCGCTTCGCCCGGCTCATCGACCTTGATGCCGCGCACTTCCAGACGCATGCCCAACTCAAGATCGGTGGCCATCAAGGTGCAGCGATCCTTATCCACGATGGCTTTGATGTTGCGCAATACCGGCTTGACGTCGCGCGTGGCGACGGCGGCGCTGGCGAGTTGAAAGGCCGACAACAATCCCTCGCGATGACAAATGATCTTCATGGGTGTCCTTTAATTCCTACAAGATTTGTAAATCCAGTCGTATTAGTTAAGTGCTCGATGCAATGGTTGATAATCGATTCATATGCGACGCAACTCGTTGGTTTGCTCGATCATGGGATCGAACGCATCCTGGGGAAAACGCGTTGGTTTGCTGTTCACGGCTGGATGATGCGTGTTGATCGTTTTCGATTCCATGGCGTTGGCTTCCTTCGATCGATTCCATGCAAACGGCTGTGAGCGCTCCATCAACTTGTGGACAACACGATATTCCCGGCTTCGGGAGACAAGCGAGCCGCTTGTCTCTACGTGAGTTCGGCGCGCAGCTGGCGGACGGTGCTCGACAGGGCGGCGTCGGTTTTCAAGGCGGCTTCCACTTTCTTGCACGCGTGCTGCACCGTCTTGTGATCGCGGCCGCCGAAGTATTTGCCGATCTGCTGGAGCGACAAACCGGTCAAGCTTCGCGCGAGATACATGCTCACTTGCCTCGGCAAGAGCACGTCGTGCGAGCGTTTGGCGGATGCCAGCTTACCGGGCGGCACGTCGAAGCAAGAGCTCACGCGTTCCGCGATCTGCTTGACGGCTGGGCCGGTCGCGTCGAGCTGGGCGCGGAAGTGGTGGCGGACCGTTTCAAGGCTGAGCGGTTTCCGGTTGACGTGCTGCAAGGTTCGCAGTTGGCGAATGGCGCCGTGCAATTGCCGGCCGCCGCCGATCAGGTGCTTCGCCAGCCAGTCGAGAATCTCGGCCGCCACGGGTACGCCGACATCTTGAGCAAGGACGTCGAGCAAACGGCGGCGGCTCGTTGGTCCCATCGGCGGAATGTCAACGACCAGGCCCGCGGCAAGACGGTTCGCCAATCGCCGCGGAACGGGCGTGCCGCGATGCGTCAAGCGGCCCGGACCTTGCAAGGCCGTGAAGATCATCAGACCGTCGTGACGCAAACGCGCATCGATCAAACGCAACAGCGTCGGCTGACAACGCACGGGCAGATGCTGCAAGTCCTCAACAACGAGCAGGTCCGCGCTCTGGGCGTCCGTGAAATCGCCTTTGTCCGCGAAGTCGTTGGCGGACAGCGAGCATACTTCGACGCCGGCGGGCATCAATTCATGGGTGAGCGCATTCAGAAGAAACGACTTGCCGGCCCCGCTCGGCCCGTGCAAGTAAAGCGGATTCGGAAGCGACGCGGATTCGCCGGATGTCAATGCCTCGAGCACGTCCTGAATCGCCGCCAGCGCGGAACGATTTTCCGGCGTCGCGAGCAGGCGTCCAGGGGAGGGCCGGGTCGGCATGTTGTCCAAGCCTTCGGAGTAAGAAGGGATTCCAATCCTGTCATGCGCATCGACCGAAGCGGAATCGAAATCCACGGGCGCGAGCGATTGCTTCCTCTCCTTCATTGTACGGAAAATGAAGGCATTTGGATAGTTGGTTTGACGTATTTAAGTGCTTATTTGGAAATGGTTTACGACGCGTGTTTTCCAGGCAAATCGTCCTCGCAAACGCGCCGCAAACGAGCGACGCAGTCGGCGATTTTTTTGGCGGCATCGTCGATTTCCAGGGCGTTCAAAAGCGGGCTCAAGCTGAAGCGCATCGCGGAATGCAGCACGTCGCCGGTCTTGCCCATGGCGGTCAGAACCGGCGACGGCAACAGCGAGCCGCTCGAGCATGCGGAGCCCGTCGAGCAGGCGACGCCGGCGAGATCGAGGCTCATCAATAATGCATCGGCCTTGCAGCCGGGAAACGACACGTTGAGCGCGTGCGGCAGACCGTCATGCTCCGGGCCGTTGAGCAAAATCGGGGCGACATGCCGGCGAAGATGATCGAGAAACCGTTGCCGCAGTTCGGCAAGTTGCGCGCGATGCGCGTCCAGGTTCTTGATCGACCACGCCAGCGCCGCCGCCATGCCGACCGCGAGCGCGACCGGCTCCGTGCCGGGGCGCTTGCCCTGCTGTTGATGGCCGCCGAATACGAGTGGCCGCAGCTTGACGTTCTTGCGCACAAGCAAAGCGCCGATGCCTTTCGGTCCGTGAAATTTGTGAGCGCTGATGGTGAGCGTGGCGACGCCGAGTTCGCGAAAGGAAATCGCCATCTTGCCGGCGGCGGCGGCGGCGTCGCAGTGAAAGGGAATGTGTCCGTGCAGCAAATTCGCAAGCGCATTCACCGGCTGGATCGCGCCGGTCTCGTGGTTGGCGAGCATCATGGCGATGAGCCGCGCATCGCCCGGAATCGGGATCGTGGACAGGTCAATCTGGCCGAATTCATCGGTCGGCAGATCAATGCGCGTGAAGCCCCGGCGTTGCAGCTGCGCGATCGGCTCCAGGACGCACGGGTGCTCGATCGCGCTGGTGACGATCGCGCCCGGCGCTGCGCCAGGCAAGCCGAAGATCGCGAGGTTGTTCGCCTCGGTCGCGCCGCTCGTGAAAAGGACTTCGTCCGGATGCGCATGCAGAACGTCCGCGATCTGTTCGCGCGCGTCTTCCAACGCTTTCCGTGCTTGTCGGCCGAAGGAGTGACCGCTGGCTGGGTTGCCAAACCGCTCTGAAAGATATGGCTGCATCGCGTCGCGTGCGACCGGTGCAAGCGGTGTCGTCGCGTTGTTATCGAGATAGATCGAATTCATGTTTGCCGCTTGGGTCACGGGCCCGCAGGGGGACGGATCCCCGCGTGTTCCCATGGCTCATTCTACTGCGGCTCGGACGATTTTTCTTCGGGGCGCGAACGCACGAAGAAGAAATAGATGCCCACAACCAAGCAAAAGCAGGCGATAACAACGAGAAATACGGTGGTGTCCATGAACAGTCTCCAGTAGGTGAAAAAACCCGGTGCCAAACCCTAGGTCGAGATCAAGAGTTTGTCAAATTGGGGGATTGCGCCGATTTCGTGGCCGTAAGGTTGACATCTTGCCGATTTCTGAATGGACCCTGCAAGATTGCTTTGCACAAAAACACTGTTTTGAACCACGGGGGGCACGGGGGACACGGGGAAATCGCACCCAGGTAGTCACAGAAATCGAAGGCACAGCCTCGTTTAGAAACTTTGTTGGCTTTTCCCCGTGACCCCCGTGTTCCCCGTGGTTCACCTCGTCCGTTTGTTTTAGTGCAAAGCCCTGCAAGATTTCAATCTTGCAGTTCAATCGCGCCAATTGATCCTGTTTCGCCATCTTTCATGCGTTTGGGCCGAGTGAGGGATTTCCACGTGCGGCAAAGGGTTTACGCCATCCGATGAATAGGAAACCTGGGGCAAGACGGGATTCGCGCCGAGGAGCGCAAACGGGGAGGATTTGGCATGAAGACAGGGACCGTTCGGCTTGGCTTGAGTTTGATGATTGCGCTGGCGTTTTGGGCGAATCGCCTGCCCGCCCAGGAAGCGATCGGCCCGCCGGGTCGGTACGCCCCGGACGTGATTGGCCCGCCGGGAGGGATCGGCGTCGTGGTCGTCCCCGCGGTCCCGTATGAACCGGACCGTTTGGGTTCGATGCCGCCGCCGTTCGCGCCCCGACCTGCCCCGCCGCCCGCGGCCCATCGCCTGCAGCATCTTTTCAACCAGCACGGCTTGAGCTGCGCGTCGAATGTCCCCGGCGGCGCGTGCGGCAACGTCCACTACGATTTCCATTTCGTCTTCGGCTCGTGCCGATGGTTTTTCGGCGAACAGTGTTATCCGAACACGCACGGCAATGGCTATGGCTATGGCAGTGGCAATGGTTACGGCAATTGCGGACCCGGCGGCTGCAAGCGCTAACAAAAAGGCCGGACAGGAATGTCCGGCCTACGTTGATTGGTCGTAGGACGGACATTCTTGTCCGTCCTTTTGCTTTGGTCGCTCACTTCTTTTCCTTCTTCTCCGGATCCGCCTGCTTGCGAACGATCAACGTGTAGGCGCCGAGCCCGCTCTCGTTGAACGCGGTGGCGATGATGCGATAGTCGCCGTCGGCCGGCGCCGTGAAGGTGATCTTGGCGTTCGGGAAGCCGCCGCCGTCGTCGTCCTCCGCGAGCTTCTTGCCCTTGGCGTCTTCGAGAATCAAAAACGAATCGAACGCGGCACTTTCCATTTCAAACGTATACGTCGCGCCGGCGATGAGCTTCACGTCGTGAATCTTCATGTAACGACCCTTGCCGAGCTTGCTGATCGGATCCGTCGCGGCGATGCTGCCGTTGACGCGCAAGATTAACGCGCCTTCCTTGGGTTGAAGCTTGCCTAACTTGAGATCGGGGATGAGCTTTTGCACTTCCTCCGACGGGATGGCATACGTCTCCGTGCGGCCGGCGCGGGCGATATTGATGCCGACGGCCTTGCCGTCGAGATCGACGAGCGGTCCGCCGCAATCCTTGGGCTTCAAGACGGTGTCGTGCTGGAGAATCACAGGGAAGCCGCCGCGACGATTCGACAGGTCGCTGCCCATTTTTTCTTGCGGGTTGATGCCGAACTGCTTCGCGGGCCGAGTGCCGAGAATCGCCTTGAGTTCGAGCGATTCGTCGCCGCGCTTCACTTTCAAGAGGACCTTGTCGCCCGGGCGGAGTCGGCCGATCGTATTGATCAACGCTTCGTGATCGACGATGTTTTTGCCGTCGGCTTCATAGATGATGTCATCGATTTTGAGGCCCGCTTTCTTGGCAGGCGTGCCGTCATCGACCTTGTTGACCTTGGCGCCCCCCATGCCGGCCTCAAGCCCGACGCCGAGATAGCCCGCGTTAAGATTGATGTTCTTGGGCGGCTGATCTCCCAGCGCGAACTTGCGCGTACCGACGCTGACGACGCCGATCGCGATCGGGTCTTGATCGGCGCCGACGGACGCGACCCAGCGGCCGACCGTGGCGTCCTTGCTTGGCCGCCATTCGATTGCCTTCAGTCCCTTGGCGTCAATCTTGAGCATGGCGAGATCGAAGTCCTGCTGCCAGTCGATGATTTTCGCTTCGTGTTCCTTGCCGTCGCGCAGCTTGACGACGATCTTTTCCTTATCCTTGATCTCGTCATATTTCGTGACGATCCAGCCGTCGGGCTCGACAATCGTGCCGAAGGCGACCTCTTTGCCGTCCGCGATGACGCGGACGATCGACTCGCTCGGCTTGGCGACGACGGTGCGGAACGCCTGCAAGATGACGGGATTGCTTCGCGA